>NC_020908.1:3961000-4272500 GCF_000155735.2 Octadecabacter arcticus 238
CACGCAGTACACGCCCCTGGCGGGGGATCGAAATTTCGCCGATGACCACGCGGTTATGGGTGGATTGGCGCGGCTTGACGGGCGGCCCATCATGGTGATCGGCCATGAAAAGGGCAACGACACCAAATCCCGCATTGAGCGTAATTTCGGCATGGCGCGGCCCGAGGGCTACCGCAAGGCAATCCGTCTGATGGACATGGCGGACCGGTTCGGCCTGCCTGTTGTGACGTTGGTGGACACGCCCGGTGCCTACCCCGGAAAAGGTGCCGAAGAACGCGGCCAGTCCGAGGCGATTGCACGATCAACGCAGAAATGTCTGCAACTGAAAGTGCCGCTGGTCAGCGTCATCATCGGCGAAGGTGGATCGGGCGGCGCGGTGGCGTTTGCCACGGCCAACCGCGTCGCGATGCTGCAACATTCGGTTTATTCGGTGATCTCACCGGAAGGCTGCGCGTCGATCCTGTGGAAAGACGCCGAAAAGATGCGTGAAGCGGCAGAGGCACTGCGGCTGACGGCGCAAAACCTGAAAGAGCTCGGCGTTTGTGACATGATCATCAACGAACCAGTGGGCGGTGCGCATCGCCACAAACAGGCCGCGATCACCGGCGTCGGCGCGGCGATCAACACCATGCTGAAACAGATGGACGCCATGAGCCCGGATGAATTGCGCCATGCGCGGCGTCAGAAATACCTCGAACTTGGTGCAAAGGGTTTGGCGGCGTGATCCGCCTCGCGCTCTCCTTGATTTTCGCGGCGCAATCGGTTGCTGCGGGCGGATTGATGGAGCGCACGGTGACGTTTGGCGCGTTGGCCTATGACGATGTGGCGGCCCCAATCTTTGTGGGGGAACGCCATCCGGCGGTGGTCACAAACGGCATCGAATACGGGCTGGAACCGGAAGGCGTGCAAAACGGCTGGGACATCGTGCCTGCCATCATCGACATTCGCGACCAACAGATCATCGTGACCTATCCCGAGACTGTGGGCGGCACGTTTCCGGCACCGGAATTTAACGGCTATGTGCTGGATTTCCTGACCGACTGCGTGCTGTTTAACGGGGCGGGTCAGGATTTGGAAAACTCGACAGTGGTTCTGGCTGACGACGCGATTTTCGTTGAGGGATCAAAGCTGTACGTGGATATGTCCGGCCTCGATTTTGGGCCGCAGACGTTTATTGTGGTGAATTTGGACGTGGCGGATTGCTCGCTGAGTTAGGGGTTCTGCACGAGGTCCTTGAAAACCATGACCTCAGCGATCAACCCACCGGCCGTGGTCATGGTCACGCTTAACCCACCGTCATTCGGACCGTTTTGTTCGCGCCACGCAATTGACCGCACAAGACTTTCGCTGTCGTCCGTCGTATCCAATTCGGCGACGTCGGGGCGCAGATCACCAAATGGTTCGATCATGCTGCTGACGCGCCCGATAAACCCGTCAGGCGCGACATCAAAGACCTGCTGGGCAGAGTCCGTCGTGCTGCCATACACCATACAAATTCGCACAGGCGGTTCAGCGATTTCGCCCCATTCAGCAACGAACCGCGCGTCGAATAGAACAGCCGCGCCGCCGTTCGTAATGCGCTCGTCCGTGGTTATTCCGTCATAAACGCCAATCGCACGCCCCATACCATCAAACGGGGTCACGCCCACAGAGACGTAGGGCAAACAGTGTTCTGTAAGCACCAATTCAAGCCGATCTTCATCACTGACATGGCGCCAAACATTGAAGCCCAATATCGCGACAGCGGTGATGCCTGCGCCTGTCAGAAATCCATAAACCTTGGCTACCACATCTTCGCCTTTGCGTTTTCTGCATAGCCGTCATCATAGGCTTGGGCATCAAATTCCGCCTGTTGTTCTTTCAACAACTGACCCGCGGTTGGCAGGCCGTCCACCGCCGCACCGGTCCACAATTCAGATCGCATGATTGCCTTGGCACATTGGAAATAGGCCTCACTCAGCGTGATGACGATCACCGACTTTGGCTGCTTGCCAGATTGCGCAAACGCGCCGGTGACGTCAGGGTCGTCCGACAACACCGCCGCGCCGTTGACGCGGATCACGTTGGTTGATCCGGATATCATGAACAGCAAACTCACCCGTCCGTCGCGCACGATATTGCGCAGACTGTCTATGCGGTTGTTGCCGCGCCAATCCGGAAGCCATAGCGTTCTATCATCCACAATGCGCACCACGGGGCCGACGTCACCACGTGGACTGCCATCGCTGCCTTCTGGACCAACGGTGGACAAAATACAAAACCGCGCAGCATTGATCCATTTCACGTAGTGCGGCGACAGGCGCGTCACGACTTTAGTCAACGATGCTGGCGACGCCACATCATAAAGTGCCTCAAGCGTTGCGATATCATTGATCGTTTTCATTCGTCAATCGCGGTAAAACCCGCCTCTCGCATCAATTCGTTCGAGCGGGTTTCGATCACGTCTTGTAGCTTGGCGGTGAAGGCGGTCAGTTCCATTCCGGCGGGGATACGCGGCAGAAATTCGATCACTGCGGTGCCTTGTGCGCGATAGATACCGCGTTTTGGCCAGAACACCCCAACGTTGGCGGCGACAGGCACGCAGTCTTGGCCCAGTTCCGTATACAGGATGCCAGCGCCGACTTTGTACTTTGCCTTCACACCCGGTGAGATGCGGGTGCCTTGGGGATAGATGATCAACTGACCCGGCAATGCGCGGCCCGCGGCAACGTCTGCGACCATCTTTTTGATCGCCAAGCCGCGTTTGCCACGTTCAACAGGAATACAGCCAACGCGCAGGCCAAACTGACCCAAGACAGGCGCATACATCAGAAGCTTTTTCATGATGAATTTACCGGTCGGCAAAGCGCCGTAGATCATAATCACGTCGAGGAAGGATTGATGTTTGGCCGCGATAAGCACTTCGTCGCTTGGCGGGGTGCCACGCACTTCGCATTTCAGGCCGATCATCCAGCCCGCCGACCATTGAACCCACAAGCAATAGAAACGACAGGCAAATATGGCAACGCGTCGCGAAAAGATGACGGGGATGAAAAACACCACACCGACAATGGCCATGGCGAAATACATATGGATCACAAAGATCAGCGATCGAACCCATTGGATGGCGTATCTCATGATTGCTCCTTCAAGGTGCGTAATGCGGCCTGACGTGTGGCAACGAACGCCACAAGACCCGCTAGAACGGGGATAACCAGTGGCCACAGCCAATGCCAGCCTTGAAACCCCAATCCGGTCAGGAACCCGCCCGCTGCGTCCGCACGGGGCAGCAGCAATATCGCGAGAGTGCCCAAAGTCGTGCCCATCGCCGCCCCCAACAGGGCGCGCAGAGTGAACCGGCGCACAAAGGCGCGGGCGATGTAGATATCACGCGCGCCAACAAGGCGCATCACGCGGATAACTTGGGCATTGGCCGCCAAGGCTGCATGGGCCGCGAGCGTGATCATAGCGGCTGTGGTGACTGCGATCAGGGCCAACGACACGATCCCAAGCAAGCGCAGGCGCGACGCGGCCTCGACCAGCGGTTCGCGCCAACGGGTGTGATCATCAAGCACCGCACCAAGAACTTCGGCCTGAAGGCGGGCGCGAAGACCCGTGGCATCATAGCCGTCCGCGTCTTCGATAATCTCAATCAGTTGCGGGATCGGCAGGCTTTCGACAGGCAGGTCCGGCCCGAACCACGGCGCAAGCAGGGCGCGTTGTTCATCCGCGCTCAGCGGCCGTGCCTCTGCCACGCCGGGCGTGGATTGCAACACCGTCAGTGCCGCGCGGGTCTGCGCATCCATCTGGTCTTGCGGTGCGGAAATCCGCAGCGTCGATGTCTTTGCCAGTTCTGCCGACCAGCGATCTGCCAGCCGCCCAGCGGCAAGCGACAGCGCCAAGGCGAAGACCGCCAAAAATGCCATCGCAGCCGCCGACAACACTGTCAGCCTTGCGGTGAAACCAGTGGGTGGCACAGCACGATCCGCCTGCGGATCCCCCGCGAGCAATTCGAGAAGGCGGTTCAGGATATCCATCATAGATCCGCGCCCGCCAGTTGCAGGCGGCGATCCTTAAGCCGCAACACACGCGCTGACACCTGCGCCTTGGCCGCACGAATGAGGCTGATATCATGGGTGGCGATCAAAACAGTTTTACCCATCTTGTTGAGTTCAACCAGCAGCGACAGCAACCGCTGCGACATCTCCCAGTCGACATTGCCTGTAGGTTCATCGGCCAAAATCACCTCTGGGGACATGATGACGGCGCGGGCCAGTGCGGCGCGTTGGCGTTCGCCACCCGACAGTTGTGGCGGAAATTGCTCCGTTTGTTTGCTGAGCCCGACCCAGCCGAGCAAATCCGAAAGGTCGCCAGCGGATGCAGTGCGTCCCGACACGGTCAGCGGCAGGGCAATGTTTTCGGCCAATGTCAGATGATCCAAAAACTGACAGTCCTGATGCACAACACCGATACGACGCCGCGTTTGCGCCACCGCGTCCCGATCCAGCCCACGGGCATCTTGACCAAACAGACGCGCCTGCCCGCTTGTCGCGACCAATTCACCATAGCACAGCTTTAACAGCGTGGTCTTACCCGCGCCGGATGGTCCTGTCAGAAAATGAAATGACCCGGCGGCAAGCTGCAAGTTCAGCCCAGAGAACAGTTCTGCTCCGCCATAATTATAGGCCACGTTGTCCAGCTCAATCACGGCTGCCCCCCGTTTGTTGGGACGGTTTTGGCGCAAAGCTGCACCACATGCAATCTGCGCTTGTACCTTGTTCCTGCAAAACCTTTGCGCTCAGGCGTTAGGAACGGTAGGATTCCTCAAACAACGCGGGCAGAATGCTCTTTTGAGGCAGAGGAACAAGGTTATGCGGCTGATTTGCCCAAATTGCGGTGCGCAATATGAGGTGGCGGATGATGTCATCCCGACAGGTGGTCGTGACGTTCAGTGTTCCAATTGCGGACATACGTGGTTCGAACAACCCGGTGCATCCGTAGCCGCCGAACTGGGTTCCGAGGCTGAAACCCCGACAGAGCCAAGTCCTGAGCCGATCCCCGAACCGACACCTAAGCCAGATGTGGCCCCCATTCCAGAGCCGGAGGCTGTTCGCGAAGCGCCAAAACCGCGTGAAATGGCGTCCGACGTCACCAATATCCTTCGCCAAGAAGCGGAATACGAAAAATCTGCCCGCGAGGCCGACACAAACACCATCGAAACACAGCCCGATCTGGACTTGTCGCATGACCCCGACGAGGGCCGCCGCAGCCGCGAGGCGCGGGAACGTTTAGCGCGCCTGCGTGGTGAGCCAGAAAATGCTAACGCTGACGCTGTTAGTGCCGCCGTTGGGGCCGCCATGACGCAAGATGCCAACGCGCCGCGCCGCGAGTTATTGCCCGACATCGAAGAGATCAATTCCACCCTGCGTCCTGACAACACTGCGAACGCTGCTGTTAACTACGATGCTGATACTGAGCGTCCGCGCGGCGGTTTCAAGCGCGGGTTCATGTATGTCGTGATTATCGCGCTCGTAGCTCTCGCGATCTATGTTTTTGCGCCGCAAATCAGTGCTGCAGTGCCACAAGTCGAGCCCTATCTGACATCGTATGCGGAATGGGTGGACGGGCTACGCATCTTGCTGGATCAGAAGCTTCAGCAATTGATTGAAAGAGCCCAGTCGACCCCCGCAATCGAACCGAACCCCGAAGGCTAATCCCTAAAACCGTTCCAGCAGACGCCGCAGATAATCGAGTTCGATTTGCGGGCGTTCTTGGTCGGCGGAACGGCTGCGCAATTCTTGCAGAAGCTCTTCTGCACGACGGTCAATCTCGTCCTGCAACATCGATTCTTCTGACCCGAATTGTCCGGTATTACCCATCTGACGCCCCAATGGATCACGGCGTTCGGGTTCTGGTCGCCCTTCGGCGTTGCCCGTTTGGGTGCCTTGGCCTTCTTGCAGTTCATCCATCTGGTTTTCAGCCAAAGCCTGCCCAAGATTGCGCAATCCGTCGCGCAGCGCATCCATCGCTTCGGCCTGTTGATCAATCGCTTCGGCCAAATCGCCGTTGCGCAACGCATCCTCAGCGCCGTCCATCGCGCCCTCCGCACGTTCCAAAGATTGTTCGGCATTGTCCGCCGCGTCACCGGACAAACCCGGCAGGCCGTTGCGCAACTGGTTTAATCCGTCACGCAGCGCCTGTTGGCGTTCAGCCAGACTTTGCGGCCCACCGTTGCCTTCGCCGCCCTGCCCGTTGTCATCGGTCAGACCGCCTTGGGTGTTGTCGCCCTGACCTTGGCCTTGGCCCTGCTCCTGACCGGGTTGGTTGCCGTCACCTTCTTGGCCGTCTTGACCCTGCTGACCAGGTTCCTGGCCTTGCTGTTGCCCGTCTTGCTGGCCTTGATTGAACTGTTCCTGCAAATCGCGAAACGCTTCGTCGGTCAGGTCTTGCTGATCGCGCAGGGTTTCAGCCAAGTCTTCCATGGATTGCTGGCCGGGGGTTTGGGGGCCACCTTCGCCGCCTTCACCCTCAGTGACGCGCAGGTTTTCCATCAACTCGTTTAACTGCTCCATCAACTCCATGGCTTCGGCCATCCGGCCTTCTTCCATGAGTTCCTGAATACGGTCCATCAACGCCTGCAATTCGTCTTGGCTGATGTTGTTGCTTTCTTGGTTGTTGTCTGGCTGATCCGTGCCGTTGGGGTTGGGTTCTGCGTTCTGGGCAAGCATTTGCATATAGTCGTTCGTCGCCTCGCGCAGTTCCTGCATCAGTTCGGCAATTTCTTCGTCGGACGCGCCATTGCGCATGGCCTCTTCTAGGCGTTCTTGGGCACGTTCAAGACGGGCGCGTGCATTGGCAAGCGATCCCTCTTCGAGCTGCACAGCCAGTTCCCACAGCGCCAGCACGACTTCGTCTTGAACCGCATCGCTGAGGCCCGTGGTTTCCATATTTTCGAGCCGCCGGATGATATAGCGCAGGCGCAAATAAGTTGTCTCATCAGGAAACAGTTCATCAGGGCGGTTTGATATGGCGCGCAACACCTGTGCGACGCGGGGTGCGTTGGCCTTGGCCCACAAAATATCTCGACGCTGTTCGATTACGGCCCGCGCAATGGGCTGAAAAAACCGCCGACCGGGGAGAGTGATTTGCTGCGCTTCGCTGGACCCGACCTGCCCAAGCGCGTCTTCGACTTGCAGCGTCATCGTGACCGGCATGTTCGCCCACGGATGTTCGCTGAAATCATCGATCAGCAGTTCTTCGAAATCGGCACGATCGCCAGAAAACGGCATCGGTAGGTCAAGGAGAATGGCGTCGCGCGCGTCGCCATCAATCGCCAAACCGTGGCGGCGTGGCAATTCTGCAAGATTCAGTTCAATTGTCGCTGTACCCGCAATGACGCCGTAGTCGTCAGTGGCGGAAAACGGCTGGGACATCTCTCCCTGTGCGTCAGCCTCGATAGGTCCGCTCAACTCAACAGTTGGTTCAGCATCTTCGAGCAACAGGAATTTCCACGTCTGACCACCGGTCCCGACAATCAACAATTCGCCTTCTTGGGTCACTTCAAAACCCTGTTGTTGATCAGTTGCAGCGCCTAAATCCTCAGTGCGTCCTGACACGGTTTCAGACACGCTTAGCCCGCCGACGTCGCCGTAAAGTCGCAGCGTGATGAACGATCCCTGCGCCACCTGCACGCGATTGGCGATGATGTCGGCAAGATAAAGCGTCGGCTTTCCGGTGTAGTCAGGTGGTTCGATCCAGCCTTCCCAAACGGGCCCTGTCGCAAGGATGTCCGCACCCGTTGCCGCGTCAGCCACCGATCCGACACGCCAAATCGACCCGAACAGCAGTGCTATGACCATGACCAAAACGGCCATGTAGCGGATCCCGAACGGGTCATTGGACGACAAGCGCAAATCGGGTTCAACCGCCCGTGCATCGTGTGTCTTTTGTTCCATGCGGATCAGGTGGGCATTCCAGACGGCCTCGGATGCAGCATCACCAGTTCCAATGGCTTGCACGTCATTGAGTGCTGCAATCGGGCGTCCGGGAAGTCGGGCGTCCACGCGGGCAATGGCCTGCGCGTTGGTCGGCCATGCCATCTGGCGCGCACCACGATACAGGGTCCAAGCCAGCGCAACGAGTACTGCCACCCCATAGCCCCACACGACCTCAAGCGGCAGAAAATCCTGCCAGCCCATCATCAGCGGCGCGAGCGTAAAAAACAGCACCGTCCAGAACGGCCAAAACGCTTGCGTCAGACGTTCTGCGATCAGCCCCAGACGGGTCAGCAAAACTGGCATTTTCAAATGCCGTGGCGTGGGTCCGGTTGGGGTCAGCGGGCCTCTCCTGTCAAAAGGGATGGCGCGAAACGGCTACATCCATTCCGGTATGGTATCGCGATTGATCATGTCTTCAAAGGTCGGACGTCGGCGGATAACCGCAAATTGATCCCCGTTGACCAGAACCTCCGGTATCAGCGGGCGGGAGTTATATTCGCTAGACATAACAGCACTGTACGCCCCCGCAGATCGGAACCCGACAAGCGCTTCTGGGTCCAATGGCGGCAGCATCCTGCCCTTGGCAAAGGTATCGCCGCTTTCGCAGATCGGCCCAACGACATCATAGGGTGTTTGATCCACGCCTGCGGCAGGTTCGATCACCGGAACAATATCATGCCACGCGTCATACATCGCAGGGCGGACCAAATCGTTCATCGCGGCGTCAACGATCAGAAATTCGCGGTCTTCACCGGATTTCACATAGATCACTTTTGCGACCAAAAGGCCCGCATTGCCCGAAATCAGACGGCCCGGTTCAATCTCGATCTCACATCCCAGATGGCCGACTTCTTCTTTGATCAGCGCACCGTATTCGCGGGGCAGCGGTGGCGCGTTGTTATCGCGCGCGTACGGAATGCCGAGGCCACCGCCAAGATCGAGGCGGGTGATGTCGTGCCCGTCGCTACGCAATTGTTCGGTCAGCTCGGCGACTTTGCGATAGGCAAGGCGGAACGGTTCCAGTTCGGTCAGCTGTGATCCGATATGCACATCGATGCCGATGACTTTGAGACCGGGGAGTTTGGCCGCCATCGCGTAGACTTCGCGGGCGCGGCTGATCGGGATGCCGAATTTATCTTCTTTCTTGCCCGTGGAAATCTTGGCGTGGGTCTTTGCGTCCACATCCGGATTAACCCGCACGGTGATCGGCGCGACGGTGTTCAGCGACAGGGCGACCTGCGACAGCGCCTCCATCTCGGGTTCGCTTTCGACGTTGAACTGGCGAATGCCGCCTTCCAGTGCGAGGCGCATTTCTTCGCGGGTTTTGCCAATGCCGGAAAACACGATTTTATCGCCGGACACGCCTGCGGCTTTCGCGCGCAGGTATTCCCCGCCCGATACGACATCCATGCCCGCACCTGCATCGCCAAGCAGCTTAAGCACCGCAACATTGGACAGCGATTTCACGGCAAAACACACAAGGTGATCCATGCCCGAAAGCGCATCATCGAACAGTTTGAAATGGCGCAATAGTGTCGCGGTTGAATAGACGTAGAACGGCGTGCCGACCTGCGCCGCGATTTCCGCGATGTTGACGTCTTCAGCCATCAACTGGCCGTCGCGATACAAGAAATGATCCATCAGACTCTCAATTTAGGTGCGCGTGGCATCGGTCTGGCCCATGCGGATAAAAATATAAAGTGGCAAACCACAGCTGACCCCGATGCCGAACGTCGCGGGGATGGCAATCAGGCGGACCCAGTGGCGGGTTTGCACGGTCTCGCCGATTACCCAGATTGTCAGTGCGACCGCTGCGATCGTCAGGTCCCAAACAAGTCCGGACGATGCGGCATTGGCGTGCCACGCATCCACCATCGCCATGATGTCCCACGTGTTGGCCTGAAACCACGCGATGAAATACGACATCGGGTGGATCGTGCCCCAGACCGATAAGGCGAAGAAAAGCCAGCGCATCTAACGGCTAAGTCCGACGCTGAACGTCCCGTTCGTCGCCCCGACACCCGCAGTGGTGCCCACGCCGTTCGGCCCGATGTTGATGTCTGCATTTCCGGTCGGGCGAAACGGCGGATCGTTGGCACCGCACGCTGCGACAAATGTCAGCGCCAGCAGAACAAATATGGATCGCGTCATGACAAATCCTTTTTCCAACGGGCAATCTGCGCGCGCACGTTGTCCGGCGCTGTTCCCCCGTAAGATGTGCGGCTGGCGACAGAATTGTCCACTCCCAGCACGTCAAAGACGGATTTGGTGATGCCCACGTGAACAGATTGCATGTCTTCTAATGTGAGTTCTGGCAGATCACAGTCCTTCTTTTCGGCCATCGCGACAAGTGATCCGGTGATGTGATGTGCATCGCGAAACGGCAGGCCAAGTTCGCGCACCAGCCAATCGGCGAGGTCCGTTGCCGTGGAAAACCCCATCGCCGCCGCGACGCGCAAATCATCTGGCCGCGCTTTCATATCTGCGACCATGCCTGTCATCGCCGCAAGGCCAAGCATCAAGTGGTCAGCGGCATCAAACGTCTGTTCTTTGTCTTCTTGCATATCTTTGGAATAGGTCAGCGGCAGACCCTTCATCACGGTCATCAGCGCTACATTGGCACCAAAAATCCGACCGATCTTTGCGCGGAGCAATTCCGCCGCATCCGGATTGCGTTTTTGCGGCATGATGCTTGATCCGGTGGACCAGCGATCCGACATCGTCACGAACCGGAACTGCGCCGACGACCAGATGACCAGTTCTTCGGCCAGACGCGACAGATGCATGGCACAGATCGAAGCGACCCCAAGAAATTCGAGCGCAAAATCACGCGCGGCGACAGAATCGAGGGAATTGGCCATCGGGCGATCAAACCCCAAAGCGGTCGCAGTGGCGTGGCGATCCAGCGGGAAAGACGTGCCAGCCAGTGCTGCCGCCCCCAGCGGACTTTCATTCATCCGTTTGCGTGCATCCGCGAACCGCGCACGGTCGCGAGCGAACATTTCAACGTAGGCCATCATGTGATGGCCCCACGTCACGGGCTGCGCCACTTGCAGGTGGGTAAATCCAGGCATGACCCAATCGGCGCCGTCTTCAGCTTGGCCGATCAACGATTCCATTAATGCAACAAGCGCGCCGTCGGCTGCATCGCACTGATCGCGGACCCAAAGGCGGAAATCGACGGCGACCTGATCATTGCGCGACCGACCTGTGTGCAAACGCCCTGCGGCTTCGCCCACGATTTCTTTCAGGCGCGCTTCGACATTCATGTGGATGTCTTCAAGTTCGACCCGCCAAGGGAAGGTGCCGCCCTCGATTTCTGACAACACCGTGAGGAGGCCTTCCCGTATCGCGCTCGCATCGCTATCGGTGATGATACCTTGTGTTGCCAACATGGCCGCATGCGCGCGGGAGCCTTCAATGTCTTGTTTTGCCAATCGACGATCAAATCCGATCGAAGCATTGATCGCTTCCATGATCGCATCCGGACCTGCGGCAAACCGCCCGCCCCACATTGCATTTGAGGATTTATCATCCGACATGACACTTGTCTCCAGCGCTAGGATTGCCCGATGAAAAAAGAACTGATTTTCGCAGCCGCCACCGTCATCGGTATTGCAGGTGGGCTATACTTGGCATCCACGGGTGGTGAAACCCCTACGCTGCCAGAAACGGATTTCTCGCAGATCGCTGACATGCGTGAGGGGGATATGTTGAAGCTGCAGTTGGGCGTAGATCGCGGGTCCGATGTTGTGTTCATGCATGAAGACGGGTCCGACCTGACGCTGGCGGCTTATGACGGCAAATTGGTGGTGCTAAATTTCTGGGCCACATGGTGCGCGCCCTGTCGTAAGGAAATGCCGCATCTGTCTGAATTGCAGACAGAAATGGGCGGCGCGGATTTTGAGGTCGTGACGATTGCGACAGGCACAAACCAACTCCCCGCGATGGAACGGTTTCTGGCCGAGATCGGCGTGGAAAATCTGCCGCTGCACACCGACAATAATTCGGCGTTGGCCCGTGATATGGGGGTCGTTGGCTTGCCTGTGACGATTATTCTAAACGCAGACGGGTTTGAAATTGGCCGCCTGATCGGTGATGCAGACTGGGCGAGTGACAACGCCAAGGAAATTTTGGCGGCGTTGCAAGAATTGAATTGAAATCGGTGTCGTTGCGGTGAAGGGCAGGTTTGAAACCTGTCCTACCGAAATTCTGCAACACCACGAGTGACGGCTATAGCGCGTGAGGCAAAAAAGGCTCTTCTCCGCTTTGTTGAGTAAGAAAAGATGCCGACCATCAAGTAACCTATTGATATGTTAGGTTTCTGACAACTTTTCATAGGGCAGGTATATGACCATCGACATCTCGCAACATATTTTACGCCTGAAGGGGCAACGTGTAAATGAAATTGAGCTGGCTGAAGACGGTGCGAAGGTTATTGTTCAGTGCAGTCGGGATGCCCGCAGGAGCGCTATAGACCCTGCAACCGGCAACCGGCAAGAAGGGTAGCATCAACCAACATATTCGCCGACAAGTAAACGACATCCCGTTTTTTGGGTATCCTTGTGTGATTGAGATTGAGCTAGCGCAGGTTTTTATTAGCAAGGGTGAGCGCCGCATTGAGGCGTGTCCTTTTGTTGATAAAGGGTGCCGTTTCACCCATCGATTTTGCCATCTTATCAGTGGATTGTGCCGTCATTTATCCATTCTGGCTGTCTCCAGGCATTTAGGTATACGATGGGAGACGGTAAAGAATATCGACAAGGCATACCTGATGGAAACGCTCCCTGCGCTTGATCCCGCACAGCTTGCTGGCTTGGATTACATTGGTGTCGATGAAGTGGCCCGGGCGAAAGGTCATGACTATATGACGGTGGTCTACGATATGGTCGGAGGGCATCTGATCTGGGTGGAAGCTGGTCGAACTGCCGAAGTTTTTTCAAGGTTTTTGAAACAGCTGCGGCCAGATACAGCCCATAAAATAAAGGCCGTGTCGATGGATATGGGGCCTGCCTACCAAAAGGCTGTCAGGGAGTCCTTGCCGATGGCCGACATCGTATTTGACCGTTTCCACGTCATGAAAAACTACAGCAAGGCTATCCATAATCAGCGTCGCCTTGAGTTCAGGAAGGCCGATCCAAGTGGTAAAGAGTTGATGAAGGGCACGCATTATCTGTTGCTCAAAAATGCGGATAAGTTGACTGAAAAACAAAGTAACAAGCTGCAAACGTTGCTGGAGAGCAATAGCAACCTGAATACGCTTTACGTCTTAAAAGAACAGCTTCAGGCTCTGTGGAGCGCCCCATCATTTGAGGGGATGTCAGAGCAACTGGAAAATTGGTGCCTGATCGCAGATCAGTCACACATGCTCTATCTGAAAAAGTTCGCAAAATCCCTAAGAAAACATTGTGTGGGCATATGCAACTACGCGAAACACAAGCTGACAAGCGCCAGGATAGAGGCTGGTAATGTCAGTATAGGAATGATCCGCAAACGAGCCAGGGGCATCAGAGATACCGAATACTTCAAACTCAAAATTAGACAATCATCCATCCCAGATAATCAATCTATGTTCTATTTGAAATCCTAGAATAACTCAACAAAGCGGAGAAGAGCCGCAAAAACCTCCACAACTGGATGGGATTTGAACGGGGTTTTTGGGAGCGTAAATTGAGTGGGTTTTCGCATGTTCCAAAAACGAGTATCCGTCTTGATCAAGCCCCCTTTGTCACCCAATTTCGATCTGCTTTGATGAGAGCGTTGGCGAGTTCGATGAGCTTTCGCATGAGTGCCGTTATGGCGACTTTGGGGGGCTTTCCTGCTTTGATCAGGGCTTGATACTTAGCCTTGAAGTCTGGGTTGTGTCGCATCGCTACCAAGGCCGGCATGTAGAGTGCATCCCTCACTATTTTCCGCCCACCCTGAATGAATGATTTCCCGCGCCATTGCCCCGATTGACGCGTCATCGGGGCTAGGCCAGTCAAACTGGCCACCTGCTTCCGGTCCATACTCCCGGTCTCGGGCATCTCTATCAAAATGGTGGCAGCACAGATAGCGCCGACGCCTGGAATGGAGCGGAGGATTTTCATCGAGTGCGCCAGTTTATCGCTGGAGTTTATCAAGCGTTCAATTTCAGCATTGATTTCAGCGATTTGCTTATCTACCTGAGCCAAACGGGCTTTGCTTTGGCGGCGCGTGATGGACAGGGTTTGAGTTTTCATTCGGCTCATGATGCCGGTTCTATCCTTGATCAATCCTGACCGAAATGAGCGTAACTCTTTCAGATCGTGTTGAATTTCAGCTGCTGGCTCATCCGGTTCTAATGCAAATGCATTCCCCATGTCTGCCAGCATTTTGGCATCAACAGCGTCTGTTTTTGCGCGCAAGCCTTGGGCTTGTGCAAACCGGCGCGCCTGCAAAGGGTTCACCTTTACCAATGGCAAATGTGCGCCCAAAGCGCGTTCAAGCCCGCTGTGATAGGCACCTGTTGCTTCATAAACAACGCGTGCCACTGCCGTCTTTGCGCAGAACCTGGAAAGCGCCTTAAATCCTGCAGGGCAATTACTAAACGACATCGTCTTCCCGTCGCTTAGCCGGTGAATGTCCAAAGTGGCTTTGGAAATATCGATCCCAATGGTATCATCTGTCATCTTCGTCATATCCTATGCTTGTCCTAGAGGGCTTTGTGCCGCTCTGTAGCCGTTCAGGCCTTTGGCGAAGGTGATGGTTGATCCTACTCGTTTACGGTCCTCAAAAACCAAGGGTTTGCCGATCCAACCACCACCACCGATCAGCACTCTAGAATGCTGATCGGTGGCTCTTGTTTCGCACAAAAGCTGGGATATTCATAAGACAAGGGTTTTTGGAACGGTGCCGAATGGCGGCTGTGCAGACAAAACAATGGTTCAAAACTCATGTTTCAATTCCGGCTATACCCCTTAAACAGGGGCTGGCATGGGGTGCGTTCCCAGCGTCATTTGCCACAACATCTTTCGAAGAAGTGACGCTGACCCTAGATTTAATTTCACAGTAACTCCCAAGCACCCCAGCCGATAACGGGTTTTTGTCAGTTTTGATGTGAGTCTCCTTGACCATTAGGCGCATGAATTTTCTGTTGTGGTCTGAATTTCGTGGCGCTGTGACGATTTCTCTGAATCATTGGTGGAATGGACCAAGTTACTGCTCTTGAACAACTCCTCGCCACGGCTCTGCGCAGGATCGCCGAGTTGGAAGCCGCGTTGGCGAGCATGGCGCAAGAGAATGCGGATCTGCGGCGTCAGTTGGCCAAGAACAGCAGTAATAGCAGCAAGCCGCCTTCGAGTGATGGGTTGAAGAAGCCGGTACCGCGTAGCCTGCGTGGTAAGTCCGGTAAGAAAAGTGGTGGTTAAGTTGGCCACCGAGGCGACACCCTACGTCAGACAGCAACGCCTGACTTTGTGGAGCGACATGAGGCTGAGGCCTGTGGCACCTGTCAGCATGGCTTGACGGCTGGGATGATCAAGGCGGTGGAGAGGCGTCAGGTTTATGACATACCGGTGCCGCGGAACGTGTCAACGACTTTGAGACAGTGGCTTTTGGACTTTAGGCTTGGGTTTCTTCGGTTGGTTTTGGTGGGTTGATCCAGACGGCGGTCGGGATTTGAGGCGGTTTTGGTGGTTTGTGTACGAAGCGTTCGGGCGTGGCGAGGAATGCCGCGTCTAGTGTTGCTTGTCGCGCGGTGTAGATTTCTTGGGCCTGCCCAAAATGGATTTGGTCGGGCGTCATCAGACCAATCCCGGCGTGATGATGGTCTTGGTTATACCATGCAAAGAACCTGCGGCAGAATGCGCGAGCCTGCTCGATGGTTTCAAAGTTCTTGGGGAACTCTGGCTGATATTTCAGTGTTTTGAAGTGGGCTTCGGAGAACGGGTTGTCGTTTGAGGTGTGGGGCCGACTGTGGGACTTGAGCACACCAAGATCAACCAGCATCAGGGCTGTCGTCTTTGCCTTCATGGGCCCACCGCGATCTGCATGCAATGTCAGCTGATCGCGTGGAACCTCGTGTTTTTCCATCGCGTCGATGAACAGCTCTTTGAACTGGCTGGCGCTCTCCGCGTGCTCGACGCGCCAGCCAACAACGCGGCGGCTGAAGATGTCGAGGATGACATAGAGATAGAAGTAGGACCATTTCACCGGGCCCCTCAGCTTGGTGATGTCCCAAGACCAGACCTGATTGGGGGCTTCAGCTAGAAGTTCAGGCTTTTGATAGACGGGATGTGTGCGCTGTCGGCGGCGTTCGCCAACTTCGCCCTGCGCGGCCAATATCCGATACATCGTGCGGATTGAACACAGATAGGTGCCTTCATCCAGCAAGGTGGCAAAGACCTCTGTGGGCGTCTGATCCGCAAAGCGGGGTTCGCGCAGGTGGTGCAATACCTGGTCTCTTTCCCTTTCCGGCAGAGCCCGCGAAGACGCTGCGCGCGGTGGGCGTGTGCGTGGTGGTGCCGTCAGCGCCGCACGCTGTCGAAGAACGCTCGCGCGCGATAATGATAGCGCGGCGCAGACAGCCGAGGTCAAGCCGCTGCCGGTGGGCAATGCAATCGCGACGGCCATCATGATTTGCCGCTGCGCTCTTGCGTCTGCTCCATCTCGTCCAGAAGTCCCGCCACTTTTTTTTGGATGGCAATGATGGCTTCCGCCTGATCCAGACGGCGCCGCAAGGCTGTCACCTCACGGTTGGCCTTGGCCAGCTCAGCTTGCAATGGATTGGCAGGTGCCTTTTGTGGGCCACGGCGCATTGGCTGCAATGCACCCAATGTGCCGGCCGCCCGCGCACGGCGCCAATCGGTCAGTGCAGAGGAATAAAGCCCCTCCCGCCGTAGAATGGCGGAAACCCCGCCAGTGTCTGCCACTTGGTCCGTCTCATCCAGAATGCGCAGTTTGTATTTGGCTGTGAAGTTGCGTCGCTTCGGGATGCTCGTCAGTTCCGCTGTGGGAGCCAACGGCGCATTAACAACGCGGGGAGGCGACGTCGGGGCCAAAACGGCTCCAGATCCAGCATCTGGCGAAAGTGGTGATTGTGAAGGCATAACCATGGGTTCGTTCTCCTACGCACTCAAGTGTAAACTTTAGCCAGTCAATTGTCTCACGCTTATTGGCACGGAGGGCCGCGTCTGGAGGTCACAGAGCATCAGGCAGCGATTTATTGTTGTGGCCATTGCCGAGCCACGACGACAGCCACCTTTCCCGATGGCGTGAATGCACACGTGCAATACGGTAAGCGCATTCGGGCGGCGGCGGTCTACTGCAATGTTCAGCAGCTGATCCCCGAGGATCGGGTCTGCCAACTCCTGCGTGATTTGTTTGGTGCCACCAGCCTATGCGCGGCCAGCGTGACCAACTGGGTGAACGGCACAGCGCGTACCTTGGGTGGCGTCGTCGAACACATTCTGGCCCGGCTCAATGAAGGCGGCGTTCGGCATCTGGATGAGACCGGACTTCGTGTTGCTGGTAAGCTGCACTGGCTGCACTCAATCAGCGATCTCGCCTTCACGCATTATCGCATCAGCGCCAAGCGCGGTGCTGTTCCATCCTTCCTGACCGGCGGGACAATTGTTCATGACCACTGGAAGTCCTATTACGCCCATATGAGTGGGGTGGACGCGCACGCCCTGTGCGGGGCGCATCATTTACGGGAACTCAAGGCCATCGAAGAAATCGAAAAGGAGCCGTGGGCGTGCGCGATGAGCGTGCTGCTCAACAGCGCCAATCAGCTCAAGTGCGCGGCTCAGGGGCGAGGCGAGACCGAACTCCCCACGTCGGTTCACCACGGCATCCTCACCAAATACATGGCGATCCTCACCGAGGGCCTCGCCTTCCATGAGCGACAAGACCCACTGGCTAGACGCACTGGTGCGCGAGGCCGAAAAGCCAGGCGGCCAGGCCATAACCTTCTGGTCCGCTTGCGCGACTACCGTGATGACGTCCTAAGGTTCCTTACGGACTTCACAGTTCCCTTCACCAACAATCAGGCCGAACGGGACCTGCGCATGATGAAGTTGCGCATGAAAATCTCGGGAACTTTCCGCACCCTCGAGGGCGCGCAGGTCTTCGCTGACATCAGATCCGTCATCTCGACGGTCAGAAAACACGGGGGCAATATCCTCGAAACACTCACCCTATCACCACAACAGATCATCGCTCGGCTCTAACGTCGCAAGGGCAACACAAAACCCGATATCCGATGGGGTCCTTGGGAGTTACATTTCACATATAATTTGGAAACGCAAAAATGACCCCATTTTTTCTTGATCGGCCAATCCAAGCAGTTAAAACGTGAAACCATGAGCGAATTTTGCGACGACGCGAGAAAATAAGTTACCCGTTCCGCGTCGGCGTACTTGCTATTATGAAGAACGAGTCCCTAAATATAAAGGAATGGATTGAGCACTATCTCTGGCAAGGTATTGAACAGATTTATCTTATCGATAACGGCAGTACAGACTTGACGCTTGATATTATCAGGCCTTGGGTTGAAAGTGGGCAAGCGAAGATAATATCTCTGACAAAGCCTGCGCGTCAACGCTTAGACTCAAGTTTCAAATGCAACACTCAGAGCCCTTTGGGCATAGGATGTTGTGATGGACATACGAAGCAAGCACCTCAGCAGCGAGGACCGTGGCGTGATATTAGCCGAGCATAATAGGGGCAGCAGTCAGCGGTTGATCGGCCAGCTTTTGCATCGCCCGGCGAGCACGATCTGCCGTGAGCTGGCGCGAGGTCGGCAGGAAGACGGCAGCTATTGCCCGCAAGCGGCGCGGCAGGCCTATGATGCCCGGCGCGCGCGCTGCCGCCGCAAGCGCAAGCTTGTGGAGGGGAGCGATCTTTATCGTTTCGTTCATGGCAAGCTCGTACATCTGCACTGGTCGCCTGAGCAGATTGCGCAGAGACTGCGTCTCATGAAGCCTGATGATCCATCCGCCCATGTGAGCCATGAGACCATCTATGCCGCGATTTACGCGCAGCCACGTGGCGGGCTGAAGGCGGCGATGATCGAGGCGTTGCGTCAAGCGAAGCCTAAGCGTGGGCTGAAGCGCAGGACAGCGGCGGGCAGTGCTATGGTCCCGGAATCATTGCGCATTATCAATCGCCCTGAAGAGATCGAAGCACGACTGGTACCAGGCCATTGGGAGGGCGACCTCATCAAGGGCGCATTCAATCGCTCGTCAGTGGGGACCTTGGTCGAGCGCAAGACACGCTTTGTCATTCTTTGCAAAATGGATGGCAATGGGGCCGAGGCCGCGCTCGACAGCTTCACCCGCCAGATGAGACGACTACCCGCTGCTTTGCGCAAGAGCATGACCTACGACCGCGGCTCCGAAATGGCCTGCCACCCCGAACTCGCCAGACGGTTGAAGATCGATATCTGGTTCTGCGATCCGCATGCGCCTTGGCAGCGTGGCAGCAACGAGAACACCAACGGACTGCTGCGTCAGTACATGCCCAAAGGAACTGACCTGAACGGTGCAAGCCAAACATGGCTGAACGACGTTGCAAACCTGATGAACAACCGTCCGAGAAAAACCCTCGGATGGAGAACACCCGCTGAAGCCATGGCCGACGAAATCGCGGCCTTCAAATCAACCGTTGCACTTGATGTTTGAATCCAAGACGTGAGCATTACATTACCAAACTGCGGAATTTTAAAATTTCTAAAGTATGTGAATGGCTTGTAATAGCGGACATTGATGAGTTTTGGTTCTGTAGAGACGGCAGAAAAATTTCAGATGTTCTCGGAAATATGGATTATCAGACTGAAATTATATACACTAGTTGGTCAGTTTTCGGTAGCAACGGCCATTTAAAGCATCCCGCAAGCGTTCGAACAGACTTTGTCATACGACAGGAGAGATCACCAGCGCAGGCTCGCGGTGAACGCAAATGGATCTGCCGCACAAAGGCGTTGAGACAAGAAAAGAATGTTGGCGTACACCACATCAAAAACGCATGCTCAGGCAAGACGATTACTGATAACGACACCTTCCAACTGAACCACTACCAGATTCAAAGCGAGGAATTTTTTACTATACTCCCGCGCCTGAATTGACCTGAGGTTTTCCCCTCAAATCACTTTGTATTCCTTGAGCGATATGACGCGGAAGTTGTCGGTGACGGTGTCGCGGAACTCTGGCCATTTTTCTGGCAGGGTCTTGCGGAAGAAGTCGAAAATGGCCTCTGTGAATTGGTTGAACGTTGCATAGTGCCGATTGTGGGTGACCCATTTGTGCATAACACCCCAAAGACGCTCGATCGGGTTGAGGTGCGGGGCATATGCTGGCAAGAAATGCAACTTCACCCGACGTTCTGGGCTGTCCAGCCATGGCTGTAGTATCTTGGCATGATGATAGCGGGCATTGTCGACAAAGACGTGGATGGCCGTCTTGGTTTGGTTGTTGCGTTCCAACTTTTCCAGCATCTGTCGGGTTGTCTGGGCATTGATCTTCTCGCCTTCCACAAAGGTGAACTGGAAAGTCTCAAGGTCAAGCGCGCCCTGAATGTTGAGCCGCTTGCGCCCTGATGTCGCCTTCAGGGCCGTCTTTTGTCCCTTGGGGAACCAACCATGGGCGGGGCGGCTCTGGTGTTCGGGGTGGACAGCGTCCGAAAAGACAACCATCTCATCTGCGGCCAACCCGTTCATCAGGGCCTCATATTTGGCAATAAACGCAGCCTGCTTGGCTTCATCGGCCTGTGCAGGCAGCAATTGTGGTTTCTTATACGCGAACCCCAGGCGGCGCATCAGCTTGGCGGCTCCCGACGTGCTGTAGTTTTGGTCGCACTCGGCTAGAACATAGGCACAGACCTCATCGGCATTGCGGGCAGGCTGCGCGGTGAAATGGGCTCTCACCGCCTGCTCTTGCACGACGGACAAATGACCCTGACGCTGGCTGTAGTCCTTCAGACCGAAAAACGATAGTCCCGCACCGGCAAAGGCAAATCGCCACTCCGTCAAAACTGTCGGGCCAATATCCAAAATCCGGCAAACCGTTCCGGCGTCTTCTCCTGCGTCCCAAAGAAGAAACGCGCGCGCCCGTTTCCAAACAAGGGCGTCAACTTTGCGGCGGCGGCAAAGCGCTTCAAGTGCTATGCGCTGCTCGTCGGATAAGGAGACTGTTTTGTATTGCTTGCTCATAAACTCAAAATACAGACTGAACCGCCTTTGGCCATGCGACGAAGTGAATCGCAGGCCCAAAATCGTCAGGTCAATTCAGGCGCAGGAGTATACTACACAAAGGCTTATCCCTTTTAGTCCGGTTGCCCCACATGTTGACGCGGCGCAGAATCTTGCCCTTGTGGCTTTAGAGGCGGATCGGATCAGTTTGTAACGTCTGGTGGGTTTATAGGGCGTGGCTTTTGCCGTGAACGAGGCCCTTCAGGCGCGCTGTTCAACAAAATCACGATATGTCGCTGGCCCGAGACCAACACCGATCCCCAGCAGCGTGTCGAAGGCGCTTCGCATGTGTCGCCGTCGGTTCCAGCGGAACACGAATTCGTCGAGATAGCGTTGTAGATGGCACTTTCTGAGGCCGTGGAAGACGCCTTTTGCCCACGTTTTTAGGTTGGAGAACACGCGGTGGACCCAGTGGAGTATGTCGTGTGCCTTCTTGCCGCTGACGACCTTTGCCTCATGCGTGTTTGCAGGAGGATTTTCGTAACCGAGCCAGCCATCCGTGATGATGTGAGCGCCAGGCTCTACAGCCTGACCAATGAACCCGTGCAGCGTCTTTGACGCGCCGTCGGGAATGTGTTTCATCCTGATACGGCGCGGATGTCCGTCACTTGATAACTCGACGGCACAGACGACAAACATCTTTCCAACCGGGCTCCGCCCACCCTTTGGCCGGTCCTCGGGATCATGCCGGGACCGGAACGGCATCTCTGTTTCATCGATTTCGACAAGGTCTTTCAGGGGGTTGCGGTCAGGGTTGACCATCGACCGCCGCAGCTTTTGCAAGAGGAGGTCGCCGAGAAGCGCCATCGGTCCGAGCGACGATGGCGACCCGTCTTGTAGCTGCCAAGGCCAAGTTGCGCCTGAAGTTGCAGCGCTGACATGCCGTTGGAATGGCTGGTGATGATGTGCGCGGCAAGAAACCAAATTCGCAACGGCAAATGGCTGCTGTGCATTACCGTGCCAGCCGTCACGGATGTCTGCCGTGCGCAACCGGCACATTCCCAAGTCGCGCGATTTCGCTTTAACGGCCAGCCCTTGCAGGTGCCACAGGAAGGACAGACGAAGCCCTCAGGCCAACGATGTTCCACCAGATAATGCGAACACGCTTCCTCATCAGAAAACCTGGCGTCGAACGCGGGGCGGGACATGGGTTTGTCGTTTTTCCATCTGGCTGGCATGGGAAGAACAATACCAGAACATTCTAGATTGGCAAGCCGCTTCGCACTACATCAGGTGCCGCCGGAGCAAAGGGGATAAGCCTTTACTACACAAATGACGCGGGGCGACGCAGCCAAAACTGAACGACTACCGGCTGACGCCGGTAGGTTCCCTTTTTGAATGTAATTCAAGATACTGAAGTATGACAGCGTCAGTGACATTGCCGCTGGTTGTTGAGAAAAATCCGCGAGCCCAAAACCGCTGGCCCCAGTACCGTTTGCGCAGTTCGGGAAACTCGCGCTGTATCTTATAAGACGAGCATCCCTTGATCCGCATCATCACCTTTGACAAAGCTATCTGAGGCGGGACCGATATGAACATGTGGACGTGATCGGTCGACAATACGCCCGTCTCAATATGCACGCTAAGTTCTTGGCATGTTTGGATAATGATTTCACGGATACGCTCACGCATTTCACCGCGCATAACTTTGTATCGGTATTTTGTTGTCCAGACGACGTGAAATCGGTGATAAAATTTGGTGTGGCTTCCTGTGGAATAGATCATAATCTTCCCTCTCATTTTTAAGACCCTTACCGCTTCGCGGGGTCTTAAAAATGAGAGGGAAGATTATAGTACATTACGCTAAAGCGGACCGGCTGGAAGCCGGTGGCTTTAATCCCGTTTGTGGAAAGTAAATGGAACGAGATGCGGACGATGGAGTATTTTAACTCGATTGATCGCCTTGCAACGATTGAAGATCGAGTGCTTGCAAATATGGTAATTCATTCGAGGTAGGGGTAGAAAAATATGGCTGCTTTCACAATTTAATCTTGATTTCTAAGTTTTCGTCTGTTGCTCTGATTAAAAACAATGCCCCTGAACAATATAAGCTCTTTGCCGACTTTCGCTGCACTTGCACAGATCGTTCAAAAACGACCCTTTTTTGAACGCAATATCTGAAGCTGACATTGATGCGCTTGCGGCGAACTCACACTTGGTCCGCAAAACAGACCCTACCCCGCGCTTTGGCGTTCGATATAGGCGCGCATTTCTTCGGCTTCTTGGCGCGCGACGCGCAGCCCGTCCATGGCGGCGCGCAGTTCTGCTTCGGTCTGGCTAAGCTGGTTGGTGATCTCTGCCTCGCGTTGCTGCAAATAGGTGATCGCCTGATCGCGGGTTTCCTCGGCTTCGTGCAACGACTGCGCCATGCGGTCCAGTTCACCGACCTCGGATTTGGACACGCGGGTGAACCGGTTGATCAGCCAGCTGGCAAACCAGCCCAGACAAAAGGCCACAAACAGGATAATCGCCGTGGCGACAATAAATTCGGTTCTGTTCATTCTGTTGCGTCCTCTGGTGCGGCGTCTTCGTCTGGTGTGGCATCTTCACGTGCTGCGTCTTCCGCCGCGGCTTCTACTTTGATCTGGTCTAAACCCGTGAGTTCTTCGGTACTTTCAGGCACGATCAAACTGAATTCAATCCGACGGTTCGCTTCACGGCCATCGGCGGTTTCATTGTCGGCAATCGGGTCCGCTTCGCCGTAACCCACAGACCGGAAACTTGCCACAGGAACCCGTCGAACCCGCAAACCGTCAAGAACCGCGTCGGCCCGCTGTTGGCTCAGGCGTTGGTTGCCATCTTCAGACCCTTGGCTGTCTGTGTAACCCGCGATCTCGATCCGCAAATCGGCGCAGCGTTGAAGGATTTCTGTGATGTCATCCAGAATTGCAGCGCCCGCCCCAGCGATCCGCGCTGAGCTCGGTTCGAAGGTAATCTTTCGGGACTCAGTCACATTCATGATCTGGTCCAGACATTCTTCGGTGGTCGGAAGCGCCGCAATCGGGTCGAGTGCTTCTACGTAGGTGACGCTGACCTCGAACTCCTCAGCCTCACCCAACTTTTCGATCAGCAAGCGGGTAATTTCGCCACTCGCATCCGGTAAGCCAGTGTTACCACGCACGACGATGTTGGCAGGTTCAACAATGACGGACCCGTTAGACAGCTGCGACAGCGCCTCGATTCCGGCCAGCACCCGAATCGGCCAACTGTTGGGCAGCCCGTCCACAATCCGCGTCGCCATGGAAACATCAGCCGATGCAAATTTGGCATGGGCGAAATTTTCCGCCGTGGAATTCAGCAGTTCAGTCGAAATACGGCCGCGCAGTTGCACCAACCCTTCGGGGCTTAACGTTGCGATAAATTGTGGCGGGCCTGCGCCATCTTGCTCAGGCGTCGCGGGTAAAATCGCCTCTAGGGCAAAGATTTCCGGCAACGCATTCTCAAGCTCGCCAGCGACCCGATCAAAATTGCCTGCGACGGTGCCCGCGTTGGCAACCAAAATGATATCGGCGTCAGAGATCGTGACGGTGCCCCCCCCCAAGTCATCCAGCGCCGCAATCGACATCGTTACCGCATCAGCCCAGCGCGTCGTCGGGGCGCCAAGTGCAACCATGCATCCGATCTCACCTTCGACACCGACGGCCTGTGCTGCCGCGATAATGCGCAGTTCAGCGGCCGTCGTGTCAGCGACACAACTGTCAAACCGTCGGCCATTTTCGTCAATGATAAAGCGCGTCAAAAACGGCGACATAACGGGGCGCGGCGCCATTATATTTAGCGTGATCGTCACGCCGTCAGGACTAGACCGGCGCAAGCTGGTTTCCAGTTGGGCCTTTTGTTCCGGTGAATCTGAAATGGCTTCTACAGTGACCACGCCTGCTCGCACAGAAATCTTGGAGCGCGGCAGTTGGCGCAACGCACGAAGCGAAAATGCGACCGCGCGGTCCCACCCGTCTGGAACTTCGTAATCTGCTGTCGCAAGGAAGTCAGCGAAGTTGCTGTTTTCGCCCGCCATGTCAGTGAGCGTTTCAGTGAGATCGTCGCGGTCCGACGATGCGGGAATCAAGCCGATGATCGAAATGCCACTGTCATTGCGCAAAATTTCCAACGAGAATTCCGGCGCCACGATGCTTGCACTGTCCTGCACGGTCATGTTGTCAATCACGCGACTTGCGTCGACCATGCCGCCTGCTGTTGAAATGGCACGAAACCGCATGGCTTCGTTTGGGGCCTCGCCTTCAAGAATTACTTGTAACCCATCGCCCAGAACAGACGCAAAAGCGTGGCCGTTTTCATCCAGCGCGACGCCGACGGCTTCGACAGATCGGGTTTCCACGGCTGTCACCACGACACGCGCCGCAATACTGCAAACGATGACAGCAAGGCAAAACGCCACGAGTCGAATAAAAAGGGCAGAGAGGCGCATGAAGGCGTTCCTGAACGGTGTAGACCAGTGCTTAGGCCGTTGTTACGTCAGGTTCAATCACACGAACAGCGCTACGGCGAAAAATGGCAGAGGGATGAGGCCCGCATCGCGGTTGGATCGAAACAATCGCAAAAGTTTGCTGCTGTCGTCTGCGTCAAATCCGCGTTGCTGCCATGCAAGGTGCCAGCCCATCGCCCACGGCCCGCCCAAAGCGACAACCAACGCCAAGACATTGGCATTCATCCCCGCGAGGATCACCGCCAGACCCAAAAGGCAAACCGTCGCGACCATGAAATACCGCAACCACAGTGGCGTCGCATCCCCAAACAAGCGCGCTGTTGATTTCACGCCGATCAGCGCGTCATCTTCCACGTCTTGATGCGCATAGATCGTGTCATAAAACAGCGTCCACGCAATCCCCGCGAGGTACAGCGCGACCGCAGGCCAGCCCAACGACCCCGTGTGCGCCGTCCATGCCAGCAAAGCGCCCCAATTAAATGCCAGACCCAGAAACACCTGCGGCCACCATGTAAACCGTTTTGCGAACGGATAAATCGCCACCGGAAGCAACGCGAGAATCCCCAAAAGCACCGCATTGGAATTAAACGTCAGCAGGATCAGCAGCGCCAAAAACGATTGCAATGCCATCCACACCAGCGCTTTTCGCACGCCAATTTGCCCCAACGGGATCGGGCGATTCGCGGTGCGCGACACTGATCCGTCAATGTCGCGGTCGGTGATGTCATTCCATGTGCACCCCGCCCCGCGCATCAAGAACGCGCCGATGGCACACCCGATGGCAATCCAAAGATCAAACAGACTGGCGCGGCCAGTGTGTAACATCGCGAGGGCCAAGCTCCACCAGCACGGCAACAACAAAAGCCACGTCCCGACGGGGCGGTCCGCACGGGAAAGTCGCAAAAAAGGTCGCGCGCGCGCCGGCGCGTAGCGATCAACCCAGTTTCCTGTCACCGCATCAGCGATTTCAACCTCTGGCGTCCGGTTGGCGTCGGTCATATATTCACCCTATGGCACGAATTAGACTGTATGTAGACCACCCTTTGGGCCCGCAAGAAAGGGTCGCTCTTTCGCGGGAGCAGGCGCATTACCTCTTCGGGGTGATGCGGTTGGACGTGGGCGCGGATGTGTCCCTGTTTAACGGGCGCGACGGGGAGTGGCACGCGCAAGTTGCGGCCGCATCCAAAAAGAACGGCGTGCTGGATTGCATCGTGCAAACCAAGCCGCTGCAATTGCCGCCGGACCTTTGGCTGGTCTTTGCCCCCATCAAAAAAGACCGCACATCATTTATCGTCGAAAAGGCTGCCGAACTTGGCGCGGCGCGGATTGTGCCGGTGCAAACGGAATACACCCAATCGGCCAATCGTGTGCGCCAAGACAGGCTGCAGGCCCATGCGCTTGAAGCGGCGGAGCAATGCGGTGGAACTTATGTGCCTGAGGTGGCAGAGATTCAGAAGTTCGCAAAAATGTTCAACAGGTGGGACCCGACGCGGCGGATCTTGTTTTGTGACGAAACGATGGTCGGCCAAGGAGCTGTGATACCAACAGGTGAAGGACCTTGGGCAATCCTGATCGGGCCGGAGGGTGGGTTTTCAGACAAAGAACGTGAACGTTTGAACGGGATGGCCTGCGCGCACGCCATAAGCCTTGGGCCGCGAATCTTGCGGGCTGATACGGCGGCAGTCGCGGCAATGACGCTGTGGCAACAGGCGTTGGGGGACTGGACGTGAGATTCGTTCGCATCACACCGCCTGACGTTCAACAGGTTGCAGCATTCCCGCGCGATCGGTCGGACTACGTTAAGTTTCCGCTCAATAACCTGACCCGATTTGGGCTGGACGGCATCGACAACCTTGCGCCTCGCATGTGGCGCAACGGGGACGGCGCACTCAGCGATGTTCTTAGCGTTACCAAGACGGGCATGGTGATGCCCTATCTGCCATCGGGTGATTTTGACGCCGCAGCGGACGCCGTGACGGATCGCATCAGTCGCGAAATGGCGGAAAACTACCGCGAGATTTTGATGGATGGTGATACGCCCGTCGCCGCGACCGCCTTTAATGCCGCCCTGCCACAAATCGTCCGGATCGGCGCGGTGTACACACCGCCTGCCCTGCGCGGCAAAGGTCATGCGCGGCGCGCGCATCTGGCACAAGCCCGCACCACTGGCGTACGCCGCGCGACCCTGTTCGCAAGCGCCCAAAATGCCATCGCTGCCTACACAGCGGTCGGCTTCAGACAGATCGGGGATTGGGTCCTCGCTATTTTCAAAACGCCGCAGGTGGTGCCATGAAAACCGAAGGCATCAGACCTGAAATTCGCGAAGGCCTTTGGCGTTGGCGCGAAGTTATTGCGGCACTTGCGCTGACGGCTGTTGGCCTTTGGTGGGGGGTTGTGTCGTTCGGGATCGTGCAATGGCTTGGCTGGGGCATGGCGGCATTGGGCGCGGGCATCGCAATCGCGGCGGCACAGAAAGTTCGCTTTCGCCCCGACGGTGACGGCCCCGGCGTGGTGACATTGGATGAACGACGGGTCACGTACCTCGGCCCGCTGGACGGTGGTGTGGCCGATCTTGATCTTATGGTGCAACTGGATATCACGCCCGCCCCAGCGTGGCGTTTGATCAATGGCGGTGGGCAGCACCTCGACATTCCGACCAATGCGGTCGGCGTTGAAGTTCTGTTTGATGTGTTTGCCGCCCTGCCCGGAATAAAAACCGAATATATGTTGTCACTTCTCAACAGCCCGCGGCCTGCAAAAATGACTGTCTGGATGGCCCCTGATCACAAGCCATACACGCTGTTGCATTGACACTCCCGCCCACCTCGGCCACGTCTTAAATTCATCCTCGCAAACGGAGCGTTTCCCATGTCCATTCCACAAACCGGCGGCGGTCCGATTGAACACCATGACCAGCTTGCGCAATATCTGGCGGACGGGTGTAAGCCCAAAGCCGATTGGCGCATTGGCACCGAGCATGAAAAATTTGGTTACTGCAAAGACACCCATAAACCACTGCCATTTTCGGGCAAACGATCCATCGAAGCGGTTCTAGGCGGTCTGCGTGACCGCTATGGCTGGGCCCCTGTCACCGAGGGTGGGTTTCTGATCGGTCTTGAAAAAGACGGCGCGAACGTGTCGCTGGAACCTGGCGGCGCGTTGGAATTGTCCGGCGCACCAGTGGAATCGATCCATCAGACGTGTGACGAAGTGAACGTTCACCTTGCGGAAGTGAAATCGATCGCGGACGAGATTGGCGTTGGCTTTATTGGCCTAGGCGCTGCCCCCGCTTGGTCGCATGACGAAATGCCACTGATGCCTAAGGGCCGCTATAAGCTGATGGATGCCTATATGGACAAGGTCGGTACGTCGGGCAAAATGATGATGCGCCGGACCTGCACCGTGCAAGTGAACCTCGATTTTTCGTCCGAACCCGACATGATCCAGAAAATGCGCGTCGCGATTGCGTTGCAGCCCGTGGCGACTGCGTTGTTTGCCAACTCGCCGTTCTTTGATGGCAAACCAAATGACCACAAAAGCTGGCGCGCCCGCATTTGGCGTCATCTGGACGATGCCCGCACAGGTATGTTGCCGTTTGTGTTCGACGAAGATTTTGGGTTCGAACGCTACGTGGAATACATGCTCGATGTGCCGATGTATTTTGTCTACCGCGATGGCAAATATGTTGACGCGCTTGGCCAGTCGTTCCGCGATTTCCTCAGGGGCCAATTGCCCGCATTGCCCGGTGAAACGCCGACGCTTTCGGATTGGGCCGATCATCTGACAACGGCCTTCCCCGAGGCCCGCCTAAAGCAATTTATCGAAATGCGCGGGGCCGATGGTGGCCCATGGCGTCGCCTGTGTGCGCTGCCCGCATTCTGGGTCGGCCTGACCTACGACCAAGTGGCTTTGGACGCCGCGTATGATCTGTGCAAAAACTGGGACACAGAAACCCGCGAGCAATGGCGTGTGGCGGCATCTGTTGATGGTTTGCAAGCCAAGGTCGGCGGCCAATCCATGCACGACATCGCCCGTGAATGCATCAATATCGCTGAACTGGGTCTGAAAAACCGCGCCATGCCGGGTGCCGGGGGCATGGTCCCTGACGAGACGCATTTCCTGAACGCGCTGAAAGACAGCGTTGAAACGGGCAAAACCCCTGCCGATGAACTGTTGGAGCAATACCATGGCGCGTGGGGTGGTGATTTGAGCAAGATTTACGGTAAATTCAGCTATTAAAGCTGTCGTGGCAACGTCCCGTCTGAAATAGAAAATTTTCCTGACCAACAGTTGAGTAGGGTTTTGCCCCTGCCTGCTAGGTCTTTTGGCCGATCTTGTCTTCGGTCCCGTCGACCAGACGGCGGATATTGCCCGCGTGTCGCCAAAAGATCAGCGCGGCCAGGAACGCGCACAGCATGAATATTTGTGGCTCGCCCAACACGACGGCCCAAACCATTGTGGACGCCGCAGCGACCAAGGCTGCGAGCGACGAGAACCGGAACACCAGCGCTGTCACCAACCACGATAAACACGCCGCGATGCCGATGGGCCACGCCAGCCCGTAGAGCACGCCAAGGAACGTCGCGACGCCCTTACCTCCGCGAAATTTCAGCCAGACCGGAAAACAATGCCCGATCATCACCGCGAAGGCTGCGATTTGGGATGCATCGGCGTCAGCGTATGCCCGCGCCAAAAGCACAACCACAGCGCCCTTGCCGCCATCCAACAGCAACGTCAGCGCCGCAGCTTTTTTCGACCCAGTGCGCAAAACATTCGTCGCACCTATATTGCCCGACCCGATGTCGCGCAGGTTTCCAAGGCCCATGACGCGGGCAAGGATGAGGCCAAACGGGATCGACCCGATGATGTAGGCAATCACGGCCCATAACAGCAGTGTCGGTCCGGAACTTACAATATCAGGCATTGGTCAACCCTTTGGTTTTGTTCACACCCGCCACGTAGGTGGCGATGACTTTGCCCTGTAAAATGGCCCCGTCGAACGGTGTATTTTTGGATTTAGAAAGCAGTGCAAATCGATCCAGTCTGTAGCTCGCGTCCGGATCAAACAGCACCAGATCAGCAGGCGCGCCCACAGACAACCGCCCACAGGCCAGACCCAGACGGTTCGCCGGATTCAGCGCCAAGGCGCGGAACAGATGCGGCAAATCCATATGGCCCGCATGCACAAGACGCAGGGCCGCCGGAAGCAGGGTTTCCAAGGCAACGGCGCCGCTTGCGGCTTCTTCATAGGGCAGGCGTTTGGATTCTTCGTCCTGCGGCGTGTGCATGGAACAGATGATATCGATCAGACCGGACGCGACGGCCGCAACCACGGCCAAACGATCATCCTCGGATCGCAAGGGCGGCTTGAGCTTGAAGAACGTGCGGTAGTCGGCCACGTCCAATTCGTTCAGCGTCAGGTGATGGACGCCCACCCCCGCCGTAATATCCAGCCCATTGGCTTTCGCACGTTCCAACGCAGGCAGCGCGCGCGCCGTGGTGATCTGATCAACGTGATACGCCGCCCCGGTCATTTCCAACAGTGCGATATCACGGTCCAGCCCCATGCGTTCGGCCATCGGCGATACGCCGGACAATCCGCGCAGGGTCGCGAATTTGCCCGATGTGACCGACCCGCCCGCCGACAATCCCGGTTCCTGGACATGGCCGATCACCAATGCGCCAAGCGAATGGGCATAAGTCAGCACACGCGAAAATATCTTGGTGTTTGTGACGACACGGTCACAATCGGTGAACGCGACCGCACCTGCATCCAGCAAGAACCCGATCTCTGTCATCTCGCGCCCGGCGCGTCCCTTCGTGAGGGCGGCCATTGGCAGCACGTTAACAGCCGCATCAATCGACGCGCGGCGTTCGACAAATTCCAGCGTTTCAGGGGTGTCGATGGCAGGGTCGGTGTCGGGGCGTGTCACGATGGTGGTGATGCCACCGGCGACGGCAGCGCGGCCAGCGGATGCGAAGCTTTCCTTATGCCGCTCACCCGGTTCGGACACCTTAACGCCAATATCAACGATCCCGGGTGCGAGACATTTGCCACGGCACTCTATCACCTCATCCACATCGACCGCGTCAGAAATCAGCCCGTCAACGACGAAGAGATCCCCAAGCGTGTCAGTCCCTGTTTCGGGATCAATCAAGCGGGCGTTCTTAAAATGTAATCTCATGACATTCCTTTTGACCGTCGCTGCGGGGCGCGTAAACTGTTTTAGGCGGCGCGATTTGCGTCATCCTGCAATCTTGATCATCAACCACACCAACAGCGCCATCACCAGCAGGGCAATCGTCGCCACGCGACCAGACATGGCAGCGTCCGATACGGGTTTCTTGCGCGGCGCATCCGAAAGAGACCCTTTGGCGCTGTCATCGGGCAGCGCTTCAAACGTCACCGGTGCGCCTTCTTCGCGAAACGCCGCGATGAACCGCAGCGGCGCTGCAGGTGCAAGCGTCTGCGCGGCACCTTTGAAAGCGGAACTAAACACAATCGCGACGTGTCCCTGAACACCCGTCAACAATTCGCGGTATGGTTCAACGTCTGCCGGAGCGACACCATTGCCAAGGGTCAGGTAGCCCGCCAAGCCAATCTCACCGAGAGCCTCAACATCAACAATCTCGATGGAATCTTCGTTCAGGTCTGCGGTGACACCCAATGACGCGCGCAAAGGCCAAGGATCATCGCCGCCAGTTTCGTGGCGTTCTGCAAACAGCTGGATTTGATCGGCAGGCAAATCGATGCCGTATATCCGGATCACACCGCGTTCATTGGCCGTAACGTTTTTGGGATTGATTTGGGTCAAGTCACTGCCTTTCGTGCGGCGTCTATGGTTCGGGTCACTGCAGGCCCGTCTTCAGGGTAGAACAATTGCAGGGGTTTACCACCAGAGCTATGGCGCACCTGCACAGCCACGGTTTTAGATTTTATCGTGTCAATGGACCCCAACGGGATGTCCACACCACCTTGCAAAATAATCCGCTGGTTGGTGATCCATGCGCGATGTCGGCCAAGGGTGAAACGTTCCTGAACCAACAAGAAACACGTCACAAACAGCGGCGCAATCGGCCAATAGGTATCGGGAAACGTAACAGCAAAAGCCAATGTCGGGAGCAAACTGACAGCCAACAGGAACAGCGCCACCCGCTTAAACACCCGCAGGCTGGGCAGGTGATTGTGCAAAATGACTTCGTCGTTGTTCAGCGGTGGCGCGTCGGTCAAACCATGACCCCCGCAGCTTTCGCCCCGCGTGCCGCCCAAAGATTGCGCGCCAAAAGATCCATCGCGGCCATACGCACAGCAACACCCATTTCGACCTGTTCTTGAATGACGCTGCGGTTGATGTCGTCAGCGATTGATCCGTCAATTTCAACGCCGCGGTTCATCGGGCCGGGGTGCATGACGATGGCATCAGGTTTCGCAAACGACAGCTTTTCGGCGTCCAGCCCGTAACGGTGAAAATATTCACGTTCTGACGGGATAAATCCACCGTCCATGCGTTCTTTTTGCAGACGCAGCATCATCACGACATCGACGTCCTTTAACCCCTCGCGCATATCGTGGAACACTTCGACACCGAAGTCTTCGACGCCGGATGGCAGCAGCGTCAGCGGGCCGACCAGCCGCACGCGGTTTTCCATTTTGCCAAGCAACATGATGTTGGATCGCGCCACGCGGCTGTGCGCCACATCGCCGCAAATGGCGATGGACAGGCGGTGCAGCCGCCCCTTTGCACGGCGGATCGTAAGCGCATCCAGCAGCGCCTGCGTTGGGTGTTCATGGCGCCCGTCACCAGCATTCAAGACGGCACAGTTCACTTTCTGAGCCAGCAAATCGACCGCGCCGGAATGGGGATGCCGCACGACCAGCAAATCGGGACGCATTGCGTTCAGCGTCAGCGCCGTGTCGATCAGCGTCTCACCCTTTTTGGTCGAACTGGTGTGCATCGCCATGTTCATCACATCCGCGCCGAGGCGCTTGCCCGCGATCTCGAAACTCGCCTGTGTGCGGGTCGAGTTTTCGAAGAACATGTTGATTTGTGTCAGACCCTCAAGAACATCACGATGCGCGCGTCCTTTGCGGTTATCTTCGGCGTATTTGTCCGCCAAATCCAGCAATGTGGTGATTTCAGATGGATGGAGGTGTTCAATGCCAAGCAAGTGCGATGCGCGAAATGTCATGGGACCTCCGGTCTGACTGGTATTATTCTTTAGTTCGATGTTCTGGGTCGATATTCTTGGCATCTTATATGGGGGCGATTGCGCAGCGGCAAGATCAGCGCGTGATCTCACCATTTCAGCACGTTAGAGTGGCGCATGGAATCGGGTATGGAATTTTGGACGGCCAAGGCGCTGCTCGACTGGCAGGTCGAAATGGGCTGTGATGAGGCGATTGGTGATGAACCCGTCGACCGCTACGCGTTGAAGGACGTTAAACCTGCGCCCAAACCCGTCCAAGCACCGTCCACACTGGCGTCCGCCCCACCGCCTGTTGCCACCCCTGCACCCGAAGTCGACCAGATCAGCGCCGCGCGCGATGCCGCAAATGCGGCCCAAGACCTGGCTGCATTGCGTGCGGCCATGGCCACGTTTGAGGGATGCGCGCTCAAGCCCGTCGCGCGCAATCTGGTCTTTTCGGGTGGTATTGCAGGCGCACCCGTTATGATCATAGCCGACGCACCCGACCGCGATGATGACCGCGCCGGAGAAATGTTTGCAGGACGCACCGGCGCATTGCTGGACAAAATGCTGGCCGCCATCGGGTTGGGACGCAGCGGTGACGCGCCAATATACGCAGCCCCCGTTTTGCCTTGGAACCCACCACAAAACCGTGATCCCGATGCAGAAGAAATGGCGATGATGCTGCCATTCCTACAACGCCACATTACACTCGCCGCGCCTAAAATTTTGATCTTGATGGGCAATGGCCCCTGTCAGGCGCTGCTTGGAAGAAGTGGCATGACCCGTCTGCACGGCAGCTGGGCCGATGTTCAGATCGGGTCGGCCAGCTTGCCAGCGATCCCGATGTTCGCGCCATCCTATCTATTGACCACCCCATCAGCAAAACGCGAAGCCTGGGGTGATCTGTTGTCCCTCAAGGCCCGCCTGAAAGACCTATCATGACCCTTGACGAAAGCCGCACATTTATCCCTGTTCGCATCGCGATACTGAGCGTCAGCGACACCCGCAGCCTGACTGATGACAGATCAGGCCAGACGCTGGTGGATCGCCTGACGGACGCGGGCCACACCCTTGCGGATCGCAAAATGTTGCGCGACGAACGCGACCAGATTGCTGACCAGCTGCGGGCGTGGTGCGCTGATCCGGACATCGACGTGATTTTGACGACGGGCGGTACCGGACTGACGGGGCGCGATGTCACTGTCGAAGCCCACCGCGACGTCTATGAAAAAGAGATCGACGCCTTCGGCACGGTGTTCACGATGATTTCAATGCAAAAGATCGGCACCAGCGCTGTTCAATCGCGGGCAACGGGCGGTGTAGCCAACGGCACCTATCTGTTTGCCCTGCCCGGCAGCACCGGCGCGTGCAAGGATGCGTGGGATGAAATTTTGGTCAAACAGCTCGATTATCGGCACCGGCCTTGCAATTTTGTCGAAATATTGCCGCGTTTGGATGAACATCAGCGACGGAAATAATAATCTGGACCGTAGTATACTACGTATACTTATAACGTCGATTAATACCGGACCTTCGCTAAATCAATGTGGACCGATTTCAGAGGCATAGCCCATGCAATTTCTAAGACGCAGCCTGATTGGAATTTTTCTACTGGCCCTGACGCTGGCGCTGTTTGCATGGGCAGGCAATACCGTGCGCCTTGCGGTGCAAGATCGGATGAACGCCGAACCACGCAGCTTTCCACAGCGCGAACGGGTTTTGTCAGTCAATGTCGTGACCGTGACGCCACAAACCATTGCGCCGGAACTGGTGGTCTTTGGCGAACTCGGCAGTACCAACACGTTTGATCTGCGGGCGCTGTCCAGTGGCACCGTGCTTGAAATATCCCCGAACTTTGTTGACGGCGGGCGGGTGCAAAGCGGTGAGCTTATCGTTAAAATTGACCCCCGCGACGCCCAATCTTTCCGTGACCGGACAGCGGCCGACCTGCGCGATGCGCAATCTGAGGTCCGTGATGCTGAACGCGCTTTGGTTATTGAACGTGACGAACTCGCGGCGGCAAATCAACAGGTGGATTTGCGACAGCAGGCCCTGACCCGTCAGAACGACCTTGTGACGCGCGGCGTGGGAACCGCTGCCGCCGTTGAAACCGCAGAACTGGCGCTGTCTGGCGCAAATCAAGCGGTCCTGTCGCGCCGCCAAGCGCAGGCAGATGCGCAGGCCCGTCTGGATCAGGCCGCGACGGGCCTTGATCGCGCACAGCTTAACCTTGCGGACGCTGACCGTGGCGTGGCGGATACCGAAATCCGCGCACCGTTTTCGGGCACCTTGGCAGAAGTCAACATTTCCCAAGGGGTGCGCGTCACCGCAAATGAACGGCTGGGGGAGCTGGTCGAGAAAGACAACCTCGAAGTCTCGTTTCGTCTGTCCACCGTCCAATATGCACGGCTGGCAGGTGCTGACGGCGCGCTTGGCGATGCCGCTGTCACCGTCACGCTTGAGGCGCAGGACCTGACGCTAACCGCGTCCGGCCAAATCACCCGCGAAAGCGCCAATGTCGGCGAAGGTCAGACCGGCCGTTTGTTGTTTGCGCGTCTGGACACCGCCGTTGGTCTGCGCCCCGGGGATTTTGTGACCGTGACCGTGACAGAACCTGAGTTGCGCGGTGTCGCAATGGTGCCATCAACCGCAATTGGATCGGGCAGCAGCGCGCTGATGCTCGCTGAGGGCAACCGCCTTGAGGACGTCGCCGTCGTGGTTTTACGCCGCCAAGGCGATGACGTTATCATTCGCGCACCTGCGCTTTATGGCCAACAAATTGTCGCGGAACGTTCACCGCTTTTGGGCGCTGGCATCGCGGTGCAGCCGATTGATCCCAACGCCGAAGCGGTCGCGCCGCAGCCACCAGAAATGATCACGCTGGATGATGATCGCCGCGCGCGGTTGATCGCCTTTGTCGAAGGGTCGCGGATGCCGCCACCTGTGCAAGCCCGCGTCATTGGCCAGTTGGAACAGGACGAAGTTCCTGCCGATGTGGTTGAAGACCTCGAAACGCGGATGGGGACTTAAACATCATGACAAACGGTATCCTGTCTTATTTCACCCGCCACCGCACCGCCGCCAACCTGTTGATGGTGGTTCTACTGACCGCCGGTGTAGCGTCCTACCCAAAAATGCGGGCGCAGTTTTTTCCCGATGTGATCATCGACAACGTAACCGTGTCCGTGCAGTGGTCCGGTGCAGGCGCACAAGATGTGGACGATGCCATCGTGCAAGTGCTGCAACCCGCCCTGCTGAGCGTTGAAGGCATCACAAACACGGTCTCGACATCGTCTGAAGGCAGCGCGCGTATCAGCTTGGAATTCTCCCCCGGATGGGACATGGCCAAGGCCACCGAAGACGTGCAACTGGCGGTGGATGCAACGTCCAACCTGCCGGAAGACGCCGACGACCCAACCGTGCGGCGCGGCCAATGGTCTGACCGCGTCACAGATGTGGTCATAACCGGCCCCGTTGCGCCAGAACAATTGGGTCGTTTTGCGGATGAATTCGCCGTGCGTCTATTCGCACAAGGCGTCACACGCACGACCATTCGCGGCGTTGCGGCACCGTCCACGATCATCGAAGTCCCCTCGCTTGCGTTGATCCGCAACGACATCACGATGGCCGATATTTCGGAGGCTATCGCACAAGAGGTGACTGGCGATCCCGCTGGCGATGTAACCGGATCTGCCCGCGTTCGGACCGGCGTCGAAAAACGCACCGCCGATGAGATTGAGGCGATTGTTCTGCGAACGGACGCCAGTGGCGCGACCCTGACGATTGGCGATGTCGCGCGGGTGTTTGTTGAGGGTGTCGACCGTGAGCGTGCTTATTTTGTCGGCGACAATCCCGCCATCACCATTCGAGTTGACCGCGCCGCGACGGGCGATGCCATCAAGGTGCAGCAAACCGTTGAACAGGTCGCGCAAAGCTATGCGGCGACGCTGCCTGCTGGGTCCAGTATTGATCTGATCCGTGCGCGCGCCGAATTGATCACGGGGCGCTTGAATATCCTGTATCAAAACGCGCTTCTCGGCCTCGCGATGGTGGTTGCGCTGTTGTTCATGTTCCTGAATGCGCGCACCGCGTTCTGGGTTGCGGCGGGTATTCCTGTGGCAATGTGCGGCGCGATTGCGCTGATGTATGCGGCGGGGTTGACCATCAACATGATATCGCTGTTCGCGCTGATTATCACCTTGGGGATCGTGGTGGACGACGCCATTGTTGTTGGCGAACACGCTGATTACCGCCACCGGCATCTGGGCGAAAGCCCCGCCGTTGCCGCTGAAAATGCTGCGAAAAAGATGTTCAGTCCGGTGTTTTCTGCGACCCTCACGACGATCATCGCGTTCTTTGCGCTGGTGGTTGTTGGTGGGCGGTTCGGCGATTTGATCGCGGATATTCCGTTTACGGTGATCGTGGTCCTTATTGCGTCATTGATCGAATGTTTCTTCATTTTGCCGCACCACATGTACAAATCGCTTGCCGCCAGTGGTGGCGACAAATGGTATGACGCGCCGTCGCGGTTTGTGAACCGTGGTTTTGATTGGATGAAAGAACGCGCGTTCCGCCCCTTCATGGCGGGCGTTATCTGGGCGCGCTATCCGGTCATGGCGTTTGCGATTGTGCTGCTTGCTGTGCAGTCGGCAAGTTTCATTCGTGGCGACGTGCAGTGGCGGTTTTTCAATGCCCCCGAACAGGGCAGCGTGACCGGCAATTTCGCGATGCTGCCCGGTGCGACCCGCGAAGACACGCTTGAGATGATGCAGTCCATTCAAGAGGTCACGCAGATCGTCGGCGCGGAATACGAAGAACGTTATGGCGTCAGCCCGCTCGATTACGTGATCGCCGAAGTTGGTGGCAATTCAGGGCGCGGGATCGCTGGCGCGGACACGAAAGACGCGGATCAATTGGGCGCGATTGCGATTGAACTTATCGATGCAGACAGCCGCCCCTATTCCAGCTTTGCCTTCGTTGCCGAATTGCAGGAACGGATCATCCAACACCCGATGGTGGAAACTGTCAGCTTTCGCAGTTGGGCCAGTGGGCCGGGAGGCGATGACATTGACGTGCAGCTTTTTGGCGCGAATTCAGAGATCCTTAAGGCCGCAGCTGAGGCGCTAAAGGCAGAGCTGGCGCAATTCGGTGAAATTTCAGCGATCGAGGATTCGCTGGCCTATGACAAAGAGGAATTGATTCTTGAGCCGACACCGCAAGGTCAGGCGCTTGGCTTTACCATCGACGGGTTGGGCCGCGTGTTGCGCAACCGTCTTGGCGGGATCGAAGCGGCCACCTACCCCGAAGGCCAACGGTCTGCGACAATCCGTGTCGAACTGCCCGAAGGCGAACTGACCGCCGATTTCCTTGATCGCACCCAGATGCGCGCGGAGTCAGGTGTTTATGTGCCCTTGGCCGACATTGTGACCGTCCAATCGCGCACCGGCTTTTCCACCGTCAGCCGCGAAAATGGCGTGCAGCTGATTTCGGTGACTGCCGATCTCACGGACGATGATGCAGACCGTGCCGCAGAAATCCAGACATTGATCCAAGATGATATTCTGCCACGGGTTCAGGCCGCCTACGGGGTTTCAACGTCTTTGTCGGGCCTCAGCGAACAGGAAAATGATTTCCTAAGCGATGCGCGTACCGGATTGATCTTTTGTCTGACGGGCATTTTCCTAACGCTGGCATGGGTTTTCCAAAGCTGGACGCGGCCCCTTGTGGTCATGGCGATCATCCCATTCGGTCTGGTCGGCACCATATACGGCCATGCGGCGTGGGATGTGCCACTATCGATGTTTACCGTGGTCGGATTGCTTGGCATGACGGGGATCATCATCAACGATTCAATCGTATTGGTGAAAACCATCGATGAATACGCTGAAACCCGCGCGTTGATACCGGCGATCATTGACGGGGTCAGCGACCGGTTGCGCCCTGTGTTGCTGACAACATTGACCACCGTTCTTGGCCTTGCGCCGTTGCTATATGAAGGGTCAAGCCAAGCGGAGTTCCTGAAACCGACCGTCATCACACTGGTCTATGGTTTGGGCTTTGGCATGGTGCTTGTTTTGTTCATCGTGCCGTCGCTGATGGCGATGCAGGGCGATGTCAGCGTGCAGTTTCGGTCCGCAAAACGTGGGCTTTCCAGCGGGTCGCGCGCCATTGCTTTACCAAGCCGACTTGCCGCTCTGGGCACCGCCGGATTGTTTGCAGCCATTGTCGCACCGATCATGTTGGGCGGTGCGGCATGGGCGCCCTTGGGCAACCTAATGCCGATGCTTAATGCTAACGTGGCCGCGGCAATCGGGATATTCTTGTTGATGACACTCGTGTGGCTGTTGCTGGTTTATATCGCCACGGCACTGTCCGTCGCGCGGGCACGCAAGACGGCCTAGTGGCTCACTACTGCGCAGCGTCGCAGCCGCGAATGTCGACAGCCTTGCCCCCAGCCAGAACTGTAATGCGCACATCTGACCGGTTTAGCGCAAATCCGCCGCCGTTGACGTGGATCATGTCGGATCGCGAAAACAGCGCGTTGCCCTCACGCCAAGTCTGTGGCTGTGACACCCAGACTTGTTGATCACCCGCCTCGATCACCACGGCTTCATCGCCGCCAGTGGGGGCCATATCGACACGGGTCGTCAGGCGCAGACCATCTTCGCTTGGGTCAATGGCACATGTCACCGCGCCAACGCCTGCTTCGCCTTCGGTCATCGGTCGGTCGAGCAGTGCGGCAACGATCACCGGATCACGCGCCCCACCCGCGGGCAGAAGCTCATCAAAATCTAACAGCACCGGCACGCAAATATCTTCGCAAACGCCAATCTGGATTTGCCCCCGCAACTGAGCGGGCGCGCTTGGATCGCTCAACGACAATTCAACCGGAATGACGACGACATTGGTATAGCCGATGGATCGCATCCCGTTCTGGTCAAACACTTCGGGCACAGGCCAGTGAAACGCTGCCGCAGCTACGTTCTGCGACCCTTGCCAGCCAAACCGTGGAGGGATGCCACCGTCGCCGGGCGAGCGCCAATAGGTCTTCCAACCCGGCGCAAGTCGCAGCTGCAGGCCCGCCATATGGGTGCCGTTTTCTGTGCGCCAGCCGCTCAACACGTCAAGCTGAACGATACCATCCGCAGGGTCAGCCAAAACGGGCGACGCCATGAAAAGCGCAAGAACTGTTGTAAAAATTCGGTATGTCATAGGACTTAGTCGACCAAACGCGGCGCAAAAGGAAGTCACGTTTGGGGGAGCGATATGTCAGTGAACCGCGCAGAACGATCCGCGTGCAGACCGCACTTGTGAATTCGGGACAGCGACCCCATTCTAGCATCATGACAGATACCACCGACCTTACTGGCAAACTATTAATTGCAATGCCCGACATGGGGGATCCGCGTTTTGATCGCGCGGTGATCTTCATCTGCGCGCATTCGGCGGACGGCGCGATGGGGCTGATCGTCAACAAACCTGCGCCTGACGTGCGGTTTTCTGACCTTTTGGAACAGCTGTCGATCGACGAGGGCGACCAAACCACGGATGTGCGCATTCACTTCGGCGGACCCGTTGAAACAGGTCGCGGATTTGTATTGCACACGTCTGATTACAAATTGGGCGCTGGCACCATGGAGGTTGCGGGCGGGTTCGCAATGACAGCCACACTTGATATCCTTGAGGACATCGCGACAGGCGGTGGGCCGAAACGGTCAATGCTGGGACTTGGCTACACAGGCTGGGGTCCGGGGCAGCTTGAAAGCGAATTGGTCAAGAACGGCTGGTTGGTGTGTGACGCGACAGATGACATCCTGTTCGGGCGTGCGGCTGAACATAAATGGACTGCCGCGCTCAAGGTTCTTGGCGTTAACCCGTTGATGTTGTCGGCGTCCGGTGGGTCGGCCTAGCGGGGTGCAGCCGCGCGCCGCAATCGATCATTGATCGCGCGACCAAGTCCGTGATCGGGGATCGGCGACACGGCAATCCGCGCAGCCCCCATCGCGTTCAATTGATGCAACGCATCAAACAAACGTGCCGCAGCGTGTATCAAATCACCCGACGGGGACAGGTTTAGCGCCGCGTCAACTGGGCCAAAGCCCAACAGCGTCTCGCCCGCCTCGACTGTTTGCGCGTTCAGCCGCACCGTGCCCGCCGGTGCATAATGTGACGCCAATTGACCCGGCGACGACGGCGCGGACGTGTCGCCTGCAAGGGCAAGGTCATATCCCAACGCTGCCTCTATCGCCTCAACCGGAAGACCACCTGCGCGCAGCAACGTCGGTGTTGGTTTTGTCGCAACAATCGTGGATTCCAACCCAACACCACAATCGCCCCCGTCGACGATACCATCGATCCGGCCTGTCATCAGGTCGCGCACATGGGCAAATTTGGTCGGGCTCACCTGCCCTGACGGGTTGGCCGATGGTGCTGCAACAGGCCCGCCAAACGCAGCCAGCAACCCGTTCGCAACGCTGTGATCCGGCACCCGGATTGCCAGAGTTTCCAGACCTGCCGTCACCAGCGGCGATATTGCGCTGTCACGGCGCAATGGCAGCACCAGTGTCAGTGCACCGGGCCAAAAAGCCTGCGCCAATACCAAGGCCGTGTGGTCAAACTCAACAAACTGCTTTGCTGCTTCGATTGATCCGACATGCACGATGAGCGGATTAAAACTTGGCCGGCCTTTTGCCTGATAAAGCCGCGCAACAGCATCACTGTTGCGCGCATCAACGCCCAGCCCGTAGACCGTTTCTGTCGGAAACGCGACAAGCCCACCGCCTGCCAAAACACGCGCTGCGGCGTCCAGTTCAGCCTGATCGGTCGCAAAGATGCGCGTGGTCAAATTATTCATGACGTCGCGTTTTGGTTGCGGGTCGTGTTCATGCAGATAGCCTTCTTGTTGTTGCCCACATACGCTGCCCTTTTTGCGAATCCAAGCTATGGAACCTCGTCGGCGAAACCAAGAACCCAATTACCGGAGCGTTTCTATGCCCTATCGTTCACCAATCACCGATTTCCGCTTTATTATGGACCATGTCGTGGGCTTCGACCAAGTCGCCGCGACGGAACGGTTCGTCGACGCCACACCTGATATGTGTGACGCGATCCTGACTGAAGCCGCAAAGCTGAGTGATGAGGTCTTGGCCCCGTTGCAAAAGTCGGGCGATCAGCATCCGGCGGTTCTGGAAAACGGCGTTGTGCGCACGTCGCCGGGATTTGGTGACGGGTTCAAAGCTATTGCCGAAGGTGGCTGGATTGGCATTTCAGCCTCCCCCAAAAATGGTGGGATGGGCTTGCCGCTGACGCTGGCCACCACGGTGAACGACATGATGGCGGGCGCGTGCCTGTCGCTGCAACTGAACCCGCTGATGTGCCAAGGCCAAATCGAAGCGCTGGAACACCACGCCAGCGACGCGATCAAAGACTTATACTTGCCAAAACTGATTTCCGGTGAATGGGCCGGAACCATGAACCTGACTGAACCGCAGGCAGGGTCTGACGTTGGCGCGTTGCGCTCAAAGGCGGAACCCAACGACGATGGCAGCTACGCAATCTCCGGTCAGAAAATATATATCTCATGGGCTGACAACGATTTCACTGAAAACGTCTGCCATCTTGTGCTTGCACGGTTGCCGGACGGCGTTGCGGGCACGAAAGGTATCAGCCTGTTCATGGTTCCGAAACTGATCCCCGACGCAGATGGAAATCCAGGCGAGCGCAATGACCTGCGTGTCGTCAGTCTGGAACATAAGATGGGCCTGCACGGATCGCCCACAGCGGTGATGGAATACGCGGGCGCCAAGGGCTGGTTGGTCGGCGAAAAACACGCAGGGCTGGCCGCGATGTTCACGATGATGAACAACGCCCGCCTTGGCGTTGCGACGCAAGGTATCGGTGTGGCGGAAGCTGCGTATCAGCATGCGCTGGCCTACGCGATGGACCGCAAACAAGGCAAAGCTGGCGGCACTGGCACTATTGCCGAACACGCCGATGTGCGCCGCATGCTGGCGTCAATGAAGGCTGACATTTTCACCGCCCGCGCAATTTCGCTGGCCAATGCGGTTGCGATCGACATGTCCAACGCAACAGGTGACGCGGGATGGAAAGCGCGGGCAGCGTTGCTGACCCCGATCTCAAAGGCGTTCGGAACCGATATCGGCGTCGAGATCACATCGACGGGCATCCAGACCCACGGCGGCATGGGCTTCATTGAGGAAACCGGCGCTGCGCAATACGCCCGCGACGTTCGCGTCACCACAATTTACGAGGGCACCAACGGTATCCAAGCCATGGACCTTGTGGCGCGCAAAATGATGGACGGCGGTGACGCGGCCTTCGCCCTTCTTGATGAAATAGAAGCCGCTGCAGAAGCCGCCAAAGCCGCAATGCCCGATTTGGCCGAACCGGTTTGGCAAGCCGCAGAAACACTGCGCGAAACAACCGAATGGCTGGTCACGCAGGATATGACCGACCGGTTAGCAGGCGCAGTTCCCTACCTGCGTGCCTTTGCGCGTGTCCTTGGCGGGCACTACCATCTCACCGCTGCGCTGCAGGGCGACGGGACGCGCAAGCGCCTCGCGACATTCTACATCAAACGCATTCTTCCCGAACACGCGGGCCTTCTGACGCATGTGCGCGAGGGCGGCGATGATTTGATGGCGATCACGCTAGACGATCTAGTTGCCTGATATGATCCGCTATCCATGGGCCGAACCGCCCGAGCTTGGCAAAGCAATCGAGGTCGCAGACGGTGTCCTGTGGATGCGCCTGCCGCTGCCGATGGCGTTGGACCACGTCAACGTTTACGCGTTGGATCATGGGACCGGCTGGACGATCATAGACACAGGTTTTGACAGCAAAAAGACCCGCGCGATCTGGGAAACCATATTGGCTGGCCCCCTCTATGGAAAACCCGTCAGCCGCGTTATTGGCACCCATCATCACCCGGATCATATCGGGCTGGCTGGTTGGTTTCAGGACGCTGGCGCTGAACTGGCGATGCCACGCACCGCTTGGTTGATGGCCCGTATGCTGACGCTGGACGAACAGCCCGCCTACCCGTCGCAGTCCATTGAATTTTACAAACGCGCCGGCATGGATGATGCGATGCTGGCGAAACGCCGCAACGATCGCCCGTTCAACTTCGCCGATTGCGTCCACCAGATGCCACTGGGGTTCACCAGACTGCAAGAAGGCGGGACAATCCAGATGGGCGGGCGCAGATGGACAATCCGAATGGGCAATGGCCACGCGCCTGAACACGCAACCTTCTGGAGCGAGGACGACAATCTTGTGATTGGTGGCGATCAGTTGTTGCCTTCCATCAGCCCCAACATCGGTGTTTACCCCACCGAACCCGACGCAGACCCGCTGGCGGAATGGCTTGAGGCCTGCGAACGCTTGGCCCCGTTTGCGCGAACTGATCATCTGGTGCTAGGCGGCCATAAATTGCCGTTTACCGGCCTGCCCAAACGCATGCAGCAACTCATCGAAAATCATCACGGGGCGCTCAAACGTCTGATTGTCCACATCGCGGACCCCAAACGTGCGGGCGATTGTTTCAAGCCACTCTTCAAACGAGAAATCGGCGAGGGTGTTTACGGCTTAGCTCTGGTGGAATCCCTTGCGCACCTCAATCACCTTCACCAAACTGGCCAAGCCACGCGCGAACTGCGCGACGGGGCCTATTGGTTTCAGGCGGTCTAAACGCCGCCGCAGCAGAACTTTTAGTGCCGCGCATCCATACGGGCGACGAGTTTGCGCAGAATGCGCCCAGCCGTCGTTTCGCACACCGCAGGGATTGCGGCATGGGCTAATGCCGCGCCGCCAGCAACGATCAGCCAGAACGCAAAGCCGCCTGCGAACCACATATGCTGGAAATACGTCTCATCCACGGTGGCAGGATGGGCAAGAAACCAACGGTCGATCAGGCTGGTGCGGGTCTGTGTGCTTTGGTCGGACATTGGATGGCTCCTGCAGGTGATTTTCACAACTCTACGCATTTCACGCTGCAAACACGTCCCAAATACTATGGTCAAAGGCACACCCATTGGGATACAATCCCAATATGAAACAAGAACTCGATACAATTGACCAGCGCATCCTGACTATCTTGCAATCAGATGCCACCCAATCTGTCGACGCGATTTCGGATCGAGTCGCCCTGTCGCGCAATGCCTGCTGGCGGCGGATCAAAGCGTTGGAGGCAAGCGGCATCATCCGCGCGCGGGTCGCCCTTCTTGATCCAATCAAAATCGGCTGCCCCCTGACCGCGTTGGTTTTGATCCGCACGGAACATCATTCGGACAATTGGCGTAAAGATTTCGCGACTGCGATCGCCGCCCTGCCAGAAATTATATCTGCCCAGCGCATGACGGGTGATCTGGATTATGTGCTCAGGGTGCGGCTCACGGATGTGGCGGCCTATGATCTGTTCTACAAACGCCTGACATCACGGATTTCTGTATCGGATATTTCTGCCAGTTTCGTTATGGAAGACATCAAAGACACCACTGCGCTGCCGCTTTAGCCCCTGAGGACCCTAAAAATGGACAATAAAACTGCCACCTCCGCCGAAGCGCTTGAGGCCGACGCCATTCCGCGCATCCACGAAATCCATGTCGACCCGACCAAATGTGCCCCCGACGCCAGCGCAATTAAGCCGCAGAAAACACCCAAAAGCGCGGCACGTTGGGCCTATGAACGCCTTATCCTGTATATTCAGAATTTCGAAAAGCAGCTCGATAATGAACACGAAGTCGCGATGGGGTTCGCGGGCGACAGTTCCGGCGTGATCAAAATCGAAGGCATGGGATACTATGACCCCGACATCATCACCTTTTATGGGTCCGACCCGTCTGGCGCCAAAACACAGCTGATCCAGCACGTGAGCCAATTGTCGGTTAAGCTACGCGCACACCCCAAAATGGTTGAGACGGCGGAACCGGAACGGATTGGCTTTCGACTGGCGGCTGATCTGGACAACGCGGATGCGACGTCGTGACGATACGTGCGGGGCTGACATAGCCTGATGAATCGGCTAGAGCCAGATGAAAGCGAAACAAGGAAGATAACATGTCTGATCATAAGCACGGCGAAATGGACACAAGCGTTCAGGAAAGCACTTTTAACGGATTCATGAGTATGGTGACAAAAATCGCTGCGCTCATCATTGCTGCCCTCATTCTTCTTGCCCTGATCAACGGATGATTGTCGCATGAAACGACGTACCTTTGTGTTGTCAGCGCCGCTCGTTCTTGCGGCCTGCGGCGGTGTTACCCGCGAAGAAATTCTCGCGCCACAATCAGCGATTGACCGTGTGGCCTATGTGCATCCTGGGCCAAAACGACTGACCCTTATGACGATGAAAAACACAGGGTCAGACAATGGCGCACACACCGGACTGATGATCAACGCCAGTCAGCGCGTGCTGTGGGACCCTGCCGGAACATTTGGTCATTCAACAATCCCTGAGCGTAACGATGTCCACTTCGGCATCACGCCACAGATTGAACAGCTCTATATTTCGTTCCATTCACGCGTCACGTTCTACACGCTGATCCAAGAACTTGATGTGACGCCAGAGGTTGCTGAACTGGCGATGCGACTGGCGGTTGCCAATGGTCCGACACCCAAAGCCGCCTGCACGACCCACACATCACGCATGTTGGGGAAATTGCCGGGACTTGAACACATCCGCACCGGCCTGTTCCCGAACAATCTGTCTGACCAGTTCGGCCAAATCCCCGGCGTGCGAAGCCGCGAATACCGTGAGACTGACAGCGATGACAAAGATGTCGCCGCGGCCGAAATCGACCAGTTATTGACGGCAAATCAGTAGAGGCCTGACTCTAATAGGCGCCTGTCAGCCAGATCATACCAAACAACGTGGCCCCGCCCAAGGTGATGGCAGCCACGACATTGCGGGTCAGCAACCCGACCCCGAATGTGACCAAGGCCGCGCTCAGTCGCGCGGGGTCGACTTCGCCACCGGTTGCTTCTGGCCATAAAACCAACGGTGCGACCAATCCGGGTAAGACCGCAACGGCCGTGTAGCGCAGATGGCGCAATACCCAGTCCGGCAGGTCCTTGCCCCCAATCAGGCCAAGGAACGAAAAACGGATCAAATATGTGCCGACGCCCAACACGATGATGATCGTCCAGATATAGCCTGCGTCCATGCTCGGGTTCATGCCTCGGCCCTCCGGCTCATCCACATTTCAACCTGCGCCCCGACGATCATAGCGACCGCCGCAGCCACCAAAAGCCCGAGGTTGTAGGGCAATCCGGAAAATACCAGCGCCAGTACGATAGACGAGACAGCCGACACCATGTGCGCCAGCGTGCGCATCATCGGCGCAATAATCGCAAGGAAACAGATTGGCACCGCAAAATCCAACGCCATCCAGTCAGGGACCATATCCCCAAACCAAATGCCAAGCCCCGTGGCCACGATCCACATCGGACAGACAGGCGTCACCGCGCCAAAGAAGAACCCGATACGTTGGGTGAGCGACAAATCAGGTTCGTCCTCATAGCGGTTGATCGACACCGCGTAGCTTTGATCGACATTCACATAGGCAATCAAGGCGCGTTTCCAAAGTGGGGCGCGGCCAAGCCACACCGCCAAAGACGCTGAATACATCGCCATACGTAAATTCACCGCAAGCGCTGTCGCGACCACGATCAGGAACGGCGCGTCGTCGGCCATCAGTTGCAATGCGGTGAACTGCGCCGCGCCTGCAAACACCACCGACGAAAACGCCATGGTTTGCACGCTGGTAAATCCTGCCTCGGTTGCGACGACGCCAAACAGCATCCCGAATGGCATCACCACCAACAAGAACGGCAGGCCTGTTCGAAAGCCAATCCAATAATATGATTTCTGGGTCGCGCGCGGCATCAAGGTGACCTACATTTTGCTACAACCGCCATAGCTTTGGCCCAACCGAATGACAATGAGGTCAAACTGCATGCGCGAACCCTTCGGCCTTATCCTCGCAGGCGATCGCGGCACCCGTGTGGGCAACGTTTCAAAGGCAGATCTAACCTTAGGCCATTTGACGCTGCTCGCCCATGTTCAGGCACGGCTTGGACCACAGGTTGCAGCGATTGTGGTCAATGCCAACGGGCCAATCGTAACCGACCTTCCTGTCATCGCAGATGCAACACCCGACCACCTTGGCCCCCTTGCGGGCGTTCTGGCAAGTCTTGATTGGGCCGCACGCCAAGGGGGCACGCACATCGTCACTGTCGCCGTGGACACACCATTTTTCCCGCGCGACATCGCCCCGCGTCTGCTCATGGCGGGGGAGGCCCACCGCGACGGTTTCGCCGTTGCGTCAACGTCGGACGGGCTGCACTGCACCTTTGGCCTCTGGCCCACCGCCTTGCGCGACGACCTTGCCGCATTCCTTGATAAAGGTCAGCGCGAGGTCCGCGCCTTTGTGCACGCCCATGACGCCGCCATCGCGACCTTCCCCGACACGACGCCACCATCGTTTTTCAACGTCAACACGCCCGAAGACCTAACAGCCGCAGCAAGGTTGTTATGAGCGAACTGACCATCTCACAGGGCTTCGATGACAGCGAACGCGCGCAAGTGGCACAGATGTATTGGGTGGCTTTCGGGCAAAAACTTGGCCGTGTAATGGGGCCAAAGCGGCGCGCAATCGGGTTCATCCAAGACGTGCTCGACCCGACGCACGCGTTGTGCGCGCGCGACACAGACGGAACGCTGTTGGGTGTCGTTGGCTTCAAGACTTTTGCCTCCGCCCTCGTTGGCGGCACATGGCGTGACCTTGCGCGGCATTACGGCTGGATCGGCAGCACGTGGCGCATCGGGTTTATGGCCCTGCTCGAACGGGACACTGAAAACGCCCGCTTTCTGATGGACGGTATCTTTGTCAGTGATGGCGCACGCGGCCAAGGCGTCGGCACAGCGCTGCTGCATGCCATATGCATTGAGGCCAAATCTCGCGGCTACAGCGAAGTGCGCCTTGATGTGATCGACAGCAACCCGCGTGCCCGCGCGCTTTATGATCGCGAAGGGTTTGTCGCGGGCGGCACACACAAACTGGGGCCACTAAAGCATATTTTCGGATTTGACAGCGCAACGACCATGATCCGCGGGCTTTAGCGCCTTAGTCGAATGCACCCGTCACGCGGCCCAACAACATAAACGCACGGCTTGTGCGGGTCTCGGCCAGTGCTGCGATATCTTCATCGCTCGCCTCGACTTCAAACGCGACCAGCATTTGATCGTATTTGCGCAGGAAATGATGCGCGGCGTCGCGGAAAATTGCGTCTTCGCGCATCCGCCCTGCCGTCAAAGCCAACGAAGACCGATCCCGAATACCACCAAGGGACGCGGCGGCCTTGCCCCGCTCACCATGGGCAAACCGGCGCCAAACCTCAGCGCGGGCGCGATCAGGTCGCAAATCGTCCATGTAAATTCCGTCTTGGCTCATCAGTGTCAAGACGTCTTGGCTGGCGCGAATCAATTGTTTGGCCGTTCGGTCTTTTAGCGCGCGACGTAGCGCTGCAAACCCAACTTCATCCGTATCTGTGTCCGGAAAGTTCAACGCTCGCACAAGATCGGGCCGCGAGATCGGCGGAGCTATGTCTTCTGCGGTTGTGCCCAGCGCAAGGCTTGGCTGATCGTCAGCGCTGGACGTTTGAGGCTGCGGCGCTGCGACCATGCGTTCGGACGGGCGCGATGTTGCAAAGGTTGCCAGCGCTGTTTCTGTCTTTTGGGTCGCCCGCGCGATCTCATTCAGTTTGCGTTCAACCGTTGGTTCAATACCCGTGCCGCGCGATTGGCAGTCCGCCACATAGGTTTGGCGCATTCCGTCAATCGCCGCCTGCAACCGCCGGCTTTCGGTCCGCACGATCTTGGCAGACCGTGCAGCCAATGCTGCAATCCAAACCATCGCAATCGGCAGGAAGATCGCCATCAGCGTCATCACAAACCGCAGGCTATCGACCTGTGCCGCACCGTCACCTTCGCCTGGTAACACAAGGAAAAACAGCGCCACACCGACGAGCCAGATCAGACTGACAACAATCGCTATCACCTCAATCACGGTGACACGAACGCCATCCGCCTGCACCCCAGCGCGAAGTGCTACATCTGCTTTGTTGTTATCGTTCGCCATCTAAGTCAGGGCCTTATTTGAAAACGATTGTCAGAATCTCGTAGGATTTTACACCGCCGGGCGTGCGCACTTCAACACTGTCGCCTTCATCTTTACCAATCAACGCCCGTGCAATCGGCGATTTCATGTTTAAGCGGCCCTGCTCGATATCGGCCTCGTATTCGCCGACGATCTGATAGGTCGTTTCTTTGTCGGTGGCTTCATCGATCAACGTCACATGCGCGCCGAACTTCACAGTTCCGCTCAGCTTGCTAACGTCAATCACATCGGCCAGCGAAATCGCGCCTTCAAGTTCCTTTACACGGCCCTCGATGAACGACTGTTTTTCCTTGGCGGAATGGTATTCCGCGTTCTCCGATAGGTCACCATGTTCCCGCGCGTCCGAAATAGCGCGGATAATCGCAGGGCGTTCAACAGACTTCAGATTCTTTAATTCGGCATCCAGCTTGTTAAATCCGGCACGTGTCAGCGGTATCTTGTCCATTCTAGCCAATCCCTAAGGGGTCCATATTTCAAGTGTATATGCATAACCCGCCCGCACCCGTCGCCTCAAGGGGCATCGACACGTCGTCGGTCTTTATTTGCGGACGCAACGTTTACGTCGTTGGCGCGCAATTTTCTGTCGTGCCGTGATTGCCGTACCCATCCTCGTCCTATATTCCGATCTAGACATCTCATTGCAGACGCTAGGGAGGCCCAAACATGGCTGATATTGAACGCGAATCCATGGAATATGACGTCGTTATCGTCGGTGCTGGCCCTGCGGGTCTGTCGGCAGCGATCCGACTGAAACAGCTTGACGCGGATTTGACCGTCGTGGTGCTCGAAAAAGGGTCTGAGGTCGGCGCGCACATCCTGTCGGGAGCGGTTCTTGATCCTGTCGGTCTCGACAAACTGATCCCCGACTGGAAAGCCAAGGGCGCGCCGCTCAACACGCCTGTCACCCACGACAATTTCTACTTGCTGGGCGAAGGAGGCAAGGTCCGTATCCCCAACCTGCCAATGCCGCCACTGATGAGCAACCACGGCAACTACATCGTGTCGATGGGCAACGTCTGCCGCTGGATGGCAGAACAGGCCGAAGAGCTTGGCGTAGAAATCTTCCCCGGAATGTCATGTTCAGAGATCGTTTACGGCGACAAAGGCGAAGTCAAAGGCGTCGTTGCAGGTGTGTTTGGCCTAGAGGCCGACGGCAAAATCGGCCCCAACACCGAACCCGGCATGGAACTTCACGGCAAATACGTGTTCCTGTCTGAGGGCGTGCGCGGGTCGCTGTCCAAAGAAGTCATCGCGAAATACGATCTCGCCAAAAACTCTGATGTTCAGAAATACGGCCTTGGCATGAAAGAGATTTGGGAAATCGACCCCGAAAAGCACAAAGAAGGCACCGTCACGCACACAAGTGGGTGGCCTATGGGCAGCAATGCAGGTGGCGGATCGTTCATCTACCACCTTGAGAACAATCAGGTCTACGTCGGCTTTGTGGTCCACCTGAACTACAAAAACCCGTATCTGTTCCCCTATATGGAATTCCAGCGGTTCAAGCATCACCCGATGATTGCTGACTTGCTAGAGGGCGGCAAACGCGTGGCCTATGGCGCGCGCGCGATCACCGAAGGCGGGTATCAGTCCATGCCGAAAATGACCGCCCCCGGCGTGGCGCTGCTGGGTTGCAGCGTCGGCATGGTCAACGTGCCGCGAATCAAGGGAAACCATAACGCCATGCTGTCGGGCATCGCCGCAGCCGAAGCCGCCCATGCCGCCATTAGAGCAGGCCGTGCGTCCGACGAGCTGACAGATTACGAGGTCGACGTGCGCACAGGTGCCATCGGCAAGGACCTCAAGAAGGTGCGCAATGTCAAACCGCTATGGTCGCGGTATGGCATGCTCGCGTCGCTGATCGGCGGCGGTCTTGACATGTGGACGAACACATTCGGGTTTTCGCTGTTTGGCACGATGAAGCACGGCAAGAACGATGCGGATGCAACAGAAAAGGCATCCAAGCACAAGCCCATCGATTATCCGAAACCCGACGGCAAACTTAGCTTTGATCGCCTGACCAACGTGGCATTTTCGTTCACCAATCACGAAGAAAGCCAGCCAGTGCACCTGCGCCTCAAAGACCCGTCGATTCCGGTGAATGTGAACCTTGCGCAATATGCTGGCCCATCGGCACGCTATTGCCCGGCAGGGGTGTATGAATTCGTCGGCACAGGCGCAGACACCAAGTTCCAGATCAATTTCCAGAACTGCGTCCATTGTAAAACCTGCGACATCAAGGACCCGAGCCAGAACATCACGTGGACAGTCCCACAGGGCGGTGACGGGCCAAACTACCCGAACATGTAACCGATCAAGCGGTTAAGGACTGGGGCCTCGCATTGCGGGGCCCTTTTTCGGTTCAAACAGACGCGACATACCGCGCAATACGACACATCAACGGAATTGTTGTTTGCCCCGCCGATTCCACCACCGTAGGCTGTATTTATCAAATGAACGGAGCATGCCTTGAATTTTCGCATTACCACCGCCCTTCGCCTGACAGTTTGTGCCGCAACGCTCGCCTTGGCGATGCCAGCAGCGGCGGACCAGAATGCGGGTGCCTATCTCGCTGCGCGTCAGGCCGCGATTTCTGGCGATTACGATGCAGCAGCACTCTATTTTCGCGACGCTTTGCTGGCCGACGCCAACAACACAGCCCTTATGGAACAGACTCTTGCGGCGTACTTGGGCGTCGGACAGGTTGAATCCGCGGCAGGCATCGCGCGCCCGTTCATCAGCGCAGGGGGCGAAAGCCAGATCGCCAACATAGCGCTTATGGCACAGGCCGCCCGCGCAGAAGATTGGGACGCGATATTTGATTTAATCGAGGCCGGACACGAGGTCGGCCCGCTTTTGGATGGTCTGGCCCAAGCATGGGCTTACCTTGGCAAGGGTGACACAGTCCACGCGATGATGCGATTTGACGAAGTGATCGACACACCGGGATTGCGCGGCTTTGGCCAACAACACAAAGCCCTCGCGCTTGCAATGTCAGGCGATCTGGACGGCGCAAGCGCGATCTATGACCTGCCACCCAACATCGGTATCATCCCGACCCGCGGGTCCGTCGTGGCGCATCTGCAAATCCTCGTCCAACTCGGTGACTTTGAGCGGGCTGGCGACATGATCGAACGCGCCTTCGGTGAAGACCCCGATCCCGAACTGGCCGCCCTACGCAGCGCCATCACTGCAGGCGAGGTTCCCGACCTGTCCCGCGCTGTCGCAACACCGAGCGACGGCATCTCTTACGCCTTCAAAGGCTTCTCCGACATTCTTCAGGGGGAAGCCAATGAGAGCTATCTGTTGCTCTACGCGCAGGCCGCCCGATATATCGCACCCCACGATGCCGACACGCAAATCGCCACTGCTAGGCTGCTGAATGCACTTGGCCAATACGACGCTGCAGCGCAAACCTTCGCACAGGTCGCCACAGATGACCCCGCGTTTCATAGCGCAGAAATTGGCCGCGCAGAGGCCTTGCGCCTTGCAGGTCGGATCGAACAAGCCATCGAAGTTCTCAGCCAGCTCACACGCAGTCATCCCGACCTGCCACTGTCGCACGCATCGCTGGGCGACATTTACCGCCAGCAAGAACATTTCGTAGATGCCCGCGACGCATACAGCGCAGCACTTTCAGGCTACCCAGAGGACGCATCCATCCGCTGGTGGTTGCTCTATTCACGCGGTATGACCAGTGAACGCCTTGATGAATGGGACGCGGCCGAAGCAGACTTTCGCGCCTCTCTCGCGCTCAACCCCGGCAATCCATCGGTATTGAACTACCTTGGTTATTCACTGGTGGATCGTGGACTGAAATTCGACGAAGCCTTGGGCATGATCGAAACCGCCGTTGCAGCCCGTCCTGACAGTGGCGCCATCGTCGACAGCCTTGCTTGGGTCTATTACAAACTTGGCCGCTACCAAGAGGCCGTTGCCCCCATGGAACGCGCCGCCGAACTCGAACCCAATGACCCGATCCTGTCAGATCACTTGGGCGACGTTTACTGGATGGTCGGTCGAGACGTCGAAGCGCGTTTTCAATGGCGACGTGCGCTGTCATTTGAACCCGAACAGGCTGAGGCCGACCGCATTCGCCACAAACTCTCCGTCGGGTTGGAAGCGGTTTACGCCGACGAAGGCGTGACCCCCGCCGCCGCGGTTGAGATAGCGAATGACGACAACTAAGGGCGCGTTTTGTGAACCTGCGCCTGCCAAAGTCAACCTGACGCTGCATGTGACGGGGCAACGGGCCGACGGGTATCATCTGCTTGATAGTTTGGTGATGTTTACGGCGTTGGGTGATGTCGTGACAGTCGCTGCCGCAGAACGCTTGACCCTTACGATAGACGGTCCGTTTTCGGCAGGTCTGACAGCGGACAACGACAATCTGGTGATGCGCGCTGCCCGATCTTTCGGTGTCACCAATGGTGCGGCCATTACACTGACAAAAAACCTGCCCGTTGCGTCCGGCATCGGTGGTGGGTCGGCAGACGCCGCCGCCGCCTTGCGCGCCCTGTCCCGCCTGTGGGGCCTGCCAATTCCTGACAGCGCCACAATCCTGAAACTCGGCGCTGACGTGCCTGTCTGCATGACGTCCGAATTGTCGCGCATGCACGGCATCGGGGACCGAATCGACACCTTGGGCCCTGCGCCAATGCTCGACATACTTTTGGTGAACCCGAATGTGGCTGTTTCGACCGCGCAAGTCTTTGGCGGACTTGCCAGCAAATCAAACGCGCCGATGGCGGCTGACATGCCCGACCCGCGCGACAGAGATGATTGGGTCACATGGCTTTTGGCCCAGCGCAACGATCTGGAAACGCCTGCTCGGATCGCGGCCCCCACCATTGATGACGTTTTGGGGTCACTGAGCGCGCAGGTTGGCAGTACATTGGCCCGCATGTCAGGGTCCGGTGCCACGTGTTTTGCATTATTCAAAGATGGCACGAGCCGCGACGCTGCCGCCGCAACATTGCGCCTATCGCATCCAACATGGTGGATCGCAGAAACCGGCGCAGCGCCTACTTAATTCTGGCGACCACATAATCTGCCAAATCCAACAGCATCAGTTTGATCGGATGATCCGGCAGGGGCGCCAACGCCGCCTTCGCTTTTTCCATCCAAGCCAGAGCGTCTGATTTTGTGGCGTCAAGCGTGCCATGTTTGACCAGAAGGCCCAGTGCAGTTTGCAGATCGCCATCTTCTTGGCGACCTTTTTCAATGGTGCGCACCCAAAAGGCGCGTTCGGTCGCGTCCGCCAGTGCCACGGCCTTAATCACAGGAAGCGTCAGTTTGCGTTCACGGAAATCATCGCCGACGTCTTTGCCGATGGCGTCCGTACCTGAATAATCCAGCAGATCGTCAACAATCTGAAATCCGATGCCCAGCGCGTCGCCATAGTCATAAAGCGCCTTTACCAGCGCCTCATCCTGTTGTGCAATGACGCCGCCCACTTCCAAGGCCGCTGAAAACAAAGCTGCTGTTTTGCCGCGCACGATCTGCAAATAAACCGCTTCGCTCGTCGCCAGATCGCTTGCGGCAGTCAACTGCAAGACTTCGCCTTCGGCAATCGTTGCGGATGCGTTGGCAAGAATATCCAGCACCCGCAGCGATCCCGTTTCAACCATCAACTGGAACGAGCGTGCGAACAGATAATCGCCAACCAGCACCGACGACGTATTATCCCACAACAAGTTCGCCGTGGGCCGCCCGCGCCGCTGCGCACTTTCATCAACCACATCATCGTGCAGCAATGTCGCCGTATGAATAAATTCGACTGTCGCGGCCAGATGCACGTGATACGGGCCGCCATAGCCACACATCTTCGCCGCCGCCAACGTCAGCATCGGGCGCAGGCGTTTGCCGCCCGCCTCAACCAAATGTGCCGTCACTTCGGGGATGCGGGGTGCATGTTCGGATGCCATTCGGTCGCGAATCAACACGTTCACGGCGTCCATTTCATCCGTCAAAGCAGCTGCCAAACGGTCATGTGGTTTGCTTGCGGCATGGTCTAGGCTCATCACAGCTCCGTCAGTTGCTCGACAAAGGGCAGCAATGCACCTTAAGTCATGGGTATGAAAGAACTCCTTCGCACCAATGACATCACAATCATCGCCTTTGTCAAAGCCCTTCTGCAGGGCTAGAACATAGAGGTGTTTGAGTTAGACGTAAATATGAGCATCCTTGACGGATCTTTAGGCATATTGCCGCGCCGTCTGATGGTGCGTCGGGCCGATCATTTCATCGCGACCTCCGTGATGACAGCCAACAACATCGAATTGGGACTGTGAGCACAGGGTCTGAGACGACGTTCGACGCCTTCCTTGGGGGGCGCTTGACGCTTGAGCAACCCACCAAAGGGTATCGGGCCGGTGTCGATCCGGTGCTTTTGGCGGCAGCCGTTCGCGCGCAGGCCGGCCAATCCGTGCTGGACCTTGGCTGCGGCACAGGTGCGGCCCTGCTGTGCTTGGCAACGCGGGTGTCGGGTTTGGCGCTTCATGGCGTTGAAGTTCAGCCGCGATACGCCGACCTTTGCCGCGTGAATGCAACGGCAAACAACATTGACACCACGATCTGGACCGCCGATCTGCGCGACCTTCCATCAGATCTGCGCGCCCTGACCTTTGATCATGTCATGGTTAATCCACCATACTTTAAACGCTCATCGGGCAATTCAAGCCCCCTACCGGACCGCGACATCGCCTTCGCTGGCGACACAGCGACCGTTAATTGGATCGACACGGCGACGCGGCGGCTCAAACCCAAAGGAACCCTGACGATGATCCAAAAGGCGGATCGCCTGCCCGATCTTTTGCGGGCTATTGATGAGCGGCTGGGCGCCATCAACGTCTATCCAATTACTGGGCGGGATGGCCGCGCCGCAGACCGCATCATTTTGCGCGCGCGCAAAGGCGGCCGCACACCGTTCAAGCTGCACGCGCCAATTCCGCTGCACGACGGCCCGTCACATGTGTCTGACGGCGATGATTACCGACCCGAGATCGCAGGAATCTTGCGCGACGGCCGCGATTTTTATCTGGCTGATTAATAAATCCGCACATCTGGACTTCTTGGATTCAAACATCAAGTGCAACGGTTGATTTAAAGGCCACGATTTCGTCGGCCATAGCTTCAGCGGGTGTTCTCCATCCGAGGGTTTTTCTTGGACGGTTGTTCATCAGGTTTGCAACGTCGTTGAGCCATGTTTGGCTTGCACCGTTCAGGTCAGTTCCTTTGGGCATGAACTGACGCAGCAGTCCGTTGGTGTTCTCGTTGCTGCCGCGCTGCCAGGGAGCATGCGGATCGCAGAACCAGATATCAATTTTCAATCGTCGCGCCAATTCACGATGGCAGGCCATTTCGGAGCCACGGTCATAGGTCATGCTCTTGCGCAAATCAGCGGGTAGTCGTCTCATCTGGCGGGTGAAGCTGTCAAGCGCGGCCTCGGCCCCATTGCCATCCATTTTGCAAAGAATGACAAAGCGTGTCTTGCGCTCGACCAAGGTCCCCACTGACGAGCGATTGAATGCGCCCTTGATGAGGTCGCCCTCCCAATGGCCTGGTACCAGTCGTGCTTCGATCTCTTCAGGGCGATTGATAATGCGCAATGATTCCGGGACCATAGCACTGCCCGCCGCTGTCCTGCGCTTGAGCCCACGCTTAGGCTTCGCTTGACGCAACGCCTCGATCATCGCCGCCTTCAGCCCGCCACGTGGCTGCGCGTAAATCGCGGCATAGATGGTCTCATGGCTCACATGGGCGGATGGATCATCAGGCTTCATGAGACGCAGTCTCTGCGCAATCTGCTCAGGCGACCAGTGCAGATGTACGAGCTTGCCATGAACGAAACGATAAAGATCGCTCCCCTCCACAAGCTTGCGCTTGCGGCGGCAGCGCGCGCGCCGGGCATCATAGGCCTGCCGCGCCGCTTGCGGGCAATAGCTGCCGTCTTCCTGCCGACCTCGCGCCAGCTCACGGCAGATCGTGCTCGCCGGGCGATGCAAAAGCTGGCCGATCAACCGCTGACTGCTGCCCCTATTATGCTCGGCTAATATCACGCCACGGTCCTCGCTGCTGAGGTGATTGCTTCGTATGTCCATCACAACATCCTATGCCCAAAGGGCTCTGAGTGTTGCATTTGAAACTTGAGTCTAAGCGGTGTTCTGCGCATTGTGTCCGATTGCTACTGTGCGGCGTGACAGACGCGGGAATCTGTGGTCAAATTTAAGGACTATTTACCGAAGTTAGGAGGATCTACATGAACTTGACGTCCCACCTGCAGGAACTCAAGAAAAAGCACGACAACCTTTCGGACGCTGTTGAGAAAGAACAACGCAGTCCGGGCTCCGATGGCCTTGAAGTATCGCGCCTCAAGAAACAAAAACTTCACCTCAAACAAGAGATCACGCGACTAACACCTGCGTAGACCAAAACGGTGCTGGCGTCGTTGCGCCAGCACCCAAGTTGATGCGCAAACTTTGTGCAACTGATGTCAAAGGCCGCTCCTTGGGGCGGCTTTTTTTATGAAAGACCAAAGCCTTGCGCTTGACGCAGAACGGCGTTGCAGAAATGACTGTTTCATCAGGCAAATGGCCCACATAAGCAAGAGACATGGGAGGAGACCACAAACCCCTCGGAGTGGACCCATGTACAAAGAACTATCACAGTCAGAAGTAAACAAAATTATCGCTCAAGCCCACGCAGAGCGCGCCGGTGCATTTGCCCGCATGATCAAAGGCTTGTTCCGTCGCTCCGCAGCTTAAACAGCACGCGAGACGCAAAAAGGGCGGGGTAATTCCCCGCCCTTTTGTTTGTCTGACAGTCCGATCTAGACGAAGAACTGCGCACCGTTCGCAGAAATCGTTGACCCGTTGATGAAGCCCGACTCGTCGGATGCAAGAAATGCCACGCAACGCGCGATTTCTTCTGGCTCACCCAAACGACCGGCTGGGATTTGGCCAATAATGCTTTCACGGACTTTTTCCGGCACGGCCATGACCATTTCGGTTCCGATGTAGCCCGGGCAAACTGCGTTGGCTGTGATGCCAGCGCGCGCGCCTTCTTGCGCCAACGATTTCACGATACCCAGATCGCCGGATTTTGTCGCCGCATAGTTGACCTGCGCAAACTGACCCTTCTGACCATTGATCGACGAAATCACGATGACGCGGCCAAATTTGCGTTCCCGCATACCGGGCCAAATCGGATGAATGGTGTTGAAGACGCCCGTCAGGTTGGTGTCGATAACTTCGTGCCACTGCTCAGGCGTCATCTTGTGGAACGGCGCGTCGCGGGTGATGCCTGCGTTCGCAACGACAACTTCGATGGGGCCAAGGTCTGCTTCGACCTGCGCGATGCCCGCTTTGGAACTTTCATAATCTGCCACGTTCCACTTATAGGTTTTGATACCTGTGGCTTCGCTGAACTTTGCAGCGGCGTCATCATTGCCTGCATATGTGGCCGCAACAGTGTAACCGTCGGCCTTTAGTTTCTTAGAAATTGCTTCGCCGATACCGCGGCTTCCGCCTGTGACAAGTGCAACGCGTCCCATAGTCTTCTCCCTTTAGGATTCTTCTTAGGTAATGATGTTATCTTTACGAATTGAGCGGCGCAACATTATTGCGCCGCTATTTCGTAAATTTAAGGACGCTCAACACACAGCGCGACACCCATACCGCCACCGATGCACAACGTCGCGAGGCCTTTTTTGGCACCACGACGCTTCATTTCAAACAACAGCGTGTTCAAAACGCGGCAACCGGACGCACCGATCGGGTGGCCAATCGCAATCGCGCCGCCGTTCACGTTCACAATTGCCGGATCCCAGCCCATTTCTTTGTTCACGGCACAGGCTTGCGCTGCGAAGGCTTCGTTGGCTTCAACAAGGTCCAGATCATCCACGGACCAGCCCGCCTTATCCAGCGCCTTGCGCGATGCATAGATCGGGCCGACGCCCATGATTGACGGGTCCAAACCAGCTGTCGCGTAGGATGCGATGCGGGCCAAAGGCTCAATCCCGCGTTTTTCAGCCTCATCCGCAGACATCAGTATTGTTGCCGCCGCACCGTCGTTCAGACCGGAAGCGTTGGCCGCTGTCACGGTGCCGTCTTTCATGAAGGCCGGACGCATTTTTTGCATGGCTTCCATCGTCGCGCCGTGGCGGATGTATTCGTCTTGATCAACAATGATGTCGCCCTTGCGGGTCTTCACGGTGAACGCTGCAATCTCATCGGCGAACTTGCCAGCCTTTTGGGCCGCTTCGGCTTTGTTCTGGGACGCGACGGCGAATTCATCCTGCATGTCGCGCGAAATCTGCCACTGCTCTGCAACGTTTTCGGCAGTTTGTCCCATGTGGTACTGGTTGAACGCGTCCCAAAGTCCATCACGGATCATGGTGTCGATCAACTGCATGTCGCCCATCTTCTGACCGGCGCGCATGTTTTGCGCGTGGGGCGAAAGTGTCATGTTTTCCTGACCACCAGCGGCCACAATCGACGCATCACCAAGCATGATATGCTGCGCGCCCAGCGCAACAGCACGAAGACCGGATCCACAGACCTGATTGAGCGACCATGCTGCGGCTTCTTTGGCCAATCCGGCATTGATATGCGCCTGACGCGCGGGGTTCTGGCCCTGCGCCGCGGTTAAAACCTGACCCAGAATGGTTTCCGACACTTCAGATTTGTCGATTCCGGCACGGGCGACGACTTCTTCCAGAACGGCCGCACCCAAATCATGTGCGGGCGTGTTGGCAAATGCGCCACCAAAGCTGCCCACAGCGGTACGGGCTGCGGATGCGATAACTACGTTGGTCATTAGAAAGGGTCCCCTTTTATTTCCGACAAAAATTGATCGGTTTTTGAGAGCCGAGTGAAACAATACTCATGAGACTCAAGACTTTCAGCCACCGCTACATCTGCTTAAGACGTCAATGCGGTAATCGCAACGAATTCGCGTCGTTTCACAGACCTATGCAGCAAGAACCCGCGATATCATGAACCCTAGACCGAGAATTTTGGGACTCCGAAATGGTAGCCCTGAACGCAGTCCACCCCGATAGAGATCAGAAAATCGGCCTCAGCTTGGCTCTCAACACCTTCAGCCACCGCGAACATTTCAAATTGATGCGCAACCGTGATCAGCGCCTCAGCCAACACTTGATTGTCGGGGTCTTGGTCAATGTTTCGGGTAAAGTGGCTATCGACCTTTACCAGATCAAAGAAGAAATCCTTAAGATGGCGAAACGCCGTCATTCCCGCCCCGAAATCATCCAACGCAAACGCCAGACCGTGGGGCTGCATTTCTTCCATGAAACGGATCACGACTTCGGGCAGCTGCATTGCGCTGTCTTCGCTGATCTCAAGAATCAGCCGATCCGCATGAAACGCAGAACTGACCAATTCACTGTCCAGCACCCGTCGCCAAGCAGCATCACCAAGGGAGCGCGCCGAGACGTTGACGGACAAGCGGGTAGTCGGGTTCTGCTTCAGAAGCCGAAACGCCAATTTAAGGCTCGCCGCGTCAATGTCACGTCCAAGGCTGGTTTCCTCAATTTCACCCATGAACTGCGCGGCGGGTATGACGCGCCCCGTTTCATCCATCACGCGGATCAGACATTCATAAAACGCCACCGGATACCCTGGTTTGGATGTGCAAACAGGCTGCATCGCCAACTGGCAGTTGTCCGTCGCCAAAGCGGTGCGCACCATCGTCAAAACATCGCAGTCGCGCACGCTGACCGCATATTCCAGCGGGTCTCGTGGCGTCTGGTCGTCCCAAGCTGCCGAATTGGATTTTAATGCCATGCGTTTGTCCTGTTTGTGCTTTGTCATTGCACGCCAGCCTTTAAGGGCTGGTAAACACCGCCGATATCGAGACAACTGTCAGCATAATGCAGGAGCACACACGTATAACACGCATGCAGGAGCACACGATGTCAGACCGTTGCGGCTGGGCTGGATCAGAACCGATCTACACCGACTACCACGACACCGAATGGGGCGTGCCTGAATGGGACGGCCGCGCGTTGTGGGAAAAGTTGATTCTTGACGGGTTTCAGGCCGGTCTCAGCTGGATTACAATCCTGAAAAAGCGCGACAATTTCCGCGCGGCCTTCGTAGGCTTCGACCCCGTTGAAATCGCCACTTGGGGCGAAGAAGACATCACGCGCCTGTTGCAAAACGAAGGCATTATCCGCCATCGCGGTAAAATCCAAGCCACCATCGGCAACGCGCAGGCCTTCCTGAAGATTGACGACTTTTCAGGGCTGTGTTGGTCCTATGTCGATGGAAAGCCACTACAAACCAACCGCGAAACCTTGTCTGACGTGCCCGGTTACACCGACATGTCCACCCAGTTTTCCAAGGACCTAAAGAAAATGGGCTTCAAATTTTGCGGCCCTACCATCGTTTATGCCTGGATGCAGGCCTGCGGGCTGATCAACGATCACCTGACAAATTGCCCACAACACCAAACCTGCCGCGCCCTCGCCTCACCACCGCGATAGCGCGTCTTCATCCTCAGCCTTGGATGCAACCCAATCGGACCCATCCGACGTGATCTCTTTCTTCCAGAACGGCGCGCGGGATTTCAAATAATCCATCAAAAACTCTGCCGCTTCAAACGCATCCTTACGGTGCTTGGACGCGGTCACGACCATCATAATACTTTCATGTGCTTCAAGTTGGCCAATGCGGTGAATGACCAAAGCGTCCGCCAGATCCCAGCGCAGCATCGCCTCGCCACGGATCGCGCCCAGCGCCTTTTCGGTCATGCCGGGGTAGTGTTCAATCTCCATGCCAGACAAACCGCCCGCAACATCGCGCACAACTCCGGTAAAACTGACGATAGCACCTGCGCCAGCGACACTGGAAGAAAAGGTATTCAGCTCCCCTCCGGGGTCGAACGGCATAGCCTGAACGCGGATCATTGGATCGTCATCCTCCGGTCATGGGTGGGAAAAACGCGACTTCTCGCACGCCGGCAAGCGGTGCATCAAAGTCCACCAATTCCTGATCAAGTGCGACACGCAGCGCGCTTACGTCAGCAAATGCCACGTCATAGCGCTCTTCGCGGCCGCGCAATTCAGCCACCAGATCAGCAACCGTCGCAGCCCGTGTCTGGACCTCTTCACGTGGCACACCAATCCGCTCCCGGACCCAAGCAAAATACAAAACGTGGACCGACTGGTCTTTTGGATCGGGCATTACTTTTCCCTCAGGTATGGCATCGCCTTGCGCAGATAATCCGCGCCGGTGATGACGGTCAAAAGCATGGCGCCCCAAAGCAGAATTATGCCAATCCACCAGCTGTAGAACGCGCCGGTCCACTTCCAGACCAGCCCACCCTCATCGGGAATGTCACCGGCAAAGATACCGTCAACTGTGGTCCCATCCATGCCCTCAATGGACATGTTATAATAGGTCTCGAACGCGCCGGTTGAAAACAGAACAGCAATCGCGGTCATTTGCGCTGCGGTTTTCCACTTGGCCAACTTGGTCACGGCCAGCGTTCCGGCCGTATCGCCGAGGAACTCACGCAACCCGCTTACGAATGTCTCACGGAACATGATCAAGGTCGCGGGCAGCAGGATCCATGGGTTCATGCCGGAAAATCCACAAATTACCAACAACGCAATCACCACCATTGCCTTATCCGCAATAGGGTCCAGCATGGTACCAAATTTGCTTTCCTGCTTCCACGCACGCGCAAGGTAGCCGTCCAACCAATCCGTCGTCGCCGCAACAACGAACAGGATCAGCGCAAACCAATCTGCATAAGGCCGCGCGAAATACAAAAACATAACCGCCACACCGGGGGCGGCCAGCAAACGCATCAGCGTCAATATATTAGGAATGTTCCACATCATATCGCCTGTCTAAGCCGTTTCGAAATCACACACCACTCCCCGTCTTTGCTTCACAAATATCTCTGGGGGAGTCCAAGGACGGGGGACTGGTCCCCCACTTGATCGGATTTGCAAAGCAAATTGGCTCTTCTCCGCTTTGTTGAGTTATTCTAGGATTTCAAATAGAACATAGATTGATTATCTGGGATGGATGATTGTCTAATTTTGAGTTTGAAGTATTCGGTATCTCTGATGCCCCTGGCTCGTTTGCGGATCATTCCTATACTGACATTACCAGCCTCTATCCTGGCGCTTGTCAGCTTGTGTTTCGCGTAGTTGCATATGCCCACACAATGTTTTCTTAGGGATTTTGCGAACTTTTTCAGATAGAGCATGTGTGACTGATCTGCGATCAGGCACCAATTTTCCAGTTGCTCTGACATCCCCTCAAATGATGGGGCGCTCCACAGAGCCTGAAGCTGTTCTTTTAAGGCGTAAAGCGTATTCAGGTTGCTATTGCTCTCCAGCAACGTTTGCAGCTTGTTACTTTGTTTTTCAGTCAACTTATCCGCATTTTTGAGCAACAGATAATGCGTGCCCTTCATCAACTCTTTACCACTTGGATCGGCCTTCCTGAACTCAAGGCGACGCTGATTATGGATAGCCTTGCTGTAGTTTTTCATGACGTGGAAACGGTCAAATACGATGTCGGCCATCGGCAAGGACTCCCTGACAGCCTTTTGGTAGGCAGGCCCCATATCCATCGACACGGCCTTTATTTTATGGGCTGTATCTGGCCGCAGCTGTTTCAAAAACCTTGAAAAAACTTCGGCAGTTCGACCAGCTTCCACCCAGATCAGATGCCCTCCGACCATATCGTAGACCACCGTCATATAGTCATGACCTTTCGCCCGGGCCACTTCATCGACACCAATGTAATCCAAGCCAGCAAGCTGTGCGGGATCAAGCGCAGGGAGCGTTTCCATCAGGTATGCCTTGTCGATATTCTTTACCGTCTCCCATCGTATACCTAAATGCCTGGAGACAGCCAGAATGGATAAATGACGGCACAATCCACTGATAAGATGGCAAAATCGATGGGTGAAACGGCACCCTTTATCAACAAAAGGACACGCCTCAATGCGGCGCTCACCCTTGCTAATAAAAACCTGCGCTAGCTCAATCTCAATCACACAAGGATACCCAAAAAACGGGATGTCGTTTACTTGTCGGCGAATATGTTGGTTGATGCTACCCTTCTTGCCGGTTGCCGGTTGCAGGGTCTATAGCGCTCCTGCGGGCATCCCGACTGCACTGAACAATAACCTTCGCACAGTCTTCAGCCAGCTCAATTTCATTTACACGTTGCCCCTTCAGGCGTAAAATATGTTGCGAGATGTCGATGGTCATATACCTGCCCTATGTAAAGTTGTCAGAAACCTAACATATCAACAGGTTACTTGATGGTCGGCATCTTTTCTTACTCAACAAAGCGGAGAAGAGCCAGCAAATTTGATTTAACTATCTGTTAACAAACACAAACCTTATCCGCGGATAAGGTCAACCCTTCTCATTGAAATACCCGTAGATCGTCTCTGCCATATTGCCCGAAATTCCCTCAACCGCCTTAAGGTCCGCAAGTGCTGCGCGCCCAACGGCCTTGGCCGACCCGAAATGTTGCAACAACGCCCGCTTACGGGTCGCCCCGACGCCCGGCACATCGTCCAGCGGGGTGGCCCCTATGGCTTTGGACCGTTTGGCGCGGTGCGTGCCAATCGCAAATCGGTGCGCCTCATCGCGCATGCGCTGCACAAAATACAAAACCGGATCATTGCGCTGCAAGGCCATGACGGGCTTGCCGGTGCGGTAGAATTCTTCTTTGCCGTGGTCGCGGTCCACCCCCTTGGCGACGCCGACCATTGGCACATCACCAACGCCAACCTCGTCCATAATCGCGCGCACAGCAGACACCTGCCCTGCGCCACCGTCGATCAACAGTAACCCCGGCCATGTGCCCAACTCGCGGTTTGGGTCCTCTTTCAGCAGGCGCTTGAACCGCCGCATCAAGACTTCTTTCATCATCCCGAAGTCATCACCGGGGGTCAGGTCATCGCCCCGTATGTTAAACTTGCGGTATTGATTCTTATCAAATCCGTCAGGCCCGGCAACGATCATCGCGCCAACGGCAAAGGCCCCTTGGATGTGAGAGTTGTCGTAAACCTCGATCCGTTGCGGCACCTCAGCCAGATCGAACGCTTCTTTTAGCCCGCGCAGCAGTCGGCCTTGCGTCGCGGTTTCGGACATCTTGCGCCCCAAACTTTCGCGCGCATTGCGCGCAGCACCACTGACCAGTTCTGCCTTCTCGCCGCGCTGCGGGACAATAATCTCGACCTTGCGGTCAATTTTTCCGCTAAGGGCCTCTGTCACCAAATCCTCGTCGTCCAAACCGTGGGACAACAGCAACATGGGCGGCGGGTCGCGGTCGGAATAAAACTGCCCGACGAAAGCCTGCATAACCTCGCTCGCATCCTCATCGCCGCTAACACGCGGGTAATAATCATGGTTGCCCCAGTTTTGGTTGGCGCGAATGAAAAACACCTGCACGCAGGCCTGCCCGCCATCTGTGTGCAGCGCAATTACGTCAGCCTCTCTGACGCCGCGCGGGTTGATGCCTTGGGACGTCTGCACCTGCGTCAGCGCCTTGATACGGTCGCGTAAAGCGGCGGCACGTTCAAATTCCATGTCCTCGGACGCTTTTTGCATCTGCGCGGCTAACGACGCCTGCATCTCGGTCGATTTACCCGCCAGGAACCGCTCCGCGTCTTTGACCAGCTGTTTGTAGTCTTCCTGTTTGACCTTACCAACGCACGGCGCGGCGCAACGTTTGATCTGGTATTGCAAACACGGTCGCGTTCGACCCTCATATTCGCTGTCCGAACAGTTGCGCAGTAAGAACGCCCGCTGCAACGTATTCAGTGTGCGATTCACAGCGCCTGCAGATGCGAAGGGCCCGTAATAGTTACCTTTTTTGCGTTTCGCCCCGCGATGTTTTTCAATCCGAGGGAAATCATGATCGCCGGAAATCAGGATATTGGGGAAACTTTTATCATCCCTTAACAGCACGTTATATTTCGGCTTGAGTTGCTTGATTAGGTTTTGTTCAAGCAACAGCGCTTCGGTCTCTGTGTTGGTCGTCAGAAACATCATCGACGCGGTGTGCGAAATCATCGTAGCAATCCGCGCGGAATGGCCCGATGGGCGCGCGTAATTGCTGACGCGGTTCTTGAGGCTGCGGGCCTTGCCGACATATAAAACACGGGCTTGGCTATCAAGCATCCGGTACACCCCCGGAGAGCCGTCAAGCGTGCGCAAGTAGCCTTGGATAACGTCATATCCAGTCGGGATTTTGGTGATGTCCGTGCTCATGTCCCTAACCTATGATTCCCGTCGCCCGCTGCAATGGCAAAGCACCTCTGGCAAGAGTAAACATACCCACGGAATCTGTGGATAACCCCGTGGGCAAATCCTGCTGAGATAAAGAAATCCCTTATTTTCTTACCCTTTAGTGGATGTGCCTATTTTTTAGGCTCGACATTAACCCCTTGATACAGAACGATATTTTTTGTCCATCTGGTAAACAATTGAAATCATTAAAGAAATGTAACTGCTTTGTGACGTCGCCGCGCACTAGTGCATAAGTTGTCGCCGCGTCACGCTGGCCTGATCACTCCAGACCCAAAACGTCTGGCGTCTGCCAGCCAATATGTTGCCCGCCATCGACGCACAGGAGTTGCCCTGTGACAGCAGGCGCGTCCAAAAAGTAGCCCAGCGCTGCCGTGATGTCTGACGGGTTCGCCCCACGACCCAGCACGGTACTTGCCCGCTGACGGGCGAAATGGTCATCGGATTGCCGCGCGCCTTGCAACGTTGGACCAGGGCCAATGGCATTGACCCTGACATGGGGCGCAAGACCCATGGCGGCTGTTTGGGTGAGCGCCCAAAGCCCCATCTTAGCAATTGTATAGGTCATGAATTCCGGCGTTAGTTTGCGCACACGCTGATCAACCATATTCACCACGAGGGCACCGGCGATGGGTTCACCGTTTTCGTCCATCTGCGCTTCAGGCGCTTGTTGCGCAAGCGCTTGGGTCAAAACAAACGGCGCGCGCAGGTTCGATCCGATGTGTCGATCCCAGCTGCTTTTGGTCGCAGTTTGAACCGTATCGTATTCAAAAATTGACGCGTTGTTGATCAGCACCGTGATGGGCTGCCCAAGCAAACGGGACGCTTCTGGCAAGAGGGCGCTGGTTTCCGCCTCATCCAACAGGTCTGCTTGGATGACCACGGATTTGCCGCCAGACAGGTCACCACACTGGGCGGCGACGTCAGCCGCTGCATCTGCGTTAGAATTGTAATGCACAGCCACATCATAGCCGCGCGCTGCTAGGTATAGCGCCATGGCCTTGCCCAGTCGCGCCGCCCCGCCTGTCACCAACGCAGCAGGCATCAAAGCACCATCAGCATGTAAGTGAGGTAGAGTGCCGTCAGGATCACGCCCCAGATACGGGTTAGGTCGAGTTTGAAGAAGACGAACGGGATCAGGATAAGCGTTGCCAACAGCATGACCCAGAAATCGAAGGCAAAGAAATTCGCGCCCACGGGGATTGGGCCCACCAGCGAGGCGACGCCAATAATACCCAACAAGTTGAACATGTTTGATCCGATCACGTTGCCCAGCGCGACGTCTGCTTGCTTGCGCAGGGCTGCAACTACTGTTGTGGCAAGTTCGGGCAGCGACGTGCCGATGGCGACCAGTGTCAGGCCGATCACAGCTTGGGATACGCCGTAGTCCGCCGCGATGTTGGACGCGCCGTCCACCAACAGGCTCGCACCAAGTGGCAGGCCGATCAGACCAAGGATGAGGTAAAGGATGATCTTGGACCAAGGCAGATCCGGGTCGGCTCCTTCTAGGTCTTCAATGTCGATTTCAGTGTTTTTGCAAGCCCTGCGGTGACGTTTCGCGGACAGTCCCGCATATACCAACATCCCCGCAAGTGCGGTCAGCAATATCAGACCCGCGACCCAGTCAAACGCGCCGCGATAGGCCAAGCCGATAAACAGCACCGTTGCGCCTAGCATTTGCAAATAGCTGTTGCGGGTATCGCATTCGCTGGTGTGCATCACAGCCAACATCGCAGGAACGCCCAACACAAGCAGAATATTGGCTGTGTTTGACCCCACCACGTTGCCTAAGGCCAAATCAGGAACACCGCCTAAAATGGCTTTGATCGATATCAACAGTTCTGGCGCAGAGGTGCCGAAAGCTACGATCGTCAACGACACGATAAAAGCAGGCACGCCAAGGCGCAGCGACATGTTCACAGCCCCTTTGACAAGGCTGTCACCAGCCAGCAGCAACAGCACCAACCCTACGACTGTGAACGTCCAATCCGTTGTCGACCCGTCGGGTATCGAAAGCCAGTCCAACATTTATTTGCGTTCCTTACAATCGCACCGCTTACCAAAGCTGAACTTGCCACAAGACTTGCACTTTGCGTCCGTTAGCCGCTTTACGCCCGGCACAGTCAGTTTGCCGAACATTGCCATGACAGCCATGCCGACCAAAAAAAGGGTTACAATTTTAAATATCATCTACAGGCCAAACCGCGCGTAAGCTGCGCGTTCTTCAATGCCGCCGTAGGCATCGTCGATGATTTGGGCGCCGAAACGCGCCAATAGGGGCTTTTTCTGACCAAAGCGGCGGAATTTTGTTTTGTCACCAAACCGATCCTTCATGGTCGGGACCAGATGGCCAAGGTGATCGGCCAGCCCGACATCTATCGATTTTTGGCCAACCCAGATGTCGCCAGTGAACAGGTCTTGATCTACGAGCTTACCTGCGCGGCGCGTGCTGACGTGGTCTTTGAAGAAGACGTGCATATCACGCAGCAAACCCTTGAGGCGTTTCACATCAGCAGGCTTTTCCGCCTGAAACGGGTCAAGCATGCTTTTGGATTTACCAGCCGTGTAAACGCGGCGTTCGGCGCCGATTTTATCCAAGGTTCCGGTCAGCCCGAAGCCCGCCGAAATCACCCCGATGGACCCGACAATGGACCCACGATCGACATAAATCTCATCGCCCGCCGTCGCGAGCCAATAGCCGCCCGATGCAGCGACGTCTTCAACGAAGCTGTAAACGGGGATGTCTTTTTCATCCGCAAGCCTGCGAATCCGCGCACAAATAAGCGATGATTGAACCGGCGAGCCACCGGGGGAGCTGATTTCCAGCGCCACCGCTTTGGGTTTGCTGCGAAACGCCTTTTCGATGCTGTCAGCCAGCCCGCGATCGCTAAGGGCACGACCAGATGTCGCTATTGCCCCCTGTAGCCGGATGACGGCCACGTGGGGGTCTGATTTGATGAAGGGGATCCAGTATTTCATATTGTTCCATTTAAGTCGCGGGCGGGGTGGAAACAAGGTCGGCGGTTACTGCCGGATACGCCAGCCGGTTTTGAATATCCACGCAATGATCCCGACACAAAGAGCCGTGAACAGTAAAATCGCCATAAGGCTAAGGCCGATGGGCACATCTGCCGTCCCGAAGAACGACCACCTAAAGCCGGAAATCAAATAAACCACAGGATTGAACATGGTAATTGTTTGCCAGACCGGCGGCAGCATCGTTACGGAATAAAACGACCCACCAAGGAACACCAACGGCGTGATGATCAGCAAAGGGATCAGTTGCAATTGTTCGAAATTGCCAGCCCAGATGCCGATGATAAAACCGAGGAGCGAGAAGCTCAGGCAGGTGAGGGTCAGGAACGCGATCATTGCAAACGGGTGTTGGATTGACAGGTCCACAAACAGGAACGACGTCGCAAGGATCACGACGCCGATGAACATCGCCTTGGTGGCCGCGGCCCCGACGTAGCCCACTGTGATCTCAAGAAAGCTGACGGGGGCTGATAAGAGTTCGTAGATCGTACCTATGAATTTCGGGAAATAGATGCCGAAACTGGCGTTGGCTGTGGCCTGTGTCATGACTGATAGCATGATGAGCCCCGGAACGATGAACGCGCCGTATCCAATGCCCTCAACGCTTTCCATGCGGCTGCCAATGGCAGTGCCGAAGACCACAAAATACAATGCGGTTGAGATCACAGGGCTGATGAAGCTTTGCGTCAGTGTGCGGAAAAATCGCTCCATTTCAAAGATATAGATCGACTTTATTGCTTGATAATTCATGTGGCGTCTTCCTTTTCGACCGCAACGTCCTTTTCGGAAACGAGGGATACGAAGATTTCTTCGAGGGATGATTGCCGCGTTTGCAGGTCCGTCAATTTCAAGCCAGCCGTGCGTAGATCGGCCAAAAGCCCGGCAATTCCAGTGCGGTCCGTCGCGATGTCATAGGCAAACAACAAACCGCCGTCCTCAATCGTGAGATCGTATTTCGACAGGGCTTTCGGTATCGTTTCCACAGGCTCGGCCAGATCAATTTTGAGCGTCTTTTGCCCCATGCGGTTCATTAGGTCAGCCTTGTTTTCGACCAAAAGAATTTCGCCTTTGGCGATGACACCGACACGGTCAGCGATGGCTTCAGCTTCTTCGATGTAGTGCGTCGTCAGGATGATCGTGACGCCATCTTTTTTCAGCTGGGACACAACCTTCCACATGTCTTTGCGCAGTTCGACATCAACGCCTGCGGATGGTTCATCAAGGAACAACACGCGCGGTTCATGGGCCAGCGCCTTGGCAATTAAGACGCGGCGTTTCATTCCTCCGGACAACATCATGATCTTGGAGTCCTTCTTGTCCCAAAGGGACAGGGATTTCAGAACCTTTTCGAGGTAGGCGTCATTTGGTGCCCGACCGAACAGCCCGCGTGAAAAGCGAACGGTACTGATCACCTTCTCGAACGGTTCGAGGGTGATTTCTTGCGGGACAAGCCCGACAAGACTGCGCGCAGCGCGGTACGCGGTGACCGTGTCATGTCCGCCAATTTTCACCGTTCCGCTTGTGGCGCGGGTTATGCCGCAAATCGTTGATATCAGTGTGGTTTTACCTGCCCCGTTAGGGCCGAGTAGCGCAATTATTTCACCCGATTTGATGTCCAGATCAACAGATTTCAGGGCTTGGAACCCACCATCAAAGGTCTTTGTGAGGCGTCGAACCTCAACTATATTTGTCATGTCATGAATCCTTTGTGCGGCACCCTAATGCGCCACTGCGCAAAGGGAAAGATAGGCAGTTCACGTGATAAGAAACCGTAAAACCGCCCGCACTGGGCGAAGAAGTAATTCGGCCGATCTAAAGGACATGCTATGCATCGTCTTTTCAAAGAGTTAAAACTTGATCTGGCTGCGCTCCTTTGACAAACGGCCTTTGACCTCTTTGCAAGGGTGGCCGATCTGGTCGCTTTCACACTTTGCCCGAATTGTTGAAACATACTTATGACCATCACCCATCTTGTTACCCATTCCGGCGGCTTTCATGCAGATGAACTGCTGTCGTCCGCTGTTCTTACACGTGTGTTCCCACAGGCAGAATTGCTGCGCAGCCGCGACCGCAAATGGATCACGCCCGCGACGGACAAGATTATCTATGATGTCGGCGGGGACTATGACGGCGAAGCGCAGATATTTGACCATCATCAACGTCCCAGTCCCCTGCGCGACGACGGCCAGCCGTTCAGTTCTTTTGGTCTGATCTGGGCACATTACGGGCGGGCGTATTTGGCGGCGATGGACGTACCAACCGATGACATTGAGGCGATCCACACCAAGTTTGACACCAAGTTTGTGCTGCCGATTGACCTGCTGGACAACGGCGCGATTGAACCATCCGTAGCAGGGCCACTTTCGATTCTGACGTTGCCTGCACTTTTGGGGAGCTTAAAGCCGGTCTTTGACGACATGTCGCCAACGGCGGACGACGATGCCTTCTTCGCCGCGTTGCCCATCGCGCGCAGCTTTGTCGAAGCCCAAATTCGCGGGTTAGCCGCAAAGGCGCGCGCTAGCGGCATCGTGCTTAACGCAATCGCGCAGGCTGGAACGTCACCTATTCTTGAATTGCCTATGGGCATGCCCTACCGCGCCGCACTGGATCAGATGGGGTCTGACCATATTTTGTTTGTGGTCCACCCACGCGGCGGCGACTGGACGTTGGGCGGCATCAAGCTGTCCCAAGACACGTTCGAGCAACGCGCCGATCTTCCAGCCGCTTGGGCCGGACTGACTGACGCCGCGCTTGAGGATGCAAGTGGCGTCAAAGGCGCCAAATTCTGTCACAATGCGCGCTTTATCGCAGTGGCATACACCCGCGAGGCGATCATGAAAATGGCTGAGATTGCAGTACGCGAAGCCTAGGTCGGTCTGGCAATGTTTTGATCACACCACATAGCGCCAACGCTTGTTAGTCCCCTCGGCTGGGCAACTCCGGTGCTCTACCGATGCGCTCAGCCAATCGTGTGACGGTAAGTCCCTGCACGATGATAGAGAAAATGACGACAATATAGGTCACTGTCAGGATCAAAGGTTTCCATTCGCCGTCTGGCAGTGACAGTGCCAAGGCGACGGAAATACCGCCTTTCAGGCCGCCCCAAGTCATGATCGGAATGACGCCCTTGCTGAACGTCTGGAACGGTTTCAGCAAAAGCACCGGAACCGCGACAGCTGCCAGCCGCGCAACAAGCGCAAGCACGATTGCCATGGCGCCCGCGATCAGGAAATCAGTTTTAAATGCGATGGCGAACACCTCAAACCCGATCATCAGGAACAACACGGCGTTCAGGATTTCGTCGATAAGCGTCCAGAACGCTTCGACATACTTGCGGGTTTCTTCCGACATGCCGTGTTTGGACCCGATGTCACCAATCAAAAGTCCTGCACAGACGGCCATGATCGGCGCAGAGACGTGCAGCGCAACGGCGAGTTCGTAGCCACCAAAGGCAAGGCCAAGTGTGATGAGGACTTCGAGGGAATAGTCATCAATCCGGCGCATGACACGGAACGTGAGCCAGCCCAGGACAATCCCCAAAACCGCCCCGCCGACCGCTTCTTGAATGAACAGTTGCGCGGCCCCAAAAAGACCTGATCCGTGATGGTCCCCGCTGGGAAACGCGATGCCCACGAGAACGAGGAAAACCACATATCCGACACCGTCATTGAACAGGCTTTCGCCGGCAATTTTGGTTTCCAAGGCTTTTGGCAGGCTTGCTTCGCGCAGGACACCCAGCACCGCGACGGGATCTGTCGGTGAAATCAGCGCCCCAAATACGAACGCGATCATCAACGGCATTCCCGTGATCCAACTGAACCCGAAGCCGACAATTGCAGTTGAAAGACCCACCCCCATTGTCGCTATCAAGAAGATGACAAGCCAGGCTTTGCGAAGGTCCGAAAGTTTGACGTGGAGCGCGCCAGCAAACAATAAAAGACCCAACATGCCTTCTAACAGCGCCTCGGAAAATTCAAAGTCCAGCACCTGCGCGCGGATCTGTTCTTCGACCGTTAAGGACGGGAACAGTGCGTCGGTCACAATCACCGCGAAGGACGCGATGAGCGCCACGACCAGAATACCAATCGAGGACGGGAGACGAAGAAACAGGTAATTCACTGTGCCAAAGGCCCCAGCAAGGACAATCAGCAGGGATGCGATTTGCAGGAGTGTCATTGCGCGGTGGTCCTTCTGGTTATTTTAGCAGTGCCGATCCTGGGGCGCCATTCGGGGGGCTATCCGGTCGCGACATTAGTCAAAGTAGCGGACCAGCTGGCTGGCGGGGCGAAAAACCTCGATCAGCTGATCCATGACATCATCATCAAGCAGGAGTTCGTCTGAAAAGTCTTTGCGGCATCCCAGCCCAACCATCTTCAGATAGGGTGCGGCGGGATCGCTGCTTGAAAAGCCCTCCGGCACAGCGCCCAACGCTTTGCGTGTCACCACGCCGTCCGGGAACGTCGCCTTGAAATCCGGGTCGGCCAAGATTTCTGTCAGGCCCTGCGGATTATCGACCAGACGGGTCCGCAGCCGTGCAAGTGCAGGCTTGGACGGCTGGAAAAGGCCGGCACCTGCATGGCAATTTCCAGGCTCGACATGGAGGTAATATCCGACGTTTTCAGCCGGATGACCGGCATTGGCAAACACGTCTATGCCCGATCGGAACAGATCACGCCCGACGCGGTCGCGCGGTTCCTGAAAGAATTTGGTGTAGCTTTGTTTCGGCTTAATCCCCGCCTCAGCCACAAAAGGATCAAAGCGATCGGCGTAGTCGTGCAACGTCATCGCGATGCCGGTGAAATTGCGCATGGCATCGTCGCGTTCTTCGCGGTGCGCATCCATCCATGCTTTTTTGTTGTTCTTTGCGAGGTCTGCAAGGAACGTAAATGTTTCCGGCTCTACCAATGGGCGTCCTTTCTGTTTCGCAGCAACCACGTGGACCTGTCTGCGTCTACGTTGCATCCTTGTAGGGCCAATTCAGAAAATCGGCCATGGGGGTCTGAAAGAAGTCTGGAACACTCGCCTTCATCGTCGAAATTGAAACAACCATAGCCCTCTCTCCCGTTATTATTCGCATAGGGTTGAAGTTCCGATTTTTTTAGGCGGTAGTTGACCCTATGAAACCCAAAATTCTAACAACGCTTGCCAGCTACGATCGGCAGCAATTCACCAGTGACCTGATCGCAGGGGTATCGGTTGCGATGGTGGCATTGCCGCTAAGCCTTGCGATTGCGATCGCATCTGGTGCGGGGCCGGAAAAAGGGCTTGTGACTGCCATCGTTGCCGGTTTGTTGATATCACTACTTGGCGGCAGCCGTGTGCAGATCGGCGGACCCACGGGGGCGTTTATCGTCGTAGTGTTTGGGGTCATCGCAGAGCATGGCTATGACGGGCTTGTCCTTGCGACGTTCATGGCGGGCATCATCATGTTGATGGCAGGATATTTGCGGGCCGGTAATCTTGTGGCATTCGTCCCCGAGGCCGTGATCAACGGATTTACGATTGGCATCGGCATCATCATCGCAACGAGCCAGATCAAGGACCTTTTCGGGCTGTCGGTTGCGCAGGTTCCCGCTGAATTCATCCCCAAGATCGACGCGCTTTGGGCCGCGCGTAACACCTTGACTGTGCATGCCGTGGGGATCGGGCTTGCGACGATGGTGTTAATCGTTGTGCTACGACGTTTGGCCCCAAAATTTCCGGGCCTGATTATTGCGGTTGGTTTGACATCGGCAGTTGTCGCGGTTGCCACACTGCCCGTGGACACCATATTCTCACGGTTTGGCGACTTGCCACATACGCTGCCGATGCCGTCGCTACCCGCGATCAGTCTTGAAAAGGTTCTTGAATTACTGCCCTCGGCCTTTGTTATTGCGTTCCTCGCAAGCGTTGAATCGTTGCTGTCTGCGATGGTTGCAGACCGAATGATTGGCGGTCACCACAGACCGAATGCAGAAGTTCTGGCGCAAGGTTTCGCCAATATCGGGTCGGCCTTGTTTGGTGGCCTTCCCGCGACAGGGGCCATTGCGCGCACCGCCACAAATGTTCGCGCCGGTGGTAAAACTCCCGTGTCCGGTATCGTTCATGCGCTGACCATCTTGCTGGTCATGCTTCTGGCGGCCCCCCTTGCGGGCTACCTTGCGATGCCAGCGCTTGCCGGACTTCTTATCCTTACGGCCTGGAATATGAGCGAGCCGCACAAGTGGCGCGGCTACATGCAATCCCACACGTCGGATCAGATTCTCCTCATTCTTACGCTGGTTTTGACCGTGTTGACGGATCTGACGATTGCGATCAGCGTTGGTGTCTCGATTGGCCTTGCGCTGCGGTTGCGTCGCCGCAATGCGCGCCAAGAAAAAGACTGGTCCTCGCCTGATCGTTAAGCTGAGAACGGTGCTCGTCTGCGGGCCAAAATCTACCCTATATTGCGAGCCATTCAGACTGATGATTGAGCGCGGGCCACTGGGTGTATTATGAAATCACCACGTCCATCCTGCATCCACGGACGATGCAATGCCGCGTATCTTGGCGGTTTTGTTGGATGCTGTTTCGGTGGCGATGGTGTCGTGCACAGCTCGCACCACGGCTTAGTTCCGGTCTCCTTCGAGCAATGTTCGGAACCGCGCGATTGGCCTCGCCTGCCTGAGCTTGGAGCTTTGTTTTAAGACACGCGTTTAATGACGTCATTAGCGACATGTCTTATGTGGGGTGTGCGATGCGAGGCCAAATTCTTGGGGTGGAGCGGCGACGCTTCTGGTATGACGACGACAAGCTCGAGATTGTCATGTCGGTTGGTGTCAGCGGGGCGAGCGTGACGCAGGTAGCGCAGCGTCATGAGATTAGGTGGCAACAAATTTATGCGTGGCGGCATGACCTGAAGCAGAAAGGGCTTTGGTCGCCTGACGCTGGGGCCCTTTTTTATCCATTGGATAGTCCCATGGCAGGCGGGAATCCGTTGCCGCAGTGCCGTGCCAGCGAAACGCCACCCCGACCGCAGTTGAGTTGCGCTTGCTATATAGTCGTTGTCTGCATTTTGACAGCACAATGGACCCGGTCTCGCTGACGGCCCTGATCCGTGCGGTAGCTGGATCGCTCCTTACGCGACAAGTGGCTTGGCAAAGGGGTCAAACAAGGCCAGATCTGGGCCCATGTGCGCGATCAACGGTTCGCTATGTGGCCGCCATCGGTTCGAGGGCCAATGGCGGACGGGCGGGATCATCTCCACCCGGTGCCGTCTATCGGTTTGCGCCCAACTGGAAGGAAGAGCACGTCCTGAGCCATCTGGTCAATGCACGTGGCATCCTTCAGTCCCCTCTCGGGACATCGCGGTGCGATGCCCTGCCGGGCAATGGATGGTTACAAAGGCTACCCAACGACAGCTTGAATTCGCCCGATATTGTTCACATGATTATCAGAAGATTTTGCGCCAGCATGTGTTCAGGGCATCGATGAGCGAGCGGCAAAGGCAATTGCTACGATAAAGCTGCTGTTGAGATGTTCTTCAAAACCACCCCTCTTGTCTTATGATTTTGGCAGTTTTTATGCGAAGCTGGAACAGCTGCGCAGCACGTCATTTATGCCAGGCAGCGGCGGAGGTTGGACCGTTCCCCTCTTGGTCGTTGAGGACCGTCGCTGAGTAAGGTCACCTCCGTCTTTTTTTGAAACCTGAACGGATACTTGGGCTTTGGGCCCGCATGACAAGACAAGGTTAGGAAGAGACACATGGAAGATACCATTGGGATCGACATTTCGAAAGACACATTGGACGCTTATTGGTTGTCCTCGCGAGAGCACAGGCAGTTTTGCGATGACAAAGCTGGCGCTAAGGCACTCGCATTTTGGGCGAGAAAAACAGAAGTTTCCCGCGTCATTTTTGAAGCAACAGGCATTTATCACAGGTGCATCGAAACGGGCTTGGCTCAACACGGGATCAGCTTTGCACGGGTCAATCCGCGTCAGGCCCGCCGGTTCTGCGAAGGTGAGCGATTTGGTCGCCATCGGTTCAAGACTAATCGCGAACGGCCGGCTGGCCAAAACGGACCGGGTGGACGCTGCGCTATTAGCCAAAATGGGCGTACTTCTGGAATTGAGAGCAGACCAACCCAAAAGCGAAACACTTCATGATCTCAAGCAGCTGGCAACAGCCAGGCTGGCATTGATCAAGGACCGGACCGCAGCAAAGGCACGACTTGCCGCAACGACGCACGTCCTGCCTTCCCAGCAGATCAAACGACGTCTGAAACAGATCGAACGTGACTTGTCGCAAGTTACCGAGGCAATCGATGCCATCGTTGCGGCAGACAAAGATCTCGCTGCACGCGCCGAGATTCTTACAAGCATTCCGGGCATCGCAAAGGTAACAGCCTGTGCGATATTAACCGAAATGCCCGAACTCGGACATTTGAGTGGCAAGAAAGCAGCGGCGCTGGCGGGCCTTGCACCCATATCGAGGCAATCGGGAAAGTGGCAAGCAAGAAACGCATCCAGGGCGGTCGCGCCAGCGTCAGGCGCACAGTCTATCTGCCAGCGGTTGTTGCTACACGCTTCAATCCAGACATGAAGGCAAAATACGAACATCTGATATCGACTGGGAAATGCAAGAAGCTGGCGATCACAGCCGTTATGGGAAAGCTGATTGTCACCGCAAATGCCCTTCTACGGGATCAGCGAAAATGGGGCGAATATCCAGCTTGACCAATACGGATACTCATTGAGATATGAATATTCACCTGAGGAGCAAGGCAAGGCTGAACTGATTTGGCGTCAAACTTGGGAGACAGGCCAGTCAGCTGACACGGCAATCTTCGAAAGCATAAACGGCTTTGACAGTCCGCGCCGCGGGCACTCGGCCGGAAGGGACCTGTCGCTTTCGAAAGGAAAGGTGGATTAAACAAGCACTTGGGGCGGCACTAAAGCGTGATAGGTCCACCATTGCGCCCTCGCAAAACGGATAAAATCGCCTTAGTCGCAATTTGGCCGTCGATTTGCCTTGAGCTCGTTCTTGTTTGCCACTAGGAGATACGAACTTGGCGCGGGATGGAGCAGCCCGGTAGCTCGTCAGGCTCATAACCTGAAGGTCGTTGGTTCAAATCCAACTCCCGCAACCAAGTCTTACTAACGATTACAACGTGTTAAGAGCCACCTTCGGGTGGCTTTTTGCGTTGGTGCTTTGAGTGGTGCTACGCTGGTGCTACATTTGAGAGCGTGTGCAAGCTGCCGGTGCGAAGATGTGAGTCGTTTGGAGTTATGGGCCAATAGTGACAGATTCTGCGCCACGCACATTTCTACACAAAGGGCGGATTGCGGACCTTCGCTGCAAGTGCGAAATCAAAACGGCAGAGCAAAGAAAGCGGACGCTCGGACCATCAGCCAGTTTTTCTGTTGTGCAAACGCAGCTAATGGCAGCTAGGAGCCCTCTTAACCAAATTTCTGCGATGCAGCTAAAGTCTGCTATCATGGTGGAGACAAAAACGTTCAACAACCACTTGGGTTTTGAGCGGGGTTTCCCGCACATGCGGCCCAGCTTGCCAACAATGACCGTTGGGTCGTCATGGTCTTGCAGCAAGACTCTGGAATGGAATTGCGCGTCACGAGCGATGATCAGGCCGTTGCCTCGCGCATTAAGGGGTTAGGTTTCTTCGGCCTCATGGCAAGTCAGGACCACCACCGCGAACACCATGTGATGATGGCGCGCGGGATTGATGCGCACGGGCATTAGATTTGCCCCAGCGCGATGTATCGAAGCTGTGACTTGCAAATTGTAATACACGCCGTGTAGGCACGTATTATGAGTTTTCTTCGCCTCTTAATGGTCGTTTTGATTATCCTTTCGACCTCCCTGTCGGGTGCGATGGCTGCGTCACATGCGCAGTTGAGTGATATGAACGTAAACGTCATGGAGACGATGTCTGTCGATCATACGCAGTGTTGCGGAGATACCAAGGACCTTGCACAAAGCTGCCATGTCCTTCTTGGGCTCGTTCCCGCACTTGTCGCTGTCCATGTTGCGCCCGAGTCTAGCAGTATGGCATTGACCATATCCGAAACATTGCTGACTGGTATCGAGCCGACAGGTATTCTCGACCCGCCCCGCGCGGTGTGATTCGGCCTGTGCCCTGAACGGGTACGGCAGACTTTTTTCCGATATTCACATCACGGCAGGCAACGCCTGCGCACTTTCTTTCGAGAGGATAATTCTGCATGAAACCGATCAAGATAATTTTTACCATCGTTCCTGCTGTCGCACTGGCCTTGGGTCTGACGTTGGTCGCGATGCCACAAATAGCCCACGCGGACAGCCACGCCGACATGTTCGAGCATGGCACCATGCACGTCACAAAAAGCCCAACGTGCGGATGCTGCGGCGCGTGGGTCGCTTTAGCTCGCGAAGAAGGCTACAACATCGAGGTTACTGATACGAATGATGTTGCCGTAGTGAAACTGGACGCGGGTGTGCCCGACACATTTTGGGCCTGTCACACCGCGATGATTGATGGCTATGTCATTGAGGGGCATGTGCCGTTTGCCGCAATTTCCAAGCTGCTGGAAGAACGCCCAGAAATTACCGGCATTGCCGTTCCGGGTATGCCCGGTGGATCACCCGGAATGGGGAATGATCCGACCGCCAGATATGACGTGATTGCCTTCGGCGGCAATGCGGCGGACGGTGAAGTTTTCCATCAGGCAGGTTTGTGAACCAATCCGTCCTACTGCCAGTTGGCGCGGTGGCCCTGATCGGGGCCGCCGTGACTGGGGCTGTCGTGATTTGGTCCGCTGGTGGATCGTCCGACACGGACGCGCTTGCTTTGCGCCCCGACGATCTGGAAATCGTCGCACATGGATCGCAGGTCTATGCCGAAAACTGTGCATCCTGCCATGGGGCGGACCTTGCTGGGCAGCCGAATTGGCGCGCGGCCGGACCCGATGGCCGCTTACCCGCACCGCCCCATGACGCTAGTGGCCACACATGGCATCACGACGGGGACACCCTGTTCCGGCTTACCAAATACGGGGTGGGACAACTGATAGGTGATCCTGATTATGGCTCAAACATGCCGGCATATGACGGTATCCTGACCGATGCTGAAATCATAGCCGCACTCAGCTACATCAAATCAACATGGTCACGCGACATCCGCGACCAACACAACGCAATGGAGACGCAAGAATGAACCAAATTGTCCTCGCCTTGACTACTGCAATCGCACTGGCAACCAGCGCATCAGCCCATTCGAAATCTGAACAAACGACACCAGCAAATGAGGCGGTTGTCGCAACAGTGGATAAAATTGAGATACGGTTCGACGATCCCATGCGCGTGACGGCAATCTCTTTAACCGGCCCAGATGGTGATGTCGAGATCGCGCGCGAAACCGGGCTTGATCCTGTAGCCACGTTCCGCGCAGTGCCGGTCGCCGCGATTTCTGCGGGGGTCTACACTGTCGAATGGCGTGGCCTGTCAGCGGACGGACATCCGATGCAGAGTTCTTTCGGTTTTACGGTCGCAAACTGATGATGGAAGGCCTTGCACCAATCGACGGCTGGGCCGTCCTTGCGATCATGGCGAAGACGGCAGATTATGTGGCTGCTTTGCTGGTAATGGGCGGCCCTTTATTTATGTTGGCGTTCCGTGCGGCACCAGTTGATGTTCTGCGCCTCGCCCGGATGATTACTTTTACTGCAGTGTTGGTGGGTATAGCCATTCTCGCACTTCGTTTCGGTATCCGAGCGGCGCGAATTTCAGGCATGGGACTGGACGGTGCCACCAACACAATGATGCTCGGATTTGTCTGGGACAGCCCCCTAGGCACGGCAGCAATATGGCGCAGTGTGGGTGCGTTTTTGGTCCTAGCAGTTTACATTGAGGGGATTGTCAGCATTGGCATTGCCTTTGTTGGGGGCCTGCTGATCGCTGCTTCATACACATTTGTTGGCCATTCGCTTGCTGATCCGCGCTGGATCTTGGCAAGCTTTCTGACTGTGCATTTACTTGTCGCGGCGTTCTGGATCGCTTCCCTTGTCCCGCTGTATCGTGTCGCTGAGCAAAAAGACGCCCCTATCCTCCTGCACCGTTTTGGCAAGATCGCGTCTGCAACGGTCACTGTCCTTGTCATCGTCGGCATGACATTCGCGTGGCTGATGGTTGGATCAATTACTGCTTTGTTTACGACCGCATATGGATGGGTTCTTTTGACAAAGCTTGCATTTGTCACGGGTTTGATGGGCCTTGCCGCGCATAATAAATGGCGCCTCGTTCCAGCGCTTGAGATGGGCGAAGCGTCAGCTGCGACCCATCTAAAGCGATCAATTCTAATAGAAATTATCGCAATTTTCATGATTTTGATCGCGACGGCGACACTTACTTCGGTGACCACGCCGCCGATCAACCTATAGAAAAAGCTGCTCTTGGACTGTCTCCATTTACCGTGATGCCTTTTGCAAAAAGCAGATAATGTCGTCGAACTTGGCGCGCTGTTCATCCGCATTTCCACTTTGGATTGCCGTTTCGACACTATACTGCGCTGCTGCATGAATGGCGGCTTCGACGGGCCGCACCGCAGCATCGGGAAGTGGCGGTGAAAGGCCGCTATGGGCCGTGAGTGACAATGATGAGGTAGGGAGCGGTCAGATTGCTGGACCATGCACATTTCGACGTGAAGGGCGGATTGCGTACTTTCGCTGCACCACGCGCCAATGCCTGCTACAGGCGAGGATGATAGACCTTTGAAAAGGCTTACGGTGGCTAAATCTTTATCTGCTTGCTGCAAAGTGGCCAGCTTTCAATCATCCGCCAATGTATCGCGAACGCTAAGCATATCCTGAAACATCCTTGGGTATTCGCCTGCGAGACCCTTATTATGCAAATTCATTGTTATACTTTCGTTTCTAACCGTCTGTAACACCCATTCATGAAATAAGTCAGGGGCGGAGCGATCAATTGCACTAGCTGAATAATCCTTAATGATAAGGACCATTCTTTCAATGCTTATTTCAGTATCTTTATGGTTTAATCGCGAAGAACCAAATCTATATATTGCTTTAAGTGCCTCGGGTTTGGAACCATCAAGCTTCACGCTTTCAGGATGGGCTCTTACTGCCAGATCAAAAAGCAATATTAGATTGATCTTTAGATTTTCATGACCCCATGTTGCCGTAAATGTCGATAAATAATCTACGATCTGTTCGATATATCTGAGCGAAGCATTTGCGTGCTTAAAAGCGTTGCTCAAAAAAACGAACACTTTCAACGTTCCAGGTAAAGTGAAATCATTTTCTGAAAGGCCGTTCATATGGAGGCAGTATTCCACGAAGCTACCGATGTCTGCTTCTCGGAACCGGTATGTTCGATCAATAAACCTTGAAAGATATCTTCGTCCATCGAAACTGGAGCCGTATACACCACTCACTGCATGGGCTAGTTGCTCAGTATCTGTTGCCAAAATAAACACCATATTCTCTACGTTGAATAGGTGTTTAACCTCCTCTAGCAGCTCAACTGCATAGCTGGGGCGGCAACGGTCTAGTTCGTCTATGAGAACGAACACTGGCATGCGTATTGAATCCAGTTTTCCTAGTTCTCGGGTCAACTCTTCCAAATTCTGCCTAAAAGATGCCCGTGCCTGCTTTGAGGCCGAAAAACTTGAGGAAATAGCAACGCCAGCTGCATCTATTGCGGAATTTGTAGCCTTTAAAATCGCAGCGTTGCGGGCCAGGATATCATCATCATCATCTCCTTCAGCACTGAACACTTCCCCCAGTTTATCCAGCGCATCTTGACCAAACTGCCTTTTCGCGGCATAGACAAGACCACTTTTAACACCGCTGCCTAAGACCTTAAGTGTGTTGCTGACAAACGGACGCACGGCATCTTTGACCCCTGAAAAAGCATCCTCGTCATTTATGACGCTTTTCAGCTCCTCTTCGATTCCTGATACTACCGCCATAAATGGATCGTTGGAGTGGTCGTCTTGCCAAGCGTCTACGTAGACCGCGACTTGGCCATTGGCAGTAATTTGATCTTTAAGGTTTTTCAAAAAGAACGTTTTGCCGCTTCCCCATTGTGAGTCGAGGTTCAGGACATAAGACCTAGTCAGGCCCGCTTTGTCTCGTTGCTCCAGCTTACCCGCAATAAAGCGCAGCAGAATATCTGCATCCTTTTTGCGACCTAGTTTGTCTTCTTCCGGCCAGCGGTAAGTTGGTTCTGATGGAGTTCCAGTCATTGTGAGCCTATTCGAGCTTGCTTGGCTTTACTTTCACAGAATTTCTGAAGTGTTGCCAGATGTATAAACACGCTTAACGAGTAGGTCCGCTCTAGGTTAAGAGCCGCCATTGCGTGCTTCGTGCGTCAATGGCAGCAAAGGGCCGTTTGCAACAGGCAGGAACATTAAGTTCTATCGTCAGCATCGTCAGCATCGTCAGCGTGGGCAGTTGCTGACGATGCTGACGATCAATTAGGCTCTTTCAATCCTGAGTGTGCGTTCACCTGAATGGCCGCTACGATCAAAGCTGATAACGACCCTCATCCTGCGCAACGGTGGGATTATCCGCCGAATTGCTGCCGACAATTTGTTCTCCTGACGGGGAAAGCTGTAAGGATCGTCCGTTAGTAGCGGATAACGATTGCGCAAAGTTGTCTTTAGCTCAGTCATAGTGCCAGACCAGCGTCCATCATCTTGGACGAGCTTCAGGATGGCCAAGCCGACGGGATTCCCTTCAACCGACATTCTGTCACCGGATTCTCTGTTTGCCGCGTAAGCCGCCAGAAACGCCCCCTGAGTCCACCCAAGGGCGGGTTCGGCGGCAGAGACCCATTTGGCAAAGTCCGCCATTCTAGGCCGCTCTGCGAGTCGCACAGTGGCAAGGTTTTCCAGCGCCGTTGATACCGCATCTAGCAGACCTGCCAAAATCAGTGGCATTTGTGCGTCTAGCGCTTTGTTGAACTCTCCCTCAAAGGCGCGATCCGTTGGTGCAATGACGGGCAAAGACACAACAATGGCGCGATCTGCCAAGTCAGGACGGCCAGCCAAGTCTGGAATTCCATTCAGCAAGCAAGGCCGTGTGGCACTGAACAGCATTTCTTCGGAATCTGTATGAAGTTTGCGCGTGCCAAACCCGCCACCCGTTGCGATCCGGCAAAATGCATCTGCCATCATCGGTTTGATTGTGGAAAGGTTATCGAAGGCCAGCACGTGGTTGTGCTTTGCTGCGATCACCAAATCTTGCTCTGAGTTCGGCGCACTGCGGGCAATTGGGTTAGCCGGGTCTATGAGATTGCGAAGCACCCGTGCCGTTGTGCTTTTGGCGCTGCCTTGTTCCCCGTTCAAGATTAGAATGGGATATGGCCCCTTTGGATGAAAACAGCCAATGAGCCACGCGATCAGCATTTGAAAGTCAGCTTCATTGGCGGTGTTCAAGAACGGACGCAACAAGTTGATATCACCGCCACTCATTGCGGGCATTGCCAGCGGTTGCATCGATCTAGCACGGGTAAACCGGGCGGGGGGATGATCAATAACTTGCCATCCCTCGCTGTTGATCGCGATTGCTTTCCAGCTCACGTCGCCAATGTCTACATACAGCGTGCGACCCAATGTGCCGATCCGGTTAAACACGGGATGAGCTTCACCATCAAAGAGCGCTTGGCCCTCATAGGTCCGTCGTTGATCATCAAGCGCAGACTGTGACAACATTTTCCCAGTGTCTTGATAGTGCTGATACGAGAGGAACTTTTTGAATGCAGCTGACGCAATCGGCCAGTGTTCAAAGTGACCGTCCAATCGCAATGTTGCGTACGGTTCTCCATCTGGCGTCTTCCAGACCTCGATGTCCGCAAGGCTTCTGCCTGGTGCCACCTCGTTCGAAAGCACGGGCTTTTCATCGGCCTGCAAAGCGTGTGCAATTAGTGCATCAATCTCAGCAACGCCCCAACCGTTGGAAATGGCGTCCGCAGCATCCCATCCTGCGCATATTTCCACGGGGTTTTCATCGATATTCGCCGAATTATGGTCTGTTCCGTTGGTTGCGTGGAATTCCGCGATTTGCACGGGGAAATCGGCGATTTGTAGTATGTGCGCTTTCGTTGAAAACCCCGTGCATAATGCGGTTGCGATCTGGTCTGCATACTTGCGCCCCGGGTCGTCATTGTCGGGCCAGATTACTACGCGGCATCCTTGCACGGGGGAAAGGTCTGTTTTGTGCGCAGAGCTTGCCCCACCGAAAGTGGTTGTTGTGATGTAGCCGAGGCTTGCCAATGCATCGGCGCATTTCTCTCCCTCTGTGATAATTACTATGCTGTCAGGTTTTGACGCCAGCAATTCTGGCAGGCGATACAGTGGACGGCTATCTGGCGCGGTCCAGCTTTGGCTATCGATGGTGTAGGGCAAAAAGAACTTTCCGCCCCCTGTACGATCAAACCGATTGGCGATTAAGACGACCTCACCCTTTGCGCTGCGATATGAATGTTGCGCTGTAGGCGTGCCTGCTTTGTGATGCCGCAGGGCTTTGATATCAGATGGAGTCATCTCAGCCCCCATTCTTGGCTTAGAGCGCGGGCGGCATCGCTTTGGCTCATTCCCTTTAGGTAGGCATAAAGGCTGACAGGATCGCCGCCCTTATCGCCAGTGGCAAAGTCAGCCCAGCGTCCCGTGATAACATTGATCTTGAACGATCCAGCATGGCGATCTGACCGCGTGGGGTTCAAAGCCACCCATTCTTGCCCCCGTCGCTGCCCATCAGGAAGCCAGGCCGCTAAGAGACTGGGAAAGCGTGCACGACAGGCCAGATTGACCGCGTGGAAAAATACGCTGCGGGGTAACGTATGCATACTCATAGCCCTGCCACCTCATGTGACCGAGAGTTTTCAAAGGCCTCAACATCGGCCATTCGGTAGCGCACCAGTCGCCCAATTTTAACATACGTAAGCGCATAGCGTTTGGTGCAACGCCAAGTCGCGAGGGTTGTGATTGAGACCCCAAGGCGCTCTGCAACGTCTTTTGGAGTGAGAAGTGAATTTGTTTTCAACATATTAGATAAGTTCCCATCAAAGGTAAGTGATGTTGAGAACTTGTCAGAAACGCATAGCTGCAGCCATCAAACGTGATCGTAGAAGTGACGCGCAAAATGATCGGTCACTCTTACGATAAAGGCGTACGGACTTCACGAATGGCAGTCACAATCTGAGATCGACTTGTGCTGGGCGAAGCAACTGCCATGATGCCCGCCACGGCATCCACCAAGTTTGATATCGTGTGGTTCACTTCTTTGAAGTGCATCCCCTCAGTAAAGACATGAACGCTGTTTGCCTCCCAAAAGGGGCGCAGCGTTTTAAGAAATTCTTGTAGGGCGTGTTCTTTGGGAAGGGCGCGTGCCTTTGAGCGTGTACGCCATTCTTGCATACGACTTGCAAATTCTTCGTCAGTTTCGAGATCGATAGAGTTTTCGCCGTCAAACCCTTCTAAGATATGTCGTTTGGGTTGGCGATTGCTCGTTCCCTCAAGGCACACCTGCAAATCCACCAAGAGCTCTCGGTACGCAGCGAAAATATTTTGGCCTGTTGAGATCAAATCACGCAAAGTTTGGCCGTCATCGAGCTTGTAGAGCGTGGGAAGGTTTTTGATAGTATCCTCAAGCCGACCCTCCAATCCCGAATAGTCCTGAAGTATCGAAAGATTGTCATAAAGCTTTGCTGCGTTGCTAGCCGCCTCTTCTAGTGCTTTGTTCTCAGCGCTTTCTGAAGCAAGATCGTCGTGGTTGAACCACGCCCATTTGAACGCTTTAAGGGCTTCGGTTAAAGCTAGTCGAGTTAAGTTGAGGCTGTCATCGTCATCTGAAATTCCAGCTAGTAAAACAAAGTTTTCCACAAGTGTGGGCGTCACAAGGCCTTCAACTATTGCATCTTCTCTTTCGTACCATTGTTTAACCACATGCTTATTTTTCGTCATCATTCCGCCCCATGTATCCTAACATCGCGTCCGTTGCTTTGTTTACTGAGTCCCGTACAGGATCAAGGTTAAGGCGGGCATAAACAGCAGTGGATTGCTGGCTGCGGTGGCCTAATGATTTGCCGATGATGTAGCTGTTGGCTCCAGTCGCGGCCTGCCAGCTTCCCAAGGTGCGGCGTAGGTCGTGAATACGCAGATCGGCAATGCCAGCCTCTTTCAATATCCGCATCCAAGCCTTCTTTGGGTCCGCCAGATGTCCCGAGGCCCCGTCGCCGGGGAACACCCACGGGCTGAGAGAATGCAACTTGCGTTCTTTTAAGATTTCCATTGCTTGCGGCGATAGATGCACAATCTGCGGGTCATCATTCTTGGTGCGAGCAATCCGCCATGTTTCACCGTGAAAGCTGATCTCGTCCCACCGCATAGCAAGGGTGTTGGATTTACGCGCCCCTGCCAAAAGCGAGATCATAAAAAAATCACGTGCTACCTCATTTGGTTCATTCGACAGAGCTTCAAAAAAGCGTGGCAGTTCTTCAGGCTGTAAGAACCGATCACGGCTTTTTTCACGGTATTTTTTAATCCCAGTTGCGGGGTTCACACCGTTCCACCCCCAATCAGTCGCCTTGCTAAAGATCGACCGTATGCGTTCCAAAAGGCGGTTGGCCTGATAAAGCCCGTTTTCCTTGCCGACTTTAGCGTGAAGTCGCTCCACCTCCGGTTTTTCGATGCTGGAGATTTTGCGTTTGAACCAATGTTTGAGGAACTTGTTCACCTCACGCTCATCATAGGCCCAAGACCGTTTATGTACCTTTGAATGCTTTTCCAAATATTCGGTAAAGAGCGCACCAAAGGTCATTTCATCACGGATCGAACGCTTGGCCTTTTGTGGGTTCTCTCCCATTGCGATCTCGCCCTTGGCGCTGGCGGCCAGCTTTCGAGCATTCTCAACTGTGAGATCAGGGAACTTGCCCAGCAAGAGCCGTTCTGGGCGTCCATCAATGCGCTTGTAGAGATAGAAGGACTTGCCGCCCGCTGGCGTCACGGCCAGCACGAGGCCCTTTTCCTTGCCGTCGTAATAGTAATCCCGCTTGCCCTTGGCGGCTGGTGCTGCCCCCGTCAGCGCCGCTTTCGTGAAGTTGATTTCAAAGCTTGCCATTCTTCTCTCCCAATGTGCGGTGCTACACTGGTGCTACACTGAAGGGCAAATATGAACAATCCAGAGAGTCTCAGAGCAAAGTCACATAGTTTATAAAATGTTGATATGTATACAGTAAAATACTTACAGCAATGTTGCGCAAACATTAGACTGTTAGACTCATAACCTGAAGGTCGTTGGTTCAAATCCAACTCCCGCAACCAAGTCTTACTAACGATTACAACGTGTTAAGAGCCACCTTCGGGTGGCTTTTTGCGTTGGTGCTTAAGCGCTGGAAGCACTGTGGAAGCAGCAGGCGCAGGTTGAGCACTGTGGCTGACAGGCAACGCGCAAGCGTTATAGAGTTCAGCGCAACTACACGTGCAATCCAACGGCTCAGACGCTGACGCATGCTTTAATACAAAATGCCGTTGTTAGTCGCGTCCCGGCGAAAACAACGTGGATTCTCCAACGGTTAAAATCCCGTAGGTTAGACGTTGGGAACCGTTCGTTTCACCGTTGCCAACGCTGGCTGAACGGTTCCCGAAAACTCATAAATTCAAGGGAACATAAAATGACATCACAATTACAAAATGCAAAGCTTGGGCTAATGCTACCTGCCATTTTAAACCCAGCTACTGCAGCCGCTGTTGGCATCGGGCTAGGATTGCTTTGGTTGCTTCGTGACGATGAGCAAGAAGTAATCGTTGATGACTTGCCAATCAAACTACCAAATTCGGCTGTGACTGCCGTTATGCAACCAGTGCGAGCCGTTGATCAACGACTGTGTGAACCAACACTGGAAGCCTACGACGCTGAGATCGTTCCGATACCTGAAGCCAATCAAAAAGAAGCAATCCGCAGCGCAATGTCAGAACTCGGAAAACGCAGTGCGATGGCTCGAGCTAAGAAGAAAGCCAAACTGGCAAATGCGGTGGAGTGACTGAACGTTAGGCCGCTAGCCGATCGATTCTGTTGGGCAGCTAGCGGCCTTTTCTGATGGAAAACCCCAGTACTAGGCGTTCAGGTTAGATTTTTTGGAATGATATTCTGGTTTTAAGATTCTGATGGTACTTTTAGGTGCTTTTTTGATGAGCTTAGAACAACTTTCTATTTTCTAAAAATTTGCAGACGCAGCAAAGAGTTTTTCCGCACAATTAGCCCATAGTTACCAGTGCTGCTTGTAAGAACTTTGGTATTTCACTCTCGTCTTGGCTAATAGCTGCACCTAACCTCAAATGCCGGATATTACAGGGGACAGTCAAAATGCGTGGTGCTGCGATTGTGCCCCAATTTAACAGCGAGCTGAGCAACTACGCCTCTCAGTTTGCAGGTTGGTTGCTGACTAAATCTCCGAGAGCAGACCTCAATGGCGCAATAGCGTCACCATAGCGGGCCCATCGCTTGATAGAGGTCGTGTAGATGGGTTGGCGCACCTGCCAACGACTTGGCGTCCGGACAGTACGTTCTGTCTCATAAAATGAGAGGCTCGCTGGATTCCAAGGCAGGCCAATGAAGTCAATAAGTGTACGGGCACGATGCTCCAAATTTTCCACTGTATCTTCATACTGCATTCGTAGGATTTTGTTTGGCAGTACCGTCTGCCATTGTTTAATGAGCCTGTCATATTCTCGGTAGTATCGCCCAACAGTGACCAAATCAGCATTGTAACCGTGGCTTTCCGAAAATTGGTGCATGAAGCACGACAAACAGTTGTCCATCGGATCGCGGTTGCAATTCACAATTTTTGCATTCGGGAAAATCAGTGTGATGAGCCCCAGAAATTCGTAATTATGGGGCATCTTATCCACGACACGCAGCGCCTTGCGGTCGCGCTTTTTCAAAACAGACAGGTATCGTTCCGCCAACTTTTGTGTGTCTCTTTTCGTCATTTTCAGCATGGCGTCGGCCAGTGCTGTCGGTTTCGCAACGGAATGGCCAAGCGATGCTGCGATTTCGTGCATCTCCGTCAGTTCCCCCGCACCGTAAATTTCAGGATGGCTCGCACATATTTGTTCGGTCAGCGTTGTGCCGGAGCGTGGCATACCCACGATAAATACGGGACGGTCGGACGTGCTACCGAAATCCGACCGTTCTGCAAAAAATTCAGGTGTCAGTGTATTGGACAATGCATCGTAGAAACTACGGTGGCGTTCGATATCAAACTCTGAACTCTGAAATGTCTTTGCGGTTGAAAAGTGCGCAATGGCATCACCATAGCGACCTTGATCGTTCAGGATCTTACCTGCGGCGTGATGTAAGCGGTTTAGCGAGATATCAGGCGTATCCTGCTCTTTGATCCGGTGCAGGATAAGCCCAAGCTCTGGGGCATCGGTTTTGAACTTACGGGACGCGGCGAGCCCAACAAGGGCTTCGAGATTGCCGGGGTCTTCGCTCAGCAGACTTTCAAACATGTCTGCCGCAGCATCCGCCTGACCATTATCGATCAGCAAGTCGGCGAGGTTCTGGCGCGCCATAAGCGATGTTGGCTTAAAATCCAGCGCTTTGCGCAATAATCTCTCGGCCTCGACACCATTCAAAAGTAATCTGTGCGCCTTACCCAGATTGCAAAGCGCCTCAACGAAGTTGGGCTTAGCCTGAAGCGCCTTCAACAGATATTGTCGCGCTTTCTCATTCTGTTTCAAGCGCAGGAGGAGGTTGCCCATATTGTTATTGATGATTGGATCACGAGGCGCTCCACGCAGCGCTTTTCGGAAATAATCCAAAGCGGTTTTGGTCTCATTCGCCTCAATTGCGAGTGTGCCCATCAAATTCAACGCTTGGGCATTGCGCGGTTCTGTGCGCAGAACCGTTTGATATATGCGCTCAGCTTCAAGGTATTTTCCGTCGCGCTGCAAATCGACCCCAATCTGAAGGGTACGCAGCATGGTGTCCTCGGTCGGGCGTTTTACTGTCATGGGATCACCGACTTTTGCACTGCAGGCACTGCCTTCAGTCAAGTTGCATCACCCGAGGGGCCACACCATTGCGGCCCCTCGGGTTTTTCAAAGCTCTAAAGTCAGAAACTGTAAGCCAAACCGACCTGAATGCTGTGAGTGCCAACATCGCCGTTTTCATAGATACCATAGGGGGTAGGAAGGTGTATATCGACAAAATCAATGCCGCGAACGTACTTGTATCTATAGGCAATATCCAGCGCCAGAGTCTCGGAAATATCATAGATCGCGCCAACGCCAATCTGCCCTGCCAGCTTAGTCTCGCCCGGACCATAGCCAAATTTATTTGCTTGATAGGGGAAGAAATGTGTGTCGGCGTCGACCTTCGCCACACCGATACCACCGCCAACATAATAGTTGAGCAAACCACTTGTTGGGATGTCGTACCAGACGTTTGCCAAAAGATAGGTGGCATCGAGGTCGCCGCTCGATTCTTGGTATCCACTGAAATAACTGCCGCCACCATACGTGTAGCTCACTGTTTCTGCTGGGAAATTTGAAAAAGACAGTTCGCCTTCCACTCGGATCTGATCACTAACCCGCTTACCGAATGTCAGGCCCGCCACAAAACCTGACCCAAATTCGAGTGTATATGTGGAGCTAGAAAATTCAGTTACAACATCGGAGACATGACTGGCTCCAGCAAAAACCGACACATACCAGTCCCCTGATGGCCGAGGTACATCAGCCATTGGCGCGATCGAAACTGGCTCGACGACTACAGGATCAAGATTGCCCGCAAAGGCTGGTGCGCTAAAGATTAAGAGAGTCGCGCATGCCGCCACGCTCTTTTTTGTTAGTTTAAATTCTGTCATAATAACTTTCAAAATGTAAGGAATTAAAATTTCTTACTTTCCACCTTGCTTTGCAAGCCATTTTTTCATTACTTTCGAAATGAGATAATTTTGAGATAATCGCTCCGAGTTCGCCTACATGATTCAAAATAATTCACAACAACTCCTCTAGGTACAGGCGCCGCAAAATTCGGCTTTTCCCGCTTAGGTGACATCGGTGCAAGCCGCAGCGAACGTCGGCTTTCCGCCCTTTATCGCCTTATGTCCACCGATACCGCCCACTGGCCTTCTGCAAACGCTCATCTAGCGTCTTTGAGTGTTCTTCGCTGTAACGCAGCAATGCATCCACATGGCTTTCCATGAAGCCTTCAAACTCATCCGGAGCAACTTCGGAGATTGCTGCACGGCTAACGAATAGCCCCAGAAGTTGGCGATCTAGTTCGCGCATCTTCGCGATCTTATTTGCAAAGATCACTTGGTTGGGTAACACGCCACAACAATGCACGGCGAGATTGTTGCGGATGTTATCATCGAACAAGTGCCACAACTCATGCGCAGGCCATCTCCCACGGTTGCTGTCACTGTTTGGAATGCAGTAGCGCAACCGTCCCAATGCATCATTGTAGGCATCGCCAAGCGTATCGCGCAGGTCTTGCCACGTGTGCATTTCAAATTTACCGCGCAGTTGCTTTTGGCCTAATCGCAACTCGAACCGCCAGATTTGGCTCTGGTCAGGGTCAGAAAGGTTGAGTGGGTCTTGGCCACAGACTTTGCGCTCTGCGTTCCAAATTTCTAACCATCCGTCCTTGGCCTTTTGCATGACCTCTACGCGCTTGTCATAGATCGCCAGTTGTCGATTGTTTACAGCTCCCGCACGTAGGCCTGTAACTCGCCCTCCTGTGGCTTGTGTGGCCGTCTCATCGATCCCAGTGTATTCTGTGACCTTGGTGCCGGGAGGCGCGACTAAGGCCAGCCTGTCAGGCTCGAACCATGGGGCGAGCATATCCACCGCATAGTCGACGCGAGAGACACGAAGCAGGTGTTCAGCATATGGAATGGCCAGTACCGTCATTATTTCACGAAAATGCTGCTCGGCGTGATCTATGCCGCCAGTTGCCAAACCAAACGCCCGAAAATCAACGGTCACGCCGGGATTGTTTGGTATGCGGTCTTCTGGGTCTTGGAACATCCAGATGGCCCCAAGTTCGCCCGTGTGACAGTTGAAATTGTGCCCACCGTTCTTTGTGACGGATAACGTAATATCACCAAATGACACGTCACAGTCGTTGAACGATTGTTTGGCATGGGCTTTGGCCTCAGCTAATTCTTTGCGCAGCTCCGGCGTGATCTCAGTCTGAACGGTGAAACGTAGTCCATCTAAGCCGCTATGTAGGATTTGTGCGTCCATCTTCGCTGACCTTCGCTTTTGTATTCGTGGAGGGGGGTGTTACATGACCCCCCTTTGTTACGAGATAACTCGTTGTAGGTTTGAGGATATTAGGGGAAGTTTGCCGGAATTGGTGCCTCCGGCGGGGCCGCTTAGGTTTTGGGGCCGGGCTGTTGCCCGGCTTAGTTGTTATGACTGGACGCTCAGTTGTCGACTGATCCAGATTTCAGCGCGTTCAGCGCACTTGGCGACATTCAAAAGGTCAGAGTGGAAGTAGCCCGAAGTGTTTTTCCAATCGCCGTCGCCGTTCTTGTAGGACCGGGCAATATCGACTGAATACGACCCTTCATTTTTCCAGATGGTTGCAGTCGTAAGGCCCAGTTTTATTTTATGAGCAGGCATATTTGACATTTCATGTCTCCATTTTTTGAAATTAGTAGGTAAAGGGGGGAAGGCGCGGAATACCATTTGATCCCGCGCCCTGAAGAGCCAACCGGCCCCAAAAACCCGCACGGTGCAGCCAAGCCCGCGCGGGCAAAACTCAATTTCCTGATGTGTTCTTGCGCATCCGCGTTTCTGCCCAATCACTCAGATCACGGCGACGGTAGCGCACCGAACGGCCCGGCTTGTAGAACTGCGGCCCAAAGCCAGACACACGCCATTTCTGCAATGTGCGAATACTTTGGCAAAGAAAGTCTGCGGCCTTCGTTTCATCAATAAAGCCGTCCAGATAGTCGAGTGCGGCTTGGTTGTTAGCTTTTGTTTGAATAGTCTGGTTCATCATTTGCCCCTTTTGCTTTCTGATGCTCACCTTTTCTCTCAACTACAAAGCAGTAAATAGGGCAGTAAATTGATGAAGAATTTACTGTTTATTGGTTTTCCTTAACTCGTTGAAAAGAGGGGCGAAATGGGACCGAATCCCTTCGTCACCCAACTTATGAGCTTTTGGGTAAAGGTCTGGATGTGCATTTCTCATATGTTCGCGGACTAGGCGAAAGTGGGGTTTTGCCGGTTCATTAATGTCTATTTTGCCGGATTTTTCCAAAGCGGAAAACGCTTCCTGGATGTGTAGCTTCATCGACGGCCTTCCAACTGGACGCTTGTCTAACTCAGTGTGTGTCGACTGTACCGCGATAAGTTTGTCGCGAAGTTGCTTTGAAAGAATCCGGATTTCGATGAACTCAAGTCCTTGAGCCGATAGGCAAGCCTTGTTCCATTTGATGTGACCCTTCCAGTAAGCAGATGGGATTTCTAGAGACTGACTATCTAGTCGTCGTGGCGGCTCAAAGCCGTAGGCAAAAAGATTACCATGCTCTAAATGATGCAGAACAAATGCGCGCATTCGGTTGTCCAATTCCATGCGTGCAGACAAAATTGGGTTTGAAGCACCCATCATTGCATTCACTACTTCCCAACTGGTTAAACCTGAAGCCGCCGTTTCTTCGGCCGCTTTGGCTATGAGCTCACTTGCCGAAACACTGTGAAGGCGTTTGTGTTCTTCTTTCTCTGATTTTGGAGCATAGGCGTAAGGTGCTCGGCTGAGATGCATCCCTCTGTTCCAAAGGTCATTTATGGGATTTGTCTTTGGGGCCATGGCTCGCATTTCTATATTTAGGGCATTCATGTACTACCTCACTTACGGGCGGATCATGTCGCTTTTACTCGGAAGTAACGTCAGTTTCTGCTTGTTGTTCCTTTGCGTAAGGTAGGTGACGAAACTTTGCACGCAACCTAGGTGGTTCAAAATTTGCATCACCAGTATTTAGTGGCGCAGTGATTGTTTCTGCGGTTTTCCTGCCAACGTATCAGGGACAGAGTGTCATTGATGCTGCCCTACTAAACGTACGTATGGAAACGTGTGTTAGGGTTAGCCTACGATACGTAAGCTGGGCGCTGGTAGCATTGTCCCGCCAACCAAAGCGTTTAATCGTTCAGCATTTTCTTCAGCCGCTTTCTTGACCGGATCGTCCGCCAAATGCGCATACCGCATGGTCGTCTGAATTTGGGTGTGTCCCAACAATCGCCCCACCATCTGAATTGGCATTCCTGAAGATACTGCGTTTGAAGCGTAGGTATGCCGTAAGTCATGGATACGGACCCCGGTTAAACCCGCACGCTCTCTAATCCGCCGCCAAGGATGCTGGAAGTCCGTTGCGTGCTTGCCCGCGACCTTACCGACGATCACGTAGGGATTACCGTCGACACGAGCTAGGGTGCTTAGAACGGCGCGTGCTGCACTTGGTAGGGGAATACGCCTTGCACCCGTTTTGGTGTCGGGCAATTCCATGCCTTGGTCAGTGATGAAGCCCCATTGCAGGGTTTGTATCTCGCCAAGACGGCAGCCCGTTAGGATCAACAAACGAAACGCGGCGATTATATGCGGCGTTTCGGTGCCGTTCAGTTCTGCATCTGCCAAGACATTTCCTAACCGCTGCAATTCAACTTGGCTTAGATAACGCTCGCGCTTGTGTTCGCGGTATTTCGGGACATGGCGGCACGGGTTTGAACCGTCTGGCCGCAAGCCCCAGATTTCGGCCAAGTTGAACATCTTGGACAATACACCAAGCGTCCGGTTTGCTTGATAGGGCTTGTCGCGGAATTTGTGGTGCAGTTCCGCGACGTCTTTGCGTTCAAGGTCGACAAGCTTGAAGCTTCCAAGTGCTGGATTAATGAACATATCAATGGCGCGGCGGTACTCGCCTTGCGTGCTAGGTTTGCAGCGCTCCATAACATGCGCTTGAAAGAACCGTTCACAAAGGGCGGCAACGGTTGGTGCCTTGCGGTGTTGTGCGATGTCTTCCGCTGGGTTTTCACCCTTCGCCACGTCACCTAAAACCTCTTTCGCAAGCAACCGTGCCTGTTCAACCGTTAAAGTGCCGTGACGCCCGAGCGATATTCGGCGCGTGCGCCCACCTTTGCGATATTGTGCCTGATAAGTCTTGGCCCCGGATGGCATAATCCGTACGCCAAATCCTGCAATCAAAGTGTCCCAAACGAAGTAATCTTTGGCTTCTGGGTCGAGCGCATCAACGGTTCGTTTTGTCAGCTTAGGCATGGGTCATCCCTTCAATGTGACGCGATCCGTGGAAGCACTGTGGAAGCAAGCGGACGCGAATTGTAGGGTCATCCGTAGTGAGGGAGCGCACTGGCCGTCAATTAAAAATAAGTGATTCCAATAAGATAGGGTATAAGGGCGCAATTAGGCGAAACCCATGCGGAGTGGTGGGGGCTATCTCATAACCTGAAGGTCGTTGGTTCAAATCCAACTCCCGCAACCAAGTTCTCTGAATAATACCAAGGCCTTAGGCCTCGCATCACGCGGGGCTTTTCGCTTGTCCGCATTCCATGTCAACGCCATGTCAACGTTTGGCGAGTCGCACTCGCCAAAAAGCCATATCAGGTGATAATCGCCGGCTCTCGATGACAATCGCTCGTGTAGCCGTTGTTCGCTGAAGTCGCGCGCGCTCTGGGCCGACGCAGACCATATCCAATCAGCAGCAGTAAGATTGATCGCCGCAAAATGTGCGGAGGATACGGTTCTAATCTCGGCATCATCTTACAAGGCGCTACCAACCGTCGAGGCCCTTGGCATCCGGTCGCAGCCCTGACTTTTGCGGGTGCAGTATTCGACATGCTTGGCGGAGAGCAGACGGTCGCTGCGTTCGCAAATTGAACTCATGCTTTCTTGAAAGTGGCAATTGGAGCCGATGTTATTCGACAATAAGAATCAGTTGTTTGGTCAGTGCCCATCGCAGCAACAAAGAGCCTAATTGATGTCGGTTGGCCTTGAGAGACCTTCCACTCGACCTTGGAGGTGTCAACGCCTGAGCAAAACTGCGCCAATACGCCGGAGCAATAGTGCTACATTTGGCTGATTTTAGCCGGAATAAATGTGCGATGTTTACGGCGGTTCCATTATTTACAAGGGAACATATTTAACTCTATGAATGTTGTTTGGCAACTAAATCGAGGGATTTTTCCCAAGGTATAGGCCTGTCTCTCGCCTTGAGACCTAAAATTCGAGCGGTGCATAGGGGAAGTATCAAAACAAACGCACCTCCCGTCAGGACGGCTTGATTTGAGCGAAAAAAAGCCGCTACGGTCAATTGATCCCATTTTACTTGGGGAAAGTCTGTTAGGGCGTGATTGATGTTCCCACGTGCGGGAAAACCTCATAAAAGTTAGCCCTTTCAATGTCACGTCCAGTTTGGCTTCTCCTTGCACCCGTCCTGTTCCTGATCCTGTGGTCGGGTGGTTATGTCGTCGCCAAAGTAGGGCTGCTGCATGCTGCGCCTATGGCGATATTGGCGATGCGCTATGCCTGCGTAATCGTCATTATGACCGTGCTTTTTATGATTTTCCGCCCGCCTTTGCCCACCAAGCACATCGACTGGTTGCATTTGGCCATCGTAGGCATCCTGATCCAAACTGTCTATTTCGGACTAACATATCTGGCGTTTGTGAACGGTGTGGCTGCGGGAACCGCTGCGTTGATGATGATCTTGCAGCCGATCCTTGTGGCGCTGATCGCGCCAAAATGGAGCGGTGAGAGGATCGGTTGGCGGCAATGGGGCGGGTTGCTGATTGCTTTGGCGGGGACAACGGCAGTTATAGCCTCGCGGCTAGACATCGGGCCGCCTCCGGTGCTGGGGTTCGTGTTTGTCCTGCTTGGGTTAGCAGGAATTACCGGCGCTACGCTTTGGGAAAAACGCTTTGGCCTGTCGCATCATCCGATCACCGCAAACCTAATTGGTTATGCGGCTGGGCTGATCTGCCTGTTGCCATTCCTGTATCTGGAAGACGCACAACCGATCCTTTGGGATTGGGAGTTTTTTGCCGTGATGGTCTATCTAGTCATTGGTAATTCGGTGATCGCTGTGGGTTTGTTGTTGTCGATGATCCGCGCAGGCGAGGTCGCGCGCGTTTCAACCTTACTGTTCCTTGTCCCACCCGGTGCCGCGCTGGCCGCTTGGTTGGTTCTGGACGAGGCAATGCCGTTGATCGCCTGGATCGGAATGGCAATTGCCGGGGCAGGTGTTTTGATCGCCACGCGCAAGTGAAGGACTTATCTTATTCTTTTCACAGGTCCCATGCGAAAGTAGCTCCGTTGCCTAGCCTTGAGAACACGGCCAGATAATGGTGGCGATTGGGTCGTTGGAGACCGTTCGGTAGTAGAATCATCGCCGTCTTTTCCCTGAGGCCTGAACGGATACGCGAGGCTGTGGCCTCGCATGACAAGCCTAGGACACGTATAAGTGGACGAAAAATACCATTAGCATGGATATTTCAAAAGAGACTTTGGACGTGCATCGCCTGAGCGACGGAGCAACCTCCCAATACCAACAACAGTCATTCATGCAAAGCGCAGCAAACTGATGGGTCGAGCCTATTTGTGCCAATGCTGCACCACGCAAATTTCGTCACGAAGGGCGGAAACCGGACCTTCGCTGCGCCCGCAAACTGAATTGGACAACTTGAAGAAAGCGGACGCTCGGAGCTGCGACCCTGTCTCTCCAGTGTGCAAACGCAGCTACGGGAGCTCTCTTTTTCGACGACCTCATGTGGTCCAGTCATTAAATCATCATGCTGATGCTGCTGGACTCATTTGTTCAGTGTCGAAAGACAAACATCCAAATGTGATGATAGACGAACTTGTACGATACCCTGATACTGATCGACAACTTTCAGCCAAGTTTTGGGTCCCTCTGAACATCTACTAAGGAACGCTGCGAAACGCAGTTTTAATTTTGTAATGGACCTTCAACCTGAAGTTCTGTGCAAATACAGTGAAGCTGTAAGAAAAAACGCTCAAATCAGACTCGTTGTATAGCATCAAAAGCTTTTTAAAGCTTGGGCACGTTGATCTTTGTGATCGGAGAATTCAAACGCTTTGAAAGATACGCAGTTATTTCTTGTAAGATGCCAAACCATACATTCTCCACCGATATAAATTCGTTCATTTGCAGGTTTGCTTGCTTGGATACTGCGTTGCTGTGCCATCATCGTCTGGACCCCACGTTTGAGGTCAGTTTCCCCTTCAGGAAACTCGCATTCTGGCTTAACTCCCCAACCGGACCGTAATGTTTCGGAACGAAAATTATTGGTTGATCGTGACATAAAACCAAATGTTTCGTTTTCTTCGCTTATTCCCAAATGGTAAATTGTTGCTGTCTGGTCTTCGGCTAAGTCATATTCAGCTTGGGCAATGGCCCATATCCTGCGCAAATTCGTAGGCGCGTGAAAGGCTACATTTAAGATACCGCTCAGTACCATTCGGTCGTTCATTTGCTGGACCCACTGTCCCATTATCCCAGCGACACCAGTTCCAGCCACAATCATTCTCAAGTGCGGAAGATACATAGCTTTCGTTGAGAACACTGCCGGTGATCCGTCAGGTAGTGTTGCCAGCGTATCAGTTGCGACACTGATGCAATCAGTGTTCAACTGAAAAATTAATGATGACATAAGATGAGGATCACTTCCTTAACCTACCGTGATGCTTAGTCGTGTGTGGATCAAAAAACCGCTCGTATTTGGTTGTATTACTTGCTCCGTTAGTCAGTTAAGTAGTTGCGCCCATGTGTTCGTCCAGCACATGCACGATAGGTCGCAGCTACGTCATCACGGTGACCTAATTTTGCCAATATGGATCTTTGGTTTAAAACAATACCATGCCGCACCCCTTGGATTCAAACATCACGTGCAACGGTTGATTTGAAGGCCTCGATTTCGTCAGCCATGGCTTCAGCGGGTGTTCTCCATCTGAGGGTTTTTCTTGGACGGTTGTTCATCAGGTTTGCAACGTCGTTGAGCCATGTTTGGCTTGCACCGTTCAGGTCAGTTCCTTTGGGCATGAACTGACGCAGCAGTCCGTTGGTGTTCTCGTTGCTGCCGCGCTGCCAAGGCGCGTGCGGGTCGCAGAACCAGATATCGATCTTCAACCGTCTGGCGAGTTCGGGGTGGCAGGCCATTCACTGCCCGGCAGTGGTTTGCTTGCAAACCATGAGAGGGTCGGAGCCGCGGTCGTAGGTCATGCTCTTGCGCAAGGCCGCTGGCAGTCGTTTCATTTGGCGGGTGAAGCTGTCGAGCGCGGCCTCGGCCCCATTGCCATCCATTTTGCAAAGAATGACAAAGCGTGTCTTGCGCTCGACCAAGGTACCCACTGACGAGCGATTGAATGCGCCCTTGATGAGGTCGCCCTCCCAATGGCCGGGTACCAGTCGTGCTTCGATCTCTTCAGGGCGATTGATAATGCGAAATGATTCCGGAACCATAGCACTGCCCGCCGCTGTCCTGCGCTGGAGCCCACGCTTAGGCTTCGCTTGACGCAACGCCTCGATCATCGCCGCCTTCAGCCCGCCACGTGGCTGCGCGTAAATCACAGCTTAGATGGTCTCATGGCTCACATGGGCGGATGGATCATCAGGCTTCATGAGACGCAGTCTCTGCGCAATCTGCTCAGGCGACCAGTGCAGATGCACGAGCTTGCCATGCACGAAGCGATACAGATCGCCTCCCTCGGCAAGTTTGCGTGTGCGGCGGCAGCGCGCGCGACGGGCATCATAGGCCTGCCGCGCCGCTTGCGGGCAATAGCTGCCGTCTTCCTGCCGACCCCGCGCCAACTCACGGCAAATCGTGCTCGCCGGGCGATGCAAAAGCTGGCCGATCAACCGCTGGCTACTGCCCCGAATGTTTTCAGCGCATATCACGCCACAGTCCTCGCTGCTGAGGTGCTTGCTTCGTATGTCCATCGCAACATCCTATGCCCAAAGGGCTCTGAGTGTTGCATTTGAAACTTGAGCCTAAGCTGCGTCAATGAGCGGTCCGACACTTACCAAGAACGATAAAACACACGATTGCTCACTTACTCTGGTGCGTGGCATTATGGTCGACACATTCCGCAGCCCGGCCATTTCGGCATTAGTTGCAGGCCTCTGTCTTGGCATTCTGTCAGAGCCTGACACGGTCTTCAAAAGCTTCTACGAGCCGCTGTTCCGGGGCCTGCTGTCTATCTTGATGCTGATCATGGGCATGGAAGCATGGGCGCGGTTCGCAGGGCTTCGCAAAGTTGCACATGCCTACATCCTTTATGGGATCACGGCCCCGATCATCCATGGCCTTATGGGGTTTGGCGTTGGGTTGCTTGCCCATCAGCTTACAGGATTTTCGGAAGGCGGTGTCATCTTACTCGCGGTCATGGCGGCTTCCAGTTCGGACAACTCCAGTCCACCCACAATGCGCACAGCACTGCCAGAGGCGAATTCATCCGCCGTTATCGGAACATCAACGGGGTGGGGCACGCCAGTTTCCATTCTCAGCATCCCTTTGTTCATGGCCTTAGCTGAATTGATGATGGGATAGGGGCAAGCGACTTGGGTCGCAGTCTCGCAACAAAGACAGCTCAAGAAGCCAACCATCCAATTTTGACAAGGTAGGTCCACTTTGTCCGCTGACCGACGTTTCAGCCAACAAAAATGCTGCACCATGCGCGAATGGCCGCAATGATGGGCCGCACTGTAGCATCCTGGGGTGGATGTGAAAGGCAGTAAAGGGCCGGTTGTGATTGAATTGCCTGCTCCGGAACCACGGCATACTCTAGCCTGCCGCCTCTTCGGCTTCTGCGTTCTCGGCTGCCCAGACAGCTGCGTCACCGACCGCTACGGCGGAGGCTGTGGGCACAAGGTTCAAATACGTGTCGGTCTCGGATACCGGAAGCGCCTCGCGTTGGCTTATGCGATAAAATGCATAAACTGCGATCGCCGCGAAGGTGCCGCCAAGCACGATCCAGAAGGCGAACGGGCCGAGAGCATCCATCGCGAATCCAATGGCAATTGGGCCGATGATGGCACCCAACCCGAAGGTGAAGACCAAACCGCCCGAAGTTGCAGGCATGTCCTCAGCGGGTACGTTATCGTTGGTATAGGCCAGTAGTAGCGCGTATAGCGGCGTCGTCGTTCCACCTGCGAAGAAGGCCGCACCCATTATAGGGACAAGCGGATCGGAGAAGAGCCAGTCAGGCGGGCTTTGCGCCATCCACCCCAACCCACAGGCCACCGCGCCAAGAAAAGCCGTGCCGCAGATGACCTTACGCCGGTCCAGCCTGTCGGATAGCCAGCCGATTGGAATCTGCATCAGCAGTGCGCCGCCAAAAAGCATCGCCACGAAGAGTGAAATTTGGTTGGCACTCAGGCCGATCTCGCTCCCGAAGACCGCACCCATCCCCGACTGGCTCGCATAGATGCTACCCAGTAAGAAGATGCCGATGGTGCCGAGCGGCGAGGCGGCGAACAGCTCCTTGAGATTGCCGGGCTTTGCCACCTCGACGGGTGGTGCAGGTTGAACCGACAGCAAGATCGGTGCAAAGGATATAGAAACCAAGATCGAGGCACCGATGAACAGCACCGCATTGCCTGCATCTCCAAGCGTAAGCAGGCCCTGCGCCGCGATAATGCCCAACGTCTGAGCGAGCATATAGGCCGATAGCATCTTGCCGCGGCTCTCGTTCGTAGAGGCGTTGTTAAGCCAGCTTTCGGCCACAACATAGATGCCCGACATGCAAAATCCGATGATGATCCGTAGGACCGTCCATGTCCAAGGCTCTGGCAATAACGTAAAGGCGATCAAGCCTGCAGACATGAAACTACCCAGCGCCGCGAAGACACGCACATGGCCCACCCTCTGGATCAGGACAGGAGTGAAACGCGCACCAGACAGGAAGCCCAGAAAGTAGCCCGAGGTCACGATCGATAGTTCGGTAGAGGAGAACCCCTCAATTCCGCCGCGCAGACCCATCAATGTGAAATGCATCCCGTTGCCGAGCATGATAAGAACGATGCCTAAAAGGAGTGCCCAGACGGAGGCGAGCATTCTTATCATTTAAAGACTCCTTGCTGCAGTAGGTCGCGCTTCAAACCTACGATAAGTTAATGCTGCAAACGCAATGCCGCAACGCCGCATGCATCTCAGTTTGCGACATCGTGCAGCTTTTTGCCCATGAATCGGTCCAAATGCTGCACGATGAACGAACGGCCGGAAAGCGAAAGCTGCGCTGCAGCGTCATTACTCCTTTGCAACGGCAGCTCAGGGCCGTTCGCTACCTTCACAGTCCCCCATGTGAATAAGGCGGGGGTTTCACGCTTGGGCCGATTTTTCTGACTTATACCTGCTGATCACGGCTTGGATGCGCGGATGAACGGGGCCATACGAATCTTGTGGCTGCTCGTGTGTTACCTCAGTTGGCCTCATCACAATCAAAAGACCAGCGTGGCCGCGCGCTCTTGGTCCTATGAATTGGCGAGTCGGATGCACTTCCCAATTCTCAAATGGTTCCATCGCGTTGCGCACTTCTGATATCAGGATCCGGCACTCGATGAGCCGGTCGCGTTGCGCGATCACTCTTTGCCCGGTGCGGATCGCTGAGAGCAGTTCAGTCATTTCGGTGATCATGGCTGGGATCCTTATTTTTATCCGTCTCTTTCATCTCTATTGTCTGCGGTTATTAAATTCTATGCGACAAACCGCGTGTGGAAACAGGCCGCGAAATTGCTCTGTGTAGCCCTCGTCTTGAGCCACTTCGTGCAGAGGCATCTAGTCACCCCAAAGCCAAAACTTGGTTCGAACGGTTATGCCCAGATTATTGCAGTCAGTGTGGTCCTTATAGTGCCAAATATCCGCGCTATCCGTGTTCGACTGGCGCAGGTAGTTTATCCCCTTTGGGATTGCTCGACCACATTCCTCGCATCGGTGCCATCATCGCCAATCGTGTCGACCCATATGATCTCAACATGAGATCGCTGAATTGACGTGGAAAGTAAGCGCTGTAAAAGAGTGGCTTCAACCATAAAGAGAAATCAACATCACATGACACAGGCGCCTCGCATTGTTTGGTTTAAACGAGATCTGCGGATCAATGATCACGCCCCCTTGCTGGCTGCGTCGCGGACAAACGCACCCATCATACCGCTTTACATTGTTGAGCCTGAATATTGGCAACAACCCTTCGCATCTCGTCGCCATTGGCATTTCATCCACGATGGCCTTTGTGATTTAGACAGTGGCTTGGCTGAGTTGGGCCAACACCTTGTTGTAAAGGTTGGCGACTCTTGTGACGTGATCAAACAACTTCATTTAGATCACGATGTAAGCCACGTGTATGCACATGAAGAAACAGGAAACCTATGGACATATAACAGAGATATAGCCGTTCAGAAGCTGTGCCAGAACCATGGCATTGCACTGCATGAAGCGCCCACTAATGGGGTTGTTCGGCGGCTGCGCAGTCGAGATGACTGGTCCAAAATCCGAAACGCACGCATGGCTGAAAAGATACTGCCAAAACCAAATGCTCTAAATTCATTTCCGCCGTGCAGTTCGGATACCCTACCTGATAAAAATGACCCGATCTTTGGCAATGTACCCATTGGCAAGGTGCAAAAGGGCGGGCGAAAACAAGCGGTTGCTGATCTGCGTAGTTTTTTAAATCACCGATCTCGCCAATATCTGTACCATATCTCAGCACCTGATTCATCTGAGTTCCACTGCTCTCGCCTCTCCGCTCACCTTGCATGGGGCACCTTATCTGTGCGTGAGGTGGCGCAATCTATAGTCAAACGCCATGCCCAGTTATCGCCTGACGAAAACAAAAGCTTTGGGCGCAATCTTACGGCTTTTGGCTCTCGCTTGGCATGGCGCTGTCACTTTATTCAAAAAATCGAAGATCAACCTGAAATAGAAACGCACTGCATGCACCCTGCATTCGAAGGGCTACGTGTCGGCGAACACAATGATCTACATTTTCAAGCATGGGCGAGCGGTCAAACTGGGTACCCTTTCGTTGATGCCTGTATGCGCAACCTGACTGCAGAAGGCTGGATCACCTTCCGCATGAGAGCAATGCTGGTAAGCTTCGCCAGCTATCAACTATGGCTCGATTGGCGCGTTACGGGCGAACATCTGGCACGGCTGTTCACAGATTTTGAGCCCGGGATTCATTATAGCCAGCTGCAAATGCAATCAGGTGTCACGGGTATCAATACGATGCGTGTTTATAATCCGATCAAACAATCGATGGAGCATGATCCAAAAGGCACTTTCATTCGAAAGTGGGTGCCTGAGCTCAAGAGCGTTCCGGATGAGTTCATTCATGAACCCTGGAAATGGGAAAAGACACTGATTGACGATCGTGATTTTACGCTTGGGCAGGACTATCCTGCGCCACTTGTTGATCAAGCTGTTTCTGCGAAGGCTGCAAAACAACAGATCTCTGCCATACGGCAAAACCAGGACTTTGGGGTCGCGGCAAACGCCATTTTCCGCAAACTAGGAAGTCGAAAATCTGCTTCAAAACGCTGGAAGACGATCAAATCTAACAATAGCAATCAATTGTCATTGTTTTAAGGCAGGTCTCTTAAACCCACGAGCAGCCATTGAGGTGCCTGCAGCGAAAGTGCGCTTTGTCCCGCAAAGCCGAGCTCTGGTAAGTCAGAATGCTAAATAGTGAATGGATGTCCGCTTCGGGAGGGCTGCACCGCAGCGTTTCTGCTTCAAACGAAGGTCCGGTTAGGGCCGTTCGTGTCTGACAATAGGCCCTCAAGTTGGATGGCCACACAAGCAACCATGAGCCAGGCTCACGGCAACACGCTGATGCGATTGTTCTGCAAGCCTGCCACCATTTCCCGCAGCGCAGGCGGTTCGATGACCTCGACCGCATCGCCCCACTTATAAAGATGCCAGGCCATTTCAACCAAGCCGCTGGCGTCAAATGAGACGATCAACCTTCCATCCTCCTCGTCGACCATCCTCTGCTTTGGGTGGAATTCGAACTCGCGCGCAGTGACTGCCGCTGCCGGATCGAAACGCCAGATGACACGGCTGAACTCTGCATCCATATGAAACGATCCAAACGCCCGTGCGGCATAAGTTTCAAGGTCGAAGCCCTCGTCCTTGACAAACCACTCAGGAGTGACCTCAGCCCAAAAAATGCGGTCCATCCTAAACTGACGGAACTGGTCATCTTTGTGCGGATCACGTGCCACCAAATAATGCCGGGTGCCAAGCAGCATACCGTAGGGCTCAACAATCCGCTCACGCGGGGCTGGATCATGTTTCCCTTGGTAGCTGATCATAAGCCGGCACGGCCCTTTTAGTGCAGCGGCAATAACACTTGTAACTTTAGGCGACGTTTTCACCTTGGGACCTGGGCGGCACGCGTAGCCTTGCGCCTCAAGAACAGCTTCCGCATCCACCTCAGCACGCCGCGCCGCTGCAGCGGGCAGCGTTGCCACAAAGCGTTCACGCAACCTTTGCAATACCTCGGCCTGCGAGTGCGCATCGTCTAGCACTGCCCGCCGGACGCTCATCTCAAGGGCCACCAGTTCGTCGTCATAAATACCCTGCATGCTGATCAAAGCAATGTCACGTAGCTTCCACCAATACTGACGACCGCCATGCGTGTGTGGTTCAAGGCTTGGGAAGACCTCCTTTAATGCCTGCACCATGCGCTGGGCTGTACGTTGGTTCACCTCAAACTTGGTCACAATATCTTGCAAGCAGACACCCCGATGGCGTGACGCGCACATGCCCGCCAGCCTCAATAGCTCCTGAGCTTTTCGGTATGACATAGCGCCCCCTCTTATCTACGACAGCTTCTGACGTAGCAACTGTCGCAACCTCCCTCTAGAGGGCGACTCGCTCTATGGTTTTTTTGATTGAGGAATAGTGCCATCACCGTTGAGGAGATGTTGCAAAGGCATGCCTTCCCCAACCTACAACCTAGACGGTTTCTCCCTCTCACCAGCGCCTCAGGCGGCGGCACCTTGACCAGGTGGCGTCTGCTTAAAACAGGGAACGGAACCAAAATGGCATTACCACCGAGAGCCTTCTTCACATTGTACGAAACCGCAACACGATGGGGCTGCACCATCGCCGACCTTGCGGGCTGGGCCAGCGAAGGCAAGCTGAATATCGTGACTGGCATTCCACTCGCCATTTGCGGACCCGACAAGGTGTCCGGCAAGATCAGCATATCACCGATGGACATGCTGCCCCTCTTCAGGCGCAGCGGCACCGGGCCAACCACCATCCACCTGATGCGGGTAAAACCTGAATGCGGCAGCGACTGGGCTTACGTCACAGAGCCCGTCGATGGGATCACAGTCTCCATCGCGGATTTGCTCATTAGCGGCCACGATGTCCTTCGATTTGAGGATGAGCATGATTTATTGCGGCGCGTCGGTGGAGGCACAGGCACGCTTTCGCCCTATGACTGGGAAGGCATGTACGTGGCCTTGACCCGGCGCGTTCACGAGCACGGCTTACCCGGGACACAAACAGAGTTGATAGCGGAAATGCAGGACTGGTTTGGCGATGTCGCCGAAAGCGGTGACGTGCCCGACGAAAGCACCATACGGCGCAGGTTGCGGCCGTTTTGGCGCGCGCCGCGCGGTGATAGCTGAAAGTAAAAAATGTCAGCCGCGCTTCACATCTGCATCATGGATAATTTTGGGACGCGGCCGGAACATGCCAGCCACAGCATCGACGCCCGCGCGCAGGGGAGAGTCCATCAGGTGCGCGTAGCGCTGGGTCGTTTGCATTTGCGTATGGCCCAGCAGCCTGCCGATCATCTCAAGTGAGGCGCCACCGCTAACCAGCAAGGAAGCAAACGTGTGGCGCAAATCATGAATGCGGACATCGGGCAGGTTTGCCTCTCGTTGCACATTGATCCAAAACCTGCGGATTTCCTTGACAGGCTGACCTGGAACGTCACCGGGAAACAACCACGGGTTATCTCTGGGCACTGAAACAGAGCGTTGGCGCACGATGGCTGCGACGTCTGCAGAAATCGGGATCCGGTGGATTTTGCGCTGCTTGGTGGTGGCAGCAGGTTTTGACCAGATGCACAGTTCGAGATTGAACTGTTCAAACCGTGCCTGACGTACCTCACCAACACGGCTGCCGGTCAGCATGCAGATCCGGATGATGCCCGCCGCCCGCTGATCCTCGGCTGCGTCCAGCACCGCGGCCAGCCGTCCGATCTCCTCTTGCGATAGGAAGCGCTCGCGCGCCGTCTCGACACGTTTTTTGAACCCCGTTGCCGGATTGTCTGTGCGCCAACCCCAGCTGATGGCCAGCGTGAACATCTTGCGCAACACTTCGCCCACGCGATTGGCTCTGATTGGAGTGGGCTTTGCTCCTTGCAGTTTACGTGCACGGTTGTTTGGTTTTTCTTTTGACGGGCGAGCCCTGCCCTGCGCTATAATGTTCAGCAATGTGGCAACATCATGCGGCGTGATATCCGCAACCAGCTTGTTGGCCCAATGAGGCGCCACAAGCTTGGTCAGCATCGCACGCTGGTCGCCCGCATTCAGCGGTGCCAGATGTGGGACATGCTCGGCAAGATATCGGTCAATCATGTCTTTGAACCTTGGCGCTTCACGCAATTCGCTGCGATCACCTAGCGGATCACGCCCCTCGTCTATTTCCCGACGCAGCTCCCGCGCACGTTCGCGGGCGGCCGTGGCACTCCACTCCGGCCAGCGTCCAATTGCCATCCGGCGCTGGCGTCCTGCAAAGCGGTAATCCAACACGAACGACCGAGACCCCGATCGTAAGGTGCGAATGGAGAGCCCCCGGATCTCGGTGTCAAACACCTGATAATCCCGATCTTCTTCCGGGATCATGTCCCTCACGGTTTTTTCGTTCAAACGCAGTCGTTTAACCATATGTATTTCTCCTTCTGCCACTGACACATGCGTAGATTCGCAGACCTATCAAGCGAAGCATGGGCCTTTGACCGGCGCATAGGCGGTGACCGGCGGTGATGCGTAAAATGCTTGCCGGTCCCTGAAATCATTGGAGAGTTTTGGTTCTCGGAAGTGCCACACCGCTGCGAGGCGCAGTGGAAATCCACGTCGAGAGCAGTCAAGCGACACATGCAGCGGCCAATTTGGCACGGCCCAGTGCGTTTAGTGCCCGCACTTTTGTAAATCTTGTTTAAAATCAATGACCGGCAAGGGTCTGACCCCCTTGCCGGTTGGCTCACTGCCGCCGAACAGTCGCCAAACACCGTGAAACAAGGCCAAAGCTTGTAAATCGGTTGTGAACGCAGCGCGCGATGACATGCGATGCCCCCAGCGCACCCTATTTGCCGCTGCACGACTTCTGCGCCCAAAATGGTGAAACTCCAGAAAACTCCATAATATCAATGACCGGCAAGCATTTGGCGCATCACCGCCGGTCACTGCCTTCCCGCCACCCCTTCGTCTCTGCGTTTCTTGAGGCCTGCAATCCGTCCGGTTCGGGCGACAAACAGGAGACAGAAGATGACACAACAAAGAACGACCCTACGACCCACCAAAACAAAACTCTTAAGCGGTTGGATCAGCCGACTGGACCTTGCGCTTGAACTCGGTGTGACAGTCGAAACCCTGCGTCGCTGGGAGGGGCTGCGATTTGGTCCGCCCTGCGTGCGCGCTGGGCGCAAGGTTTATTACCGGCGCGATGCGGTGCAGGATTGGCTGACGCAGCAGGAGATGCCAAACCCTCAACGCGCAGGGGCACGCCGATGAGCATCCCCTTACCCTTCCGCCAACGGACGCGACGCGCTGAACGCGATGAGGCACGCACGGATTGGATCGACGAGCGGCGGCGTGAGGCACGCATGGTTGTCGCTGACGTGATCCATCATTCCGATCACCTGCTGCGCATCGCCTGCAATGTGCTGGTCCGCCACGGCGAGACGCCCGAGGAACGCGAGGATGCGCGCATCTTGCTGGTGGTGCTGGAGGCCAAGACCCCGGGGCGCGGCCATCATCGCGGCCAGGACCCGGAGGTGGAGCGATGAAGCGGCGTGGGACACCCGAGGCGGATCTGCAGCGCGCCGTTGTGGTCGCCTTGCGCTTTGCCCTGCCCAAGGGGGCCATCGTGCATCACTGCGTCAATGAGGTGACGGAAGCTGGGCCCCGCGGTGCGCGGCGACAGGCGATCCTGGTTGGCATGGGCGTGCATCCCGGCTTTGCCGATCTCATCGTGCTGTGCGATGGGCGCGTGCTGTTTCTGGAGCTGAAGTCTCTGAAGGGACGGCTCAGCCCCGCGCAGGAGGGGTTCCGCGATGCTGTGCTGGCGCTGGGCTTTGGCTGGGCCCTGGTGCGCACTATGGATGACGCGCTGGGCGCATTGGCGGATCACGGGTTGACCACACGTGTTGTGCAGACGGGTGAGCAGAGCACACAACGCGATGTTGCCGATACCTCGACAGGGAGGGCCGCCCCATGAGCCATGCCGCCACCAACTGGGCCATCCAGCGCCGCGGGCTCAAGCCCACCACCAAGATCATGCTCTGGCATCTGTGTGATCGCTTCAATCCCGATTACGGCTGTTTCCCCTCCCAAGCCCGTCTGGCACATGATTGCGAGATCGGGCGCGCCACCCTCAACCGCCATCTCGATGATCTGGAAGCTCGCGGGCTTATCCGCAGAATACGGTCAGTCGATGCCAGGACCAGGCAGCAACGCCCCACCCGCTACCTGCTCGGGTTTGAACCGGGCTTCTCACCGTCCGGGCCCGGAAAGCCGGAGGGCGGGGACAGCGCGCAAGACAACGCAGACGTACTGCAAATCCCGTGTCCCGATATGAGACACGGGGGTAGGTCGGAAAAAGCCATGTCTGACAATGACTTGTCAGCGCCAATCCCGCCAGAGCCGCGTCTTGATTTGGGACACGGGGCCGTGTCTCATTTTTGCGAAAACCCGTGTCTCAAAAACGGCGATTCCCGTGTCTCAAATTGGGACACTAACCTTGTAAGAGAACCTTTAAGGGAATCAGTAAAGGAGGAGGAGGACGCGCCAGCGCGCGAAACCGGCTTTGATGATTTTTTTGGTGACCTGCTGCAAGCGCTGGGCTTGGATGCAGATCAGGCATTGCCCGCCTGGTGGCAGGGTTGGCCAGCACGACAGCACGTGCAGCGATGGATTGATCATCTGGGGATGTCGCAGGATCGGATCCTTGCCGTCGCACGAGAGACTCGAGAAGCCCACCCCGCCCCACCTGATGGACCCAAAGCGCTTGATCGGGCGATGGAGCGCGCGGTACGGCGCGATGCCGATGCGGCAAAACAAGCCACAGCCAGCGGCCGAAACCCCAAGCGACAGCGCAAGCGCGATGCCGGTCCCCGTCCCAGCGATGACCAACTTGCGGCGTTCTACGCCGGGATGGTGAACTCCGACGCCTACCTGCCCGCCAATGCGATCAGCAGCGCCATGTGCGGATTGATGCTGACACGCAAACTGGTCACACCCGACCAGCTGCGACTGCGGGGGGTGCTATGAGCAGGTTCGATCGCAGATTCGCCCGCATGCGGGGCCAGCCCAGCGCAGGCGGCAAGTCCAAACGCGCGCTGGGCGTACAGGCAGGCCTCGAATGGGCCTTCCGGGTCGAGAAAGCCCAGCTGGAGCTGCCGCCACGCCAAGACGCGGATGAGGAAAGTCGTGGCTTTGGGCTGGAATACGTCCTGATGCAGCGCGCCGTCCTAGGCTGTCAGATCGATGGCGGGCAACACAAGATGGGCGGCTATGTCCATGAGGATGCCGAGGTCATCGCGGCCACCGTCGCCGGGCTGCCCGACAGCCTTGGCGGGATCCGCATGGCGCTGCGCGTGGCAGAGCTGGCGCGGGCGGGGATGACACCCGACTGGATGCCCGGCGTTGTCCCACGTTGTGTGCCGCGGGAGACGCGCGAGAACCAGCACGGCGTCCGGGCCGTCACCGAGGTGATTGGGACGGAACGCGTCCTCTCGCGGGGCAAGTGGCGCTGCGTTGATGTGCTGCACTGCCCCGTCATCTGGCGGCCGCATCCCGAACAGATCGCATCCGCACGGCGAGGCTATGACGATTGGTGGGCGGCCTTGGATTGGGTGCGCGATGGGTTGGTAGCTGGCGGAATATTGAGGGAGGTGGAGGTCACGGGAGTAATGCCGAAGGTGAAACCTTGGAAAAACAAGTGATAACGTCGATCTCGGCCCATTGCTGCCATTCACTTGCCGACCAGATGTTGCGATGCGGCATACCAGAACGGCCATTCGAGTTTCGTGCAGTAATTTGGGAAGTTCATCGTCGGGTCGTGAGGCTTTCAAGACGGCACGGAGGGGCCAGAGCTGATCATGCAATAGACGGCATCACCTCATTTCCGATATTCTTGCAGGCCAAGCTTTGCCCACATCCAACCAAAATCGTATTCCGCTAGTACAGCGTTTTGCTGCTTGTCACTGCGGTTCTCGAGAAGTTTCAACCAGTCAACCACCTTCTCACGACCAGCTGCGCTGCGTACAGCTTGGCGCGGCGACTTGCCGTCCAAGGCAGGCAATGGGGCATCCAAGGTTTCGCGGTAATGCTTATCCATATAGTCATGCGTGATCTGTTTCTCGATGTGTGGCGGAATCTCGTCTGCACCTTCCAAAGACGTTTCAGCGCGTTCCTCAGACATCACTTGCTCAACGGTGCGGATTGCGGTCAAAGGCCGCTTCAGACGTTTGCCTGTTGCCTCTATCACCAACGCGGCAATTTTTTCTGCGCGGGCAGCCGAATTCACCTGTACCAGCAGAGATTTCCCTTTGAGCTCGAGGGTTCCCAGCACGGTGCGTCCTGTCATTTCTGTGTCCAACATCATTCCACTCCCCTTCTTGGGCGTGTTGCGCAGGGCAAGCCAGTTCCAGAAACGCGGCCCCTCGGGCACGAAACCTTTGACGTCATCCAAGCAGGCCGCAATTTCTTTTTGTAGCACACCCGGCGCCAAACGAAACCTGAGATCATGAAACATCACGTCGTCGCCATCCGAGTTGCAGAGCTCTGGAATTCCAGAAGACATGGCCTTTGGTAGCGTGGTAAACAACCAAGCGCTGGTAAAGACGGGGGCGCAGTCCATCAACTGGCGCGTCGTTAGCTGTAACGGGGCGTTCCCCTTCAGTTTCATTGCTGCGCGAAGCCCTTCGAACAGAAATTCGACGGCTTCAGCCGAAAAGGCCAACAATGCGCCCGAGATGACGTGCGTGTCGCCCTCGGCAATCACGCGGACGGCAATTCGGTCCCATTGCTTTAGGGAGCGCGTGGCGGACTTTTCAAAAACGGTGACCCGCTCCCTATCACCAACCAAGTCTTTGAGCACCATAGACTCGCCAAGTTTAACGTTACTGACTTCGTAAAGGCTCACTGGCGTATCGCGAAGAGCTGCAAAATATTCTCTATTGGCGGCCGTTTCATTCCAGCCACGACGTTTAAGGTAGAGGTCAACGACACTGCCTTCATCGTCCCGGCGAGAAAGGAAATCCTCGAATCCGCATCCCCACAATACACTAGGCCATGGTTCCCCTAACAGTTCGGGTAGGTCGTCGTAATCCAGATCAAATTCCTCAAGCGCTGGCATGAGGTGTTCGGTTGTCACATCCTGTAGCCGCCCGAACCAGAGATCATCCTGCCTGATAAAATCCAGCAAATTTGAGATGTCATTTCGCATACCAGCCCTCCAGAATTGTGCATCGACAAAGTACACCTATAGAAAACACGCCGTCAGGTTACAAATAGTTCGGAGGCACAACATAGCTTCTGATCACAGCCCACGGCCGCCATTCTGTCGGTGAGCATACCACCCTACTGTCGTGTAGTATGGCAGTCAGCAATTAAAATCCCCATGCTGGCTTTTAAACGTGATCGGCCCAAAGCCGACCTCCAACCATTTTCGGCGATGCTGCGGTGCGGCCCGTCAGACCGGACTTTCGCTGCACGTGCGAAATTCGATGATGGGCGAACTCACAATGTGCGGACATAGTGAGCTTTTGCTGCGGCTGCGCCAATGGCTGCCTTTAAGCTTCGGTTTCAAAGCGATAATCGGTCGTTCTTTACGAATTTCAAAACTGCCTGCACCTTAGTGGAACGGTGCAAATCCGTGTGCGTCACGAGCCACAAAGGAACCGCCCAATCTGGTTGCGGCGCAAGCACCTCGACCAAATCCGTGCGTTTTTGCGCGTATATCTCAGGGTAAAATCCGATCCCCATTCCGGCCAACAGGGCTTGATCGGCAACGCCTTGGTTTGCGCTGATTAAGACTTTGCTTGTCTCGGGCACATTTTTCCGCAGCCATCCCGTGAAGGGAAACGGTGTTTTGTTCTGCTCCCAACAGACAAACCTGTGATTGCAATAGTCGTCTTGCGATTGCGGAATGCCATGGCGCGCGGCGTAGGTCGCTTGGGCGTAGAGACCGAGCTTTAGGTCCAGATAGGGCTGAACGACGTTGTCTGGCTGATCGGGCTTGGGGCCGGACCGGATGGCGACATGGGCCTCGCCATATTCCAGTTTGAGCAGGGCCGGACTGGCGACAAACTGGATCACTGTGCCTTTGTTTTCATCCTGAAACCGCTGCAGCGCGGGCAGCAGAAGGGGGGCGATCCGTTCGTGGGCCGTCACGATGAGATCGCCGGTAATCTGGGCGGACCGGCTGCGCGTTCGTCCGGCCAGTTGCGCGAATTGCTCCTCCGTCGCGTGGGCCACGCGCAAAAGGTCGTCACCTACTTCGGTGGGCGTGTAACCGGTCTTGTTGCGCAAGAAGACGCGCGCGCCCAATTCGGCCTCTAGCGTGTCGATGTGGCGGATTACCGTGGCGCGGTGAACGTTTAGCATGTCAGCGGCGGCGCTAACGGTCCCTAGGCGGGCGACCTGATAGGCGGTTTTAATCTCGGTCCATTTATCCATCGTTTTCCCATCCTTCGGGATGTCACGTATTCGCACATAGGATGCGCAAATCGGTATCTATGTTGTTATTTTGTTGCATGACATAAATGCGCATCATCGAAGAATGTCAACACAGTCGCTGGGGTCCCCGGTGATCGCACTCCTACTTTTTAACCGACATAACACAACAAGAAGGTCGCAAAATGCAATCACCACACCACCGCCGCGCGTTCATCCTGATGACCATAATGATGGTGCTTACTTTCTCTCGCGCCTCTGTTGCCACGTATTTCCCCCATTTGGAGATGTATGGCGGCGTTGATGCAAATGCCTGGTTCGCCCCATGGGTCAGCGATACAATTCTCGGCCTTTTAGTTCCGGTCATGATCTATCTTTTGTGGCGCAAGACCGGTACGAAAGTCTGGGCCGGATTAATCGTCTATAACGCGCTTGGTGCGTTTGATTATTCTCATGGGCTGGCCACACAATGGCATTATCCGCAAATGACCGAAGGCTCGGTGTCCGCTGTCATCTACACAGCCATTGGACTGGGCATGATTTTTAACCTCACAGTCGCGCTAATGATGTTCCGCGGAGACATTATGCGTCATTTTCTCAAATAATCCACGCAAAAATCAAAACTTTGGAACGAAAGATTCACCATGTCTGTATCAACACAAATGCTTCCCGATGGTTCCAACCCAGAAGGCGTCGCCCCGAACCCACCGCTTGGATGGTCGGGCAAGTCCGACCTGAAAGATGTGGTCGTGCATGGACCGGCGTTCTCTCATGCGACGACGAAGTTGCGCACCCATCTTGTGTTCGCGGGCGTGCCCTACACCCATGAGCAGCACCTGAAGGCTAAGCCGCAGGGGATCAAGCCCAATTCGAGCTATCAAAAGGTGCCAGTCATCGACGTCACGGGACGGCAGGTGAACGACAGTTGGATCATTTTGCAGAACCTTCTGCCTGCCATCGGGATTGAGATGGACCCAGCGTTTGAAGAACGACTCGTTTTGGAGCTTGATACGACGTTCAAACTGCACTGCACCTCGACCGATTGGGCCCGTCTGGCGGTCGCGACCGTCGGCGCACCGGCGATGATAAAATGGCTGATCGGCCCGATGCTCAAGCGGATGGAACGCAAACAGGCACGCCACAACATAGCCACCTCTGGTCTTGGCCACCGTGAGGGGGATGAGGTGGCTTTTGCGCGTGACTTCAAGCGCGCCATGCGGGGCAAATTCCACGCAGGCACTGAGCCGGGCCATGCCGATCTGTCGTTCTACGGCTTTCTTGCGGGATATCTTTATGCGGGTTCTCCCATTGCTGCCAACATGGTCATGCAGGCCGGTCTGGATCCTTGGGTCAGTGCAATGAAGAAGATCGTTCCGATGGAAATGCTGTTCCCGAAAACCACCAAATAGGACCGCGCCATGACGGTCCGTCGTGATATCAAGATTGCTGTCGTCGGTGCATCCCTTGGCGGGCTAAGCGCAGCCAATGTGCTCCGACAGCTTGGCTTTGACGTGCAGGTTTATGAACTGGTTGCCAAAGGGTTCGATAAACCGGGACGGCGCGCTGGATCGGCCATTGCCGCCTGTGCTTTGGGCGGCCTTGTAATCGGCGCTGAACGGCGACGGCCCGGTCTCACTGGAAGGGCCGCGCCTCGATCCGACTTGGCTTAAGGATACCCCCCCCGACGCCTACAAATATTCGAGGCCTTCTTGGCCGCGCAAACCGCTTGAATTGGAGAAAACAATGTCTAAGAAAATCGTTCTTATCACTGGCACCTCTCGGGGTATGCGCGGAGGGCGCCTGCGCAACCACCCAAGTTTCATTCTTCATTTAAAGGATATTGCACATGCAAACACTTCAATTACAGCTCGATGAAAGCCAAGCGGCCTTCCGCACGCAAATGCCTGCAACTCCCAAGCTCTACATTGTTTTCGGCGCCACGGGCAATACCGGCAAGAGGGTCGTACCGCTTTTGCTCGCGGCGGGTCACTCGGTACGTGCCTTCGTACGATCACCGGGCAAGTTGCAGATCTCCCACGAAAGGTTGCAGATTGTCCAAGGTGATGTCGGTGACGCCGAAGCAGTGCGCGCTGCGATCAAAGGTGTGCAGGCGGTTATCAGCTTGGTTGGAGGGCCGCTGGGCGACAAGTCTTTCCACGGTGGCGTTCTTCCCCCATTCATCAAAGCAGTTCACGCTGGGATGCGTGAACATGGGGTAAAGAGACTGTTGGTGCAAGCTGGTGCAGCATCCGTTGTGAGAGGGGAGAAATTTAATTTCCTCAAGCATGTATTGGTCAGACAAATCGATGGCAGGACGAGAGGCGACCATGGTTGCCATATCGATAACGATGAAGCCATCAGCTATCTCGAAACTTCAGCCCGTGACATTGAATGGATGGTCACTAGGCCCCCACTCATCGTGGCCAAGCCGTCGGAAGGCAAGAGAGTCGTTGCGTTGGACATCATGCCTTGGCCGCCCGTGGTCACATTCGAAGACATGGCTGCTTACACCGTATCCTTGATCGATGATGACAAGGCGGTGAAGACCTCAAAGTACTGTGGCTATGCATTGACGTCAGCAATTCACCCCCCAAGTTTCGCTGGCTACGTTGCATCAACGGTAGCCATTGGGCTCGCATACTTGATATATCGCCTGATCTGAACTTCGCCTATCGTGTTTGTCTTGTCGCGCTGCGGTGTGGCATCTCGGCATCAACGCGCGACCAGCTGTTGGCTTGCTTAAGCAGAATCTAAACACGCAATAACCAAACACCAAAAACTCGTGCTGACTTAAAGGCCGTTGCGGTGATATAAAAGGAACAAACACATGATTATTCCCCGCCAACAAACCCCCACTCTTTCGCTGCCACTTGTTGGGGGTGATCATTTCGATCTTTCTAAGGAAACCCCCGATTTTGCTACGCTCGTGGTTGCGTACCGTGGGCTACATTGCCCGATTTGCGCCAGCTATTTGGCGGAGCTTGATCGTATGACACCTGACTTCGTGGCCAGTGGGGTAACGACCCTCGCTGTCAGCATGGATGGCCAGGAAAAGGCGCAAGCGATGGCCGACAAGATCGAGGCGCAGCACCTGCGCATCGCCTACGATCTGCCTGTGGAAGCCGCCCGCAATTGGGGTCTCTACATCTCCCTATCAATCCGAGAGGCCGAACCCGCTGTATTTTCAGAACCGGGCATCTTCTTAGTCAAACCCGACCAAACCTTGTTTTATCTATCCGTTCAAACCATGCCTTTCGCCCGCCCACAGCCGAGCGATATTCTAGGCGCGGTCAATTTTGCGATCAAAGCCAACTACCCCGCACGTGGCGATTATGTCGCCGACCTGCAATATGACAACTAGGCCAAGGACCTGACATGAGTAAATTACTCGAAGCAGATGCCTCGACGGATGAGGGCCTTAAAATCATCATGGCCGGCTTCGCCAAAGCGGCGGTCACCGTAGTGGTTCCAGCCATCCTTTTTGTCATTGTGGCGCAGTGGCTGCAGCTTTTCCAAACGGGCTGGGTTCAATCTCGGACTGATAACCTGTTCTATGTCGGTCAAAATCTCGCCTTTGCAGGGTTGGTCCTGACAGGACATATCTTTTGGGTGTCGATCAGCCGCGCCACGCCCAATGCCGAAAAATGGCAGGAAGGCCATCGCCCCAGCATCGGCACGACACTTGATATGGCACAACGCATCGCACTGAACACCTTAGAGCAAACGGTGATCTTCGCGCTGGCGCAGCTGGCATTGGCGTCCGTTCTGCCTCCCGAAAGCATCGACGCAACCCGTGCCTTACTGGTTGTTTGGATCGCAGGGCGACTGATGTATGTGGTCGGCTACCGCAAGCATCCGTTCTACCGCTCTTACGGCTTCAACGCGACGATCCTACCGTCGCTGTTTGCTCTTCTGTATGCGGCGTTCCGCATCGTCTTCGGTTAAGGGTAAAGGGTCGGCAGGTATGCGCATTCCTCCTCTCAAGATTGCTGTGGTCGGCGCATCCCTTGGTGGGCTCAGCGCGGCCAATGTCCTGCGCCAGCTTGGCTTTGACGCGCAGGTTTATGAATTGTTTGCCAAAGGGTTCGATAAACGTGGCGGCGCGCTTGGGTCGGTCGATCTTGGCCTGCTTCGCCGGATCAGGCTAGGCAACCCAGACAGTGCTGACCGCGCCATCAAAGGCCATGGTCATTTTTACGGCGACCTGTGGGATTACCTCTTTCAAGGGTTGCCACCTGAAAGCGTGCATTTTGGTGCCGACGTCCAAACGATTGCCGATGCACGCAGCGATCGGCCCGCGATCGTGATTGATGGTGATGCCACAGCCTTTGACGTGATCATTGGGGCAGATGGTGGAAAATCAACACTCCGACCCTTTGTTACACAGAAGCAACCTGTCTATTCGGGGTATACTGTTTGGCGAGGTCTCGTGCCGATGCAAGGCATCGATGGCCCGCCATCTGGCAGTCGAATTGTGAATGGCATTCGCTATGAAACACTTGGCTTCCCCTGCGTGGGTCCGGACGGCCCGTTGTGGAACTGTGGTGTCTACATGGCGATGCCTCAGACCGAGGTGGCGGAACCGACACGCAACCGACAGGTTGGGTCTGCCATGCGTGATATTCCCCAGTGGTTTGTGCCTTTGACCAAGGCCTTGTTTGGCCAACGAAATGCGCAGTTCTGGGCGGATTGTGTGAAACACGGCAAGGTTACGCCGCATCCGATCTGGGAGTTTGCCGCAGACCCTGTTGTCGCTGGCCGTATCGCCTTGTTGGGCGATGCCGCCCATCTGTCCAGCCCGCGCACGGGCGCAGGTGCGTATACGGCCATGCTTGATGCATGGGCCCTCGGGAGGGCTTTCAACGACGCCAGCTCCGTTCCGGAGGCGCTGGCCCTCGACAACCGCGCCGCGGTTCCACGTGCAAAGACGCTAAACGACCGCAGCCGTAGAGCCGGACGGGCGTTTGCACCAGACCCTCGACATTCCGTGTCTCCGACTGAGGTGCTTGATTATTTAACGCGATCAATTAAAGCGCTCGACTGGGCAGCAGCGCGCTGAACCAAAGCAACTAAGGTCGCGACGTCGTCAGATTCGATACCGCACATTCTGTGCTGGTCGCTACAAACCTGACGTTCGTTGCGTCGCAGCATTCAGTTAAAGAAGGGCTCACTGCCGCCATTACATCGTTTGCAGCATTTGTGGATTTGACCTCTCATTGAACGGCCGCTTTCGCCAGATTGCCCCAGAGCCCGCGCACTTGCAGCGAAGGTCTGCAATCCGCCCTTTCTGTCGATCATTCCCCTTCACAAAACACCCGGCACGCCTGTTTGGCAACTGCCGCCATCAGCCATCCCTTCATTGCTTGACAGCCAGATACCAAATGAACGAAGCATGAGAACATAGCATGAACAAATAGTGAGTCGCCGATGCCCGTCTATCCGATCGAAATTCCCGTCGTTGCAGAGGGTCAGATTGTCCCAATTCTGCTGGCACGTGCCAGCGCCGGCTTTCCATCGCCAGCAGGGGATGACCTTGAGGATGAGATTGACCCGATTGCTTGGGTCGTGCGGCATCCTTCGTCGACGTTCTGGTGGCGGGTTGAGGGTGACTGTCTCTGGGATGTCGGGATTCGCGATGGCGACATCATCGCCGTTGATCGTGCAGGTAAGCGGCGCTTGGGTCGCGCAGTGCTTGCGGTCGTTGAGGGTGCGGTGACAGCGAAGATCCTGCGCAAGCGCAATGGTAATTTCTATCTGGCTCCAGCCAATACCCGCGAGGCCTTTCCTGACATTGAGCTGAACGAGGACAGCGAGATCTGGGGTGTGATCGCCGGGGTGGTGCGGCGGTATGATGTCGCGTGACGCGGCCTATCGCGATCAGCGACAGCGCAAACTTCTATGTCAGCGCAGAGAGGATCTTTGACCCGAGCCTGAAAGACGTGCCAGTGATCGTTCTGTCCAACAACGATGGCTGCGCCGTCGCGCGCAGTGACGAGGCTAAGGCGCTGGGTATCAAGATGGGTGAACCTTTGCACCTTATCCGCGACAAGATCGAAGCGCATGGCGTGCGAGTGTTTTCATCCAACTACACGCTCTATGGGGATATCAGTCGCCGCGTGGTCGAGGTCTATGAAGACTATACGCCGAACGTTGAGATTTACTCGATTGATGAATGCTTTCTGGATTTTAGTGGTTTCAAGGATCGCATCATTCACGCAAGGGCAATGCGGAGCGATGTGCTGCGCCGCGTGGGTGTGCCAGTGCGGGTTGGGATTGCATCGACCAAGACGCTTGCCAAATGCGCCAACGATATAGCTAAGAAGAACCCGATCTTTGCAGGCGTGCTCGATATAATGGATCCGACACTGAGTTCTTGGTTGTTACCACTTGTGCCGGTTGGGGACATCTGGGGGATTGGCCGGAAGACCGCAGCAAAACTAAAAGGGATAGGCGTTGGCACCGCGGCAGAATTGCGTGACATGCCACTGCGCCAGGCACGCGCGCTGGGCACAGTCGTTCTAGAACGCACGGTTCTAGAGCTCCAAGGCGAGTCCTGCATCGCGTTTGATGATGTGGAGCCTCAGCGAAAGGGCATGGCTGTCACACGTTCCTCCGGCGTGCCAATGAAGGACTTCGACACATTGTTCCAAGCGATCACGGCTCATGCGACGCGGGCCGCAGAAAAGCTCCGACAACACGGGTTGGTGGCCGGGACGCTGACTGTGTTCTTTCACACGAACCGACACCGCTCTGATCGGCCGCAATATGCAGGATCGCGCTCAACTCGCCTAACCCCAATGTCCTCTGACACGTTCGAGCTGGTCGGGGCTGCCAAACGGTGTGCCATCGCAGCCTGGCCAAAGGGTAATACCCAGGCATACGGCTTTACCAAGGCAGGAATTATGCTGGATGATCTACTGCCACTTGAAGATCGACCAAGGACTCTCTTCGATGTGCCGAAGGGGTCGCCAGCATTGATGAAGGCGTTTGACGCCGTGAACACTCGGTTCGGCAAGAAGGCCTTGGTTCTTGGGAGTGAGGGCATGACGCGCTCCTGGCAGTTACGTGCAAATTACCGCAGCCCGCGCTACACAACGCGGATCTCCGATCTTCCGGTGGTGAGGTGATGCACGGGCGACAGCCCTCGCCCCCCCACCCATGGTTCCTCCCCGGCCCCATGTGTATACGGGGGGGCTTAGCTCGCCATTTCGCTAGCGCGTGGCTTTTTCACCGGGGAAGCCACTTGGAAGCCACCTTGGTCGGCGGCCAAAATAAAGTGATTCAATTACAATGGGTTGAACGCACAAAACTGGCTCTCAAAGTGGATTCTTGAGTGGTTTAGTCAAGAATCCACCCAAGCCAAAATCGAGCCAGTTTAGCCAGCCAGGAAAGCCACCCTTTTTGCGCCATTTCCCCCGGGCTCGAAACAGCCAAATCAGGGCCGCAAAAATGGTTTGACAAAGCTGCCCCCCTTGACTCATACCTCAATCATCGAAGTTTTGCGCCCGGAGGATATCCCTCGCGGGCGCTTTTGTTTTCCCCACATCGCGGATCCCGATGCAGTCACCGCCTCGCTGGCCGTGGCATTGGCACGTCCGCCCTGCCTCAACTCAGAGAACATGCTCATGGACCTTGTCTTCGCGCCAAGCGAGATCGAGACGTGGCCGATTGACCGGCTGCGCCCTTATGCCCGCAATGCCAAGATCCACGGCACCGATCAGGTGGCCAAGATCGCGGCCAGCATGGCCAAGTTCGGCTGGACCGTGCCCTGCATGGTCGCCGACGATGGCGAGCTGATCGCCGGACATGGCCGGGTGCTGGCAGCGACGATGCTGGGGCTGACTGATGTGCCGGTCATTCGGCTGGGTCACCTCGATGAAGCTGAACGGCGGGCCTACCGGATCGCCGACAACAAGCTGACCGAGCTGGGCGACTGGGACGAAGCCATGCTGCGCGACGAGATCGCGGGGCTGCTGGCTGAAGATTTTGACCTGTCGCTACTGGGTATTACTGACGAAGATCTCGACGCCTTGCTGCAAGACCCCGATGCGCTGGGCGCTGATGGTTCGGTCGAGGGCGAGGATGACGTTCCGGGTGTACCGGAGACGCCTGTCTCGGTTCCAGGTGATCTCTGGCAGCTCGGGTCGCACCGGCTGATCTGTGGTGACAGCACCAGTGCCGATGTGGTCGGGCGGTTGCTTGGCGATGAAAAACCGCTGCTGATGGTCACCGACCCGCCCTACGGTGTGCAATACGATCCTGGCTGGCGCAACAAGGCGGGTGCGGCCAAGACCAAGCGCACCGGCAAGGTGCTGAACGATGACCGCGCGGACTGGCGGGAGGCCTGGGCGCTGTTTCCTGGCGATGTTGCCTATGTCTGGCACGGCGCGCTACATGCGGCGACCGTGGCCGACAGCCTGATCGCCTCGGGCTTCAACATCCGCTCGCAGATTATCTGGGCCAAGGACCGGCTGGTACTGAGCCGCGGTGATTATCACTGGCAGCATGAGCCTTGCTGGTATGCCGTGCGCGCCAAGGGCAAAGGCCACTGGGCGGGTGATCGCAAACAGACCACGTTGTGGCAGATCGCAAACAAGGATCAGGATGCTGACACCGTGCATGGTACGCAAAAGCCTGTGGAATGCATGCGCCGCCCGATCTTGAACAACTCCAGCCCAGGTCAGGCGGTGTTCGAGCCTTTCATGGGATCTGGCACCACGCTCATCGCGGCGGAAACCACAGCGCGTGTCTGTTACGGGATTGAGCTCAACCCGGCCTATGTCGATGTGGTCATCGAGCGATGGCAGGCTTTTACCGGCAAGGACGCCCTTCTTGTGGAAACCGGTGAGAGCTTTGCCACCCTCAAATCAGAGAGGCTGGCGGCATGAGCCAATCCCGACGTCTTTCATTGATTGAGGCTGTCACCAATGTCACCGTGGGATATGGTCTAGCGGTCGCAACTCAGATCGTCATATTTCCCTGGTTCGGGCTGGTAGCCAGCCTTGGCGAGAACCTTGCGATAGGGCTTGGCCTTCACCAGCATCTCACTAGTGCGTGGTTACGCCTTGCGCAGGCTCTTCGCGCGCCTGCGATGACGGCGCAGATCCATCACCCGGCAGCGAATACACTGTGCCGCGGCCTTGAATCTTTTCCGAGCAGACGGGCAGGCCCAACCTTTTCTTGAGCGCACCCGAGATGACGCCACGTGCTGTGTGAGCCAACCACCCCGTCACCGCGACGATTTCTTTTATCGATGCCCCCTCGGGCCGCTGCAGCAGCGCAATGATCTGCGCCTGTTTGGTACCGGCTCGCATGGTTGGCGTCTTGGGGGCTGGCGCCGCCGCTGCATGCTGGCGGACCGCCGCCATGGTTTTGACGACCACTGGTTCGATCCCGACGGCCAGCAGCCCTGCGTCGGTGACGACCAGCGTGGTGCCGTGGCCATCACCGGTTTCGCGCCAGAGAGGGTCACCCTTGCGGAGGTCAGCATCGACTTCTTCGAGCCAGCCGCGGTCGATCATCATGCCCACGACCTTCGTGGCGGCGGCACCATGCAGCCCCTCGGGCAGCGGCATGGCAACGTTGTCTGCGCGCTGGGCACCCGTCGTCAGGATCAAGTTTTGGGTTTTGGTCAGATTGGGCATGGTTGCCTCCGGTCAAACGGGCCGCGCAGGATGCGTGCCCTTCTACCGGGATAGGCCCGCGACGCCGCGGGCTGGCTTATGCATAAGATTTGCTGGCCTCAGCCTGCGTCTGCCATCGCGGCCCTCACCGCAAAGTGCTGCACCCAACCCGTCAGGTAGGGAAGGCCTGCGGGGATGCCCTCTTCGCGTTCTGTGCGGTGGCAGATGCGCCAGCCCTGCCAGCGGCAGATTGCGGAACTGATGGCAGTCTCGCTATCGATGTTGCAGCCCGTCATATTGCCCACAACGTCGTCGGCGAAGTGACGCCCCATCCGACTGTCGAGAAAGTCGCGAATGCCAATCATCTCGTCCTCGCTATCGACGTGCATGGCGATCGCGATCAGTTTTGATGCGAGAGCCCATACTTCGCCGCTGCGGCGATCCCGCAGGGGACAAATGGTAATCGTGCCATAGAAGCCATGGGCCTCATTGCGGGTTGGCAAAATGGCGTGCGGAGTCATCGCCCCGCCCTCCATTCAATCCAGCGGCCCTGTTCAACCACATAGGTGTGGCAGAAGTCGCAGCGCGGTTCGGGATGCATCACCAGCGCGCGCGGCGGATCGAAACACTCCAGCGCGTCCGCACGCACCTGCCGGATTTCCTCGGCGGCAAGAATGTCCGCGGGCGTCCAATGCGCGAGTACGTTAAGCATGTGGGACGGATACCCATCAAAATGGACATAGACGTGTGCCCATTCGTCGGGCCCTGTCTGAATGGCGATTTGTGCACGCGTGCTCATATTCCGGTCCTCCTTTAAATAACCTGCAGCTCGGCCAGCACCGCGCTGGCCGCAGCAAGCTGGCTGGTCGGCAGTTCGATCTTGATGTGCGAGAAGATGTCCGAGGCCTCGGCCTTGATGCCGTCCTCCCGCAGTGCGGTCTCGATGGCTTCGGCGACCACGTCAGGGCGTGAGCGGTCGAACTGGTCGAGCAGCGCTGTGTAGTCGATGCGGATGGTGGTGGTGGCCATGGTCATAGTTTGCTCCTCAAGCCTGCTGGTCGATGAGGGCGAGAATGGCGATCGCCATCCCGCCGAGGTATTCGCTGCGGCGAAACACGATGTCATCGATCTCGCCCGCGCAGGTGATGGCGGGATCAACCGCCAAGCTCTCGGCCATATGCGGCAGCAGGCGTTGGACTTGGGCGTTGTAGCGTTCTGCGAGGGTCATGGGTCTGTCTCCGTTCAGGCTTGTTTGCTTGCACTGAGAGTCGCTCTGACGGGCAGTATAATCAACTCAAATAGAGCATCTTTCTTGTTTATTTCCAATATGTTGAGGACGTTTCAAGCGCCATGGAAGGACTATCCGAGCGTGCCTATGCCACCCGCTCCGGCCTCTCGCGCGGGGCGGTGCAGAAGGCCCGCAAGACTGGCCGCTTGGTGCTGTTCGCCGATGGGTCGATCAATGCACCGGCGTCTGATGCACGCCGCCATGCAATGACCGATCCGGATCAACAGATGCGGTCACGTGGCAGTGTTGGCGCTGGTGGTGATGGTCCTAACGTCTCCGGGACTGGTGCCGGAGACAGCACCTCCTATTTGAAGGCCCGCACCGCGCTGACGGTGTATCAGGCGCAGGAACGCCAGCTGTCGATCCAGCGCAAGAAGGGCGTGCTGGTGGATCGTGCGCGCACCGAGACCCTGGTGTTTCGCCTGGCCCGCCAGGAACGCGATGTTTGGGTCACCTGGCCCACCCGTGTGTCCGCCCTGATGGCCGCACAATTATCCGCAGAAATGGAAAGGGCATCCGGTGATGCGGTGACAATCGAGACTGCGATCCTGCAAAGGGTGCTGGAAACCCATGTCAGAGAGCAACTCACCGCCCTGGCCGACCTCAGGGTCTCGCTTGAATGATGACGGCAACGCACACGACCTGACCGACGACAACCTAACAGCAGATCTCGACCTCGGCTTTGACGGCGCCGAGAACATCCTGCGTGTGTGGCGCAGCGGCATGCGGCCGGACCCGGACCTGACCGTGTCGCAATGGGCGGATGCGCACCGCAAGCTCTCTTCTCGGGCCTCGGCTGAACCCGGCCAATATCGCACAGCGCGCACGCCGTATCTGCGCGCCATCATGGATGCACTGTCGCCAAACCATCCGGCTCAACGGATCTCGTTCATGAAGGCCGCGCAGGTTGGGGCGACGGAGGCAGGGAATAATTGGATCGGGTTCGTGATCCATCACGCGCCAGGACCCATGCTGGCCGTGCTGCCCACGTTGGAGATGGCCAAGCGCACCTCACGCGGCCGGATCGACCCGCTGATCGAGGATAGCCCGGCACTCAAAGAGAAAGTCCAGCCCGCCCGGTCACGGGATGCCGGAAATTCCATGCTGTCAAAGGAATTCCCCGGCGGCATTCTGGTGCTGACGGGGGCGAACAGCGCGACGGGTTTGCGCTCGATGCCGGCACGTTATGTGTTTCTGGATGAAGTCGATGCCTATCCGGCCTCGGCCGATGAGGAAGGCGATCCGGTCACGCTGGCCGAGGCGCGCACCACGACCTTCGCGCACAGGCGCAAGGTCTTCATGGTCTCGACGCCAACGATCCGCGGCCTGAGCCGCATTGAGCGAGAGTTCGAGGCCAGCGACCAGCGGCGCTACTTTGTCCCCTGCCCACATTGCAGCCATATGCAGTGGCTAGAGTTCGAGCGGCTGCGCTGGGAAAAGGGGCAGCCGGAAACAGCGATGTACACCTGCGAAGGGTGCGAGAAGCCCATCGCCGAGCACCACAAGACCGACCTGCTAGCGCGTGGTGAATGGCGGGCAACGGCTTTGTCAGACAACCCACATGCCATCGGGTTCCACCTCTCGGCGCTCTATTCGCCAATCGGCTGGAAAAGCTGGGAACAGATCGCACGGGACTGGCTGGCAGCTCAAGGCTCCGACGAGATGCTGCGCGCGGCGCGCAACACATTGCTGGGTGAGACCTGGGTTGAAAGCGGCGAAGCCCCGGAATGGCAGCGTTTGGCCGACCGGCGGACTGCCTTCCCCGCGCAGATCCCCGCAGGCGGGCTGTTCCTGTCTGCCGGTGCGGACGTGCAGAAAGACCGCATCGAGGTCGATGTCTGGGCTTGGGGTCGCGGGCTGCAAAGCTGGCTCGTCGATCACATCGTCATTCCGGGCGGACCGGACGATCCGGCGTGCTGGGACAAGCTGACATCGCTCTTGGGGCAAACTTGGGTGCATGAGCATGGCGCGGTGATGCCGCTGGCCAAACTGGCCATTGATACCGGCTATGAAACCGCCGCCGTTTACGCCTGGTCGCGCAAGCAAGGCATCGCACAAGTAGCACCCGTGAAGGGCCTGGAAGGGTTCAACCGGGCAACGCCGGTGTCGGGGCCAACCTTTGTCGATGCCACCGTAAATGGTCGCAAGCTCAAACGCGGCGCGCGGCTCTGGACTGTGGCCACCGCCACCTTCAAAGCAGAGACATATCGCTATCTGCGGATCGAACGGCCCAGTGACGAAGATCGTGCACTGGGCGTCGCCGATCCAGCTGGCATGATCCATCTGCCGGACTGGGCAGACAGCGAATGGCTCAAGCAGCTGGTCGCCGAGCAACTGGTCACGATCCGCAACAAGCGCGGCTACGCCCACCAGGAATGGCAAAAGCTGCGCGAACGCAACGAGGCCCTCGACACGCGGGTCTATGCCCGCGCAGCCGCCTGGATCCTTGGCGCAGACCGCTTTGACGAGCGGATGTGGCGACAGTTGGAGAAACAGGCGGGGGTCGAGACGGTTGTGACCGTGGCACAGCCCGAGACTGACAAAGCGACGGAGCCGCAAGCCGGGCGCATCACCGCACCGCGGCGGCGCGGCTGGAAGATCAGCACGCCCAAATACATGGAATGAGCAAAACCCGATGACCCTCGATGACCTCAAATCCCGCCACAGTGCGCTGCTGGTCGCGCGTTATAGCGGCACGCGGTCTGTCAGCTATGACGGCAAGACAGTCACTTATGGCACCGATGCCGAACTGGCGGCTGCGATCAGTGATATCGAGCGCCGGATTGCAAAAGCCGAACGCGGCACTGGGCGCATCTTGCGACCCTATACTGTGAAGGATCTATGATGAACTGGCGGCAGCGGCTCGGCGCATTTGTCGGCGGCTTTGATGCAGGTCAGCATCATCGGCGCCTGCGCGGGTTCCGCGCGACGCGCGCCCATGTGAATGCGCTGATTGCAGCGTCAGGTCCGGATATCACGGCCCGTGCCCGCTGGCTGGTGCGCAACAATGGCTATGCGGTGAACGCCGTGGAGAGCTGGGCTGCCAATACTGTGGGCGACGGCATCAAACCAATCTCGAAGATTGGTGACGCTGTGCGCAAGGAAGAGCTGCAGCGGCTTTGGCTGGCCTGGACCGACGAGGCAGATGCCGAGGGGCTGACGGATTTCTACGGGCTGCAGCGCCGCGCCGCGCGCGAGGTGTTTATCGCAGGCGAGGTGTTCTTCCGGATCCGGATGCGGCGCCCGGGTGACGGGCTGACCGTGCCCCTGCAACTCCAAATGCTGCCATCGGAAATGTTGCCGCTGGAGCAGACGGGCGTTGCAGCCAACGGCAATGCGATCCGCCAGGGCATCGAGTTTGACCGGATTGGACGGCGCGTCGCCTATCATTTCCTGCGCCGACACCCCGGCGACAGCACCGATCCCGGGCTGTCTGGCGAACTGGTACGCGTGCCCGCATCGGAAGTGATCCATGTGATTGACCCGGTCGAGGGTGGCCAGCTGCGCGGCGTGTCAAAACTCGCCCCCGCCATCGTGAAGCTGTTTCTGCTCGACCAATACGACGACGCCGAACTCGATCGCAAAAAGGTCGCGGCAATGTACGCGATGTTCGTCACCTCTCCCGCGCCGGAAAACCCGCTGGCACCAGCAGAGGAGGATGAGGGTCCTGGCGGGGTTGAGATCAGCCCTGGTCAGGTTGTGCGGCTTGATCCAGGCGAGGACGTCACGGTCGGCCAGCCTGCGGACAGCGGCGCGACATACGAGCCGTTCCAGTATCGCACATTGCTGCAGATCTCGGCCGCTTTGGGCATTCCCTATCCGTATCTGGCCAATGATATGGTGAAGGGCAACTTCTCGAACTCGCGGCTTGCCCTGATCGAGTTCCGCCGCCGTGTCTCGGCCTGGCAACATTCTGTCATGGCCTACCAGCTGTGCCGACCCGTTTATGCGCGCTGGATGGATGCAGCGGTGCTGTCGGGCGCACTGAACCTGCCCGGCTTCGAGGCCGACCGGTCGCGGCTGCTGGCCGCCGATTGGCTGCCCACCAAATGGGACTGGGTCGATCCGCTCAAAGACGCCAATGCCGAGATCGCCCAGATCGAAGCGGGCCTGAAATCACGCAGCCAGGCCATTGCCGAGCGCGGCTATGACGCCGAGCAGGTTGATCGCGAGATTGCGGCCGAACGGGCGCGCGAGCGTGCTCTGGGCCTCGACTTCCGTCGTCCGGGGTCGCCCGCGCAGGGGGTGCAGGCGGTGCCGGTTGGCGACGCTGACGACAACGACGAAACCGACACAACCGATGACGCGGCAGATCGCACCCGCACTGAAGAGGACCAGCTCTGATGCTCCACGCTCGCATAGCCGCACGTGCGTTCAACACGCCGCTGCTGGTCGAACCCTCAAAGGCGATGGCGTTTCTGTCCGGGCTTGGTACTCGTATTCTTGGGCGGCAGGTCGACATGGCGGGCAGCGATATGACCGATGCACCCAGCACCGCCGCCCTTCCGGCGCGCGCCAGCATTCTGGCCGGTGGGCTGCCTGAGAGACTGGGTCAGCATGGCGATGCGCCGTACCCTGTCGTCGACGGGATTGCGGTGATCGAGATCTCTGGCGTGCTCATTCATCGTGGCGGTTGGATTGGCCAGTCCTCTGGCCAGACCAGCTATGAAGGGATCGCCGCCCAGATCGACGCGGCGGGCAATGATCCGGCGGTGCGCGGCATCGCATTGGAAATTGACAGTTTTGGCGGCGAAGTCGCTGGTGTTTTTGATTTGGCAGATCGCATTCGTGCTATCCGCGCGACCAAACCGGTCTGGTCCTTTGTGGCCGAACACGCCTTCTCGGCCGGCTATGCGCTGGCCAGTCAGGCTGATCGGATCTTGCTACCTCGCACAGGGGCCGTCGGCAGCATCGGTGTTGTTGTGATGCATGCCGATATGAGTGGCCAGCTTGATCAAGACGGCATGCGCGTCACGCTGATCCACTCCGGTGAGCACAAGGTCGATGGCAATCCTTACTCGCCTTTGCCTGACGGGGTTCGTGCCGACATCCAGGGCGAAATCGATGTGCTGCGGTTTCTATTTGCTGAGACAGTCGCTGCCGGGCGCGCCGGACGGCTGAGCCAAGAGGCGGCTCTTGCCACCAAAGCGGCCACCTACCGCGGGGCAGACGCCGTCGCGGCGGGCCTTGCCGATGAAGCCATCGATCTCTCAAGGGGCTTTGCCCGTTTTCGAGAGACCCTCTCTACCCCACGCTCAAACGCGCGGTTGTCACGCGCAACACATCCCAAACCAAAGGAGGCCGCCATGAGCGCCAGGACAGTCACCGCGCAGGATAGCACAGAAAGCATTGAGCCCGAGGCCACCACGCTGGACAGCGAGGTCGGAGCCTCCGATGCAGAGGAAGATGTCGGCGATGTTCAAAACGAGCCGCAGGCAGAAGTGGGACCGGCCCGTGCGGCGGCTCCACCTTCGAACAATTCAACGTCCACAGCGCCTGGCAATCTGGCCGAAATCTCGGCGCAGCTGCGCGAGGCAGCCGCGGAGGTCGCCGAAATAGCCGCGCAGGCCGGACGGCTCGGGATCGCTATTGATGCCGCTAAAGCGCTCCGCGAGGGAACCACGCCAGAGGTCTTGCGCTCACTCGTGTTGCAGCGCGCAGCTGCGGCAGCCGACGCCCGCGATATCGTGGCAGCCCCGCCTTCGCCCGTGCTGCATCAATCTGCAGAGAGCCCGATCGTAGCGGCCGCAAAACGCGCCGCCTCAGCAGGGGCCAAAGGCTGATCTCCACACGCGCTCTTGACGCCCTGCCACCTGATCCCCTGCCGCTCCTCTCCGGCGGGGGATTTCTTTTTGCCACCTGATCACAAGGATCCCTGACATGACCGTTCTGACACAGCCGCCCGGCATGGGCGATGTTCTCAAATACGAGCTTAATCCCAACTTTACCCGCGAGAGTGTGACGCTGCTCGCCGGTGCGGCCTATCCTGTAGGTGCTGTTCTTGGCCGCATCACGGCCAGCGGTAAATACAAGCTTGCCACTTCGGGTGGCACGGATGGGGCGCAGACCGCGGCCGCCGTCCTGCTTTACGCCGTCGATGCCACGGCTGCTGATGCCTCAGCGTTGGTCGTCACCCGCGGCCCCGCCATCGTTTCCAAGGCGGCGCTTGTTTTTGATGCCACCGTCGATGATCCCGCAAAGACCGTCACCAAACACGGTCAACTGACCGCACTGGGTATCATTCCGCGCGATACCGCCTGATCTATCTAGGCGCCCCCTTCAGCGATCGCCTTACCTTCCCAACCCTCTTTCCCCCGGAGTTCCCCATGACCATCACCCGTAATCCCTTTGACGCGGGCGGCTATTCGCTCGCAGAGATGACGCAAGCGATCAACATCCTGCCCAACCTCTACACCCGCCTGGGTCAGATCGGCCTGTTCCGCTTTGAAGGTGTCACCCAGCGCTCCATCGTGATCGAGCAGCGCGAAGGCGTGTTGAGCCTGCTGCCCTCGGTGCCACTCGGCGCGCCTGCCACTGTTGGAAACCGCGAGCAGCGCTCCATGCGCAGCTTTGCCCTGCCCTGGATCCCGCATGACGATGTGATCCTGCCCGCCGACATTCAGGGCATGCCAGCACTGGGCCTTTCGGACGCCGCCGATCCGCTGGTTGAGGTGATGAACCGCAAGCTGACGCTGATGCGCCGCAAGCACGCCCAGACCCGCGAATACATGGAGATGAATGCGCTGCGCGGCATTGTGAAAGACGGTGCCGGCACCACGCTTTACAATTACTTCACTGAGTTCGGGCTTGAGAAGATTTCGATCGACTTCGTCTTCGGCACTGCAGGCACCAATATCCAGGGAAAAGTGCGCAGTGTGCTGCGCGCCATGGAGGACAATCTGCTGGGCGAGACCATGACCACAGCCCATGCGCTGGTCAGTTCGGAATACTTCGACAAGCTGATCAGCCACCCAAAGACCGAAGAAGCCTACAAGTTCTTCTCTGCCACGGGTGGCCAGCCGCTGCGCGAGGATATGCGTCGCGCTTTCCCCTTCGCAGGCATTCTCTTTTAAGAATACAACGGCTCCGTGACCCTCTCGAACGGAACATCCGAGAGGTTAATCCCAGCAGGCGAAGGGATCGCGTTTCCGCTGGGCACGTTTGACACCTTCACCACCTATGGCGGGCCAGCCAATCTGCTGGAAACCGCCAATACCATCGGCCTGCCGCTTTACGCCCGCCAGATGGTCGATGCCAAGGGCCGCTGGATCGATCTGATGACCGAAAGCTCGATCCTGCCCGTGAACAAGCGGCCCCGCATGGCCATCCGCCTGCACTCGGGCAACTGAGGCTGAACGCAGATGACGGCATTCCTTGCAGCCCTTGATCTGCTATTCGCTGATCTGAACCTTGCACATGAGGCCTGGTACCGTGATAGCGAAGGGCAGTTCACACGCATCCGCATTATCTTGCGTCGCAATGATGATGTGACTGCGTTCGGGGCGGCGCGCCTTGTCTCAGATACGTGCCGGTTCGACGTGCGCGTATCGGAATTGCCAGCACCCCGCCCTGACGAGCAGATCCTGTTGGGAGAAGAAACATTCCTGATCCAAGGGGAGCCCTTGCGTGATCGGGATCGCTTGGTCTGGACGATAGAGGCAACGCCTGCATGAAGCTCGACCTTTCTGTTACCGGCGATATCGTCACCGCGATGCGCGCCGAAATCCTCGCCGGCGAAAAGGCTGTGACCACCGCCATGCGCGCGGCAGGCAACGGCCTGAAATCAGACTGGCGGGCTCAAATTACGCGCGCCCGCCTTGGGCAGCGGCTGAGCAAGACGATCCGGTCCAAGACCTACCCTGCAGCAGGCGAAAGCCTTGAAGCAGCAGCACTCGTCTGGTCGAAGGCACCTCAAATCATCGGGGCGCATGACGCAGGGCCGTTGATCCGGTCAAAGGATGGGTTCTGGCTTGCCATCCCCACGCCAGCTGCAGGCAAAGGCACCCGCGGCAAGACGCTCACGCCCGGAGACTGGGAACGAAGGCGCGGGTTGCGTCTGCGGTTTATCTACCGGCGCAACAGCCCAAGCTTGCTCGTTGCAGATGGGCGGTTGAACAGCCGCGGCTTGGGCGTCGCCTCTCGGTCAAAGACCGGCCGCGGGAGGAGTACGGTGCCGATCTTTCTGCTGGTGCCGCAGGTGAAACTCGCCAAGCGACTGGATCTGGCGCGCGATGCTGAGCGGGCACAGGCGGCGGTTCCGGGGCTGATTGTGGCGCGTTGGGTAGATGCGCGGACCTGATGGCGGGTCGACATCGCCTCACTTATGGCATATATTGCCATAACCTTTAAAGGAAACCGCCATGGGGACCCGCAACGTCGTTCTGACCGACTCTCAATCTGCTCTTGTCGACCAGTTGGTCGCATCCGGGCGCTACCAGAATGCCTCGGAAGCTTTGCGCGCAGGCTTACGTCTTTTGGAGCGCGAGGAAGCCGAGATTTGCGATCTGCGCTCGCGGTTAACCTCGAGCCTTGACGAAGCACATCGGGGTGAGTTCGCCGATGGCAGCGGCGAAGAGGCTATCCGTGGTGCTTTTGCCGCCGCACGCGTTCAAAACTGATGCCAAAGCCCTGGCGCCTGACACGACAGGCGAGCGCTTCGATTGCCGAGATTGCCCGCTGGACGTATGAGACATTCGGGGCTCGGCAGGCCTCGGCCTATGAGGAAGATCTGGTCGCGCGCTGCGTTGAGATTGCGTCAGGTACCGCGATATCGCACGATTGCCGACGGTTGATCGAACCCAACCTTGCTGAGGATCTGCGCTTTACACGCGCGGGCCAGCATTTTGTGGTCTTCATCGAGACAGCCGATCAGGTCATCATCATCGACTTTCTGCACAGTAGGAGCGATCTGCCACGACGGCTTGCCAGCCTGACGGATCGATTACCCAAGCCAGAGAAATAATCCCGGGCAGGTCCCGAAAAACTGAGACAAATATGCCCACCCCTCGCGAAACCATCCTCACCGCTTTGGCGGACCTGTTGCGCACGATCCCGCATGCGCCGGTGTTGCGCGGCGAGGTTCTGCCAGAACGCATCCCGCCCGCTGGTCTGATGATCCTGCGCGATGGCAACCCTGGCGAGCCAGCCGTAACGTTGTCGCCGCTAACCTATCACTTCCAGCACCGCGCAGAGTTGGAGGTTATCGTGCAATCGGCGATGGAACGAGACGCCCTCTTCTACGCGCTCTGCGCTCAGATCGGCGCAGTGATCGCTGCTGACCGGACATTGCGGGGGTTATGCGACTGGGTGGAGCCAGAGGGAGCAGAACCCGTCGATCTTCCGGTTGAGGGGGCAGCATCCCTGAAAGCCGGGATCATTCCGATCATCCTGCACTACGCCACGCGTGAGCCGCTGGTCTGACCAGCTCAATTCAATTCAAGGAGGATACCAATGGCACGAGCCCAAGGTGCGCGGGCGCAGATGGGGTTTGCGTTCGAAACCACGTATGGCACGCCGCCCGTCGGCGGTTTCACGAAGATGCCCTTCGCCAGCACGACGCTTGGCGCGGAGCAGCCGCTTCAGACGTCGGAACTTTTGGGCTACGGGCGCGATCCGCAGGCCCCAATCAAGGATGCTGTGACGGCGGACGGCAATGTTGTTGTGCCGATCGATGTGGAGGCCTTTGGCTTCTGGCTAAAGGCGTGTTTTGGCGAACCGGTCACAACAGGCGCGGAAGCCCCCTATACCCATGCGTTCCACTCTGGAAACTGGTCGCTCCCAAGCTTCTCGATCGAGACCGGCATGCCGGAAGTGCCACGTTATGCCATGTATGCGGGCTGCATGGTGGATAGTCTTAATTGGCAAATGGCACGCTCGGGACTTTTGACGGCCACGACCAGCATTGTGGCGCAGGGCGAGACGATTGCCACGAGCACAGCTGCTGGTACGCCAGCCGATATTGCTCTGAAGCGCTTTGGCCATTTTAACGGCGCGATCACGCGCAATGGCGGCAATATCGGCAACGTCGTCTCCGCCGACATCAATTACGCCAACAATCTCGACCGCATCGAGACGATCCGGGCCGATGGCAAGATCGATGGCGCTGACCCTTCTATCGCAGCGCTTACCGGCAATGTCGTCATACGCTTCGCCGATCAGAGCTTGGTGAACCAAGCGCTCAACGGCGATCCTTGCACGCTGGAGTTCTCTTACAAGCTCGCCAGTGGCGAACATCTGACCCTGACCGCCCATGCCGTTTACCTGCCGCGTCCGCGCATTGAGATCTCCGGCCCGCAGGGTGTGCAGGCGACTTTTGACTGGCAGGCCGCCAGCGACGTTGTGGTCGGCCGCATGTGCACTGTTACCCTCACCAACGATCGAAAAACTTATTGAGGACGCGTAGTTAACTCGTCGGAAGGCGCTCTACAGGATTTGACAGCCTTAAAACGCCCCGGCCCTCAATGAAGACTTCGGAAACTGATGACCTTTTGACCATGGCAGTTGCCTGCATACTTAGATTTGAGAGCATGACTGTGGTGTCGTGCAAACGTGCTTCTGCGCGTTCAGCTCTTTGCGTTGCTGAATGAAGTTGCGCCGAGAGTTGTTCGATCTGATTTTCTAAGCTGTCGCGCTGAAATCGCGTGATTTCCAGGGCAATGGAAGTTTCCATGAGCTTTTTGTCTGTCATTGGGTTGTGCCTCGCCGTGGGGTCAAACTCGTTTCAACATTTGTCCAGTTTGGATTGCTGATGCCGATTTAGCCAGAGCCTCAACCATTAACATAGGAGAACAATATATGTTGCGTTTAGACATTTTGTCCCAGCCACGCTGGCTTGATCTCGGCCACGGCGTGCGTCTTTTTGTCGAGCCTCTGACAACGGCCGTGATGCTTGCGGCCCGCAGCGACCCGTCAATCTTGGCCGCGACGGCGGATGTCAAAGTCATAGATGCTTGGACCGCCGCTGATGATGATGTTACGCAAAGCGAGACTGGCCCTTCCAACGACGATCTCGCGCGCATCGTGGCCAAGGCGGTTGCCCGCATCGTCGTGCACGATTGGGAGGGTGTGGGCGACGCGGAGGGCAAACCATTGTCTGTCACGCCGGACGGTATCGACGCGCTCTTGGAAATCTGGCCGATCTTTGAGGCCTTCCAGACCAGATACATCGCAGGCGCGTTCATCTTGGATGCGGAAAAAAACGTCTGACCGCTCTCGCCGATTGGGAGTTCGGCGGGGGCGGTGAGTATTGCGCGGCGTGTCCTTCCATCTGCGCACAATGCCCAAGGCAGCAGAATGCACCAAAAACCTATGAGGGCTGGCAGATATGGGATCTGGTTCAGCGCCTTGGCGGGCAAATGCGGGTCGCAGGTGGCATGAGCGGCGGTGCCGTCATCGGCTGGGACATGGGCGCGGCGCTACAACTTGGGGCGGCCCTGGGGCTATCGCCACTCATTATTGCGGAACTCTTGCCGCCCATAGAGGCGGCGATGGTGCGCAAGACCAACGAAGAGATTTAACACCACCATGGCTGAAAAGCGCGTCTCTGTCCGCCTCTCTGCAACGGGGGGGCGCCAAGTGCGCGCCGAACTGGAAGGTGTTGGCGCTGCAGGTGCCCGGGGTATGGGACGTCTGAGCCGTGAACTGGAACAAGCCAATGCGCGCATGGCGGCTTTTGCGCGGCGGGCCCGCATAGCCGCTACCGCTGCTGCGGCTGCTCTTGCTGTGGCAGTCGTCTCGATGACGCGGTCAACCGTTGCTGCCGCTAACGAGATCGACCAGCTGTCCCAAGTGGCCAATGCCGCGCCGGAGGTGTTCCAGCGCTGGTCGGCGGCCTCGGCCACGGTGGGGATCGAACAGGAAAAGCTCGCCGATATCCTCAAGGACGTGAACGACCGTGTGGGGGATTTCCTGCAAACGGGCGGAGGTCCGATGGCGGACTTCTTTGAAAACATCGCACCGCGCGTCGGGGTCACCGCGGATCAGTTCGCGCGGCTTTCGGGCCCTGAGGCGCTGCAGCTTTATGTGGATAGCCTCGAGCGTGCGGGCGTCAGCCAACAGGAGATGACCTTTTATCTTGAGGCCATGGCCTCGGATACAACCCGTCTGATCCCATTGCTGCAAAATGGCGGCGCTGAGATGACCCGGCTTGGGGCGCAGGCGCAAGCCTTGGGCGCCGTGCTCGATGCTGATGCGATCGCGGCGATGCGCCGCTCTGAACTGGCGCTGGTCAGCATTGGTCAAGTGTTCACCGGCGTGCGCAACAAAATTGCCGTGGCGCTGGCGCCGTCACTTGAGGCTGTGGCCAATGCCTTTGTGGCACTGGCCTCCTCGACCAGCCCGATCAGTCGGGCTTTTGATACCTTGCTGGATAATCTTGATCGGCTGGTCATCTATGCAGGCACCTTTGCCACGTTCCTGGCTGGCCGCTGGGTGGCGGCAATGGCGGTTGCAGCCCTGTCTGTACGCGGGCTGGCCACGATGTTGGTGGTGCTCAAGGGCGCGCTCATCCGCACCGGTATCGGTGCGCTCATCGTTGGTGCGGGGGAGCTGGTCTATTGGTTTACGCGGCTGGCTTCTGGTGCGGGCGGCTTTGGCGCGGCCATGGGCCTGTTGAAGGATGTGGCCGTCGAGGTCTGGGACCGGATCAAGATGGGGGCCTCGGCTGCAGGCGCGCGCGCCACAGCGATGTTCTATGATCTCAAAGCCGATGCTGCCTCTGGCATGGCCGGTGCGATCGAGAGCGTCGTGGGCTTTGGCAATGCGACGGCCAATACGTTTGAAGGTGCGCTTCTGGCCGTCCGCGAGATCTGGTCGCGGCTACCGGATGTGATTGGTGATCTTGTGTTCTCGGCCGCCAATCGCATGCTCGACGGGATCGAGGTCATGCTGAACGGCGCGATCGCCCGGATTGACGCCTTTACGGGGCGCATTCGCGATGCGCTGGCTGCTGTCGGGATCGAGACCGCCTTCGGGAGTATCGGTGAGATCAGTCTCGGCGATATCGAGAACCCCTTTGCGGGGGCCTCGGCCGATGCGGGCAGTGCAGCCGTGGATGCGTTCCGGCGGGCCTTTGAGGACAATCCTCTGAGCGCCCCTGACCTCGGGCTTGATGGGATCGCCGCCGAAGCATTGACGACAGCCAATACCTACCGTCAAGCCGCCATCGATTTGGCCCGCGGTGCGGCCGCTCCGCTGACGTCCTGGGCCGCGCTGCGCGATGCAGTTGCCGGTACCGGCGAAGAAGGCGCCGCCGCACTGGATGACGCCACGGCCTCGGCGGATCGTTTGGCTGATGCCATGGGCCGCGCGGGCGGAGGCGCAGGGGCTGCCGGCGATAAGATACTCACCGGCTGGAAGGCCGTCTCGGAAGCCCTCAAATCCTATGCCGTAGATGCTTTGAACTGGGGCAAAGGCCTTGGCGAAACTTTATCCCGCGCCTTCTCTGGAGCCGAGAGCGCCTTTCGCAGTTTTATCGATACCGGCAAGCTCGACTTCAAAGGGCTGGTGCGGTCCATTCTGGCGGATCTCGCCGTGCTAGCCTTCCGTCGTGCGGTACTTGGGCCAATCGCCAATGCGCTCTCTGGTGCCTTTGGCGGCGGGGGATCAGTTGCGGCTGCTGTCTCGCATAGCGGCGGCATGGTGGGGTTGTCAGGGCACAGCCGGTCTGTTCCAGCACAAGCCTTTGCCGGTGCGCCGCGGATGCACAGCGGAGGCTGGGCAGGCCTCAGACCAGACGAGGTCCCCACGATCCTGCAGCGGGGCGAGCGGGTTTTGTCGCGCGCGCAAGTCGCCCGCGGGGATCGCAGCGCCGTGCCTGTTGCTGTCCACCTCAATGTCGATGCGCGCGGGGCGCAGATGGGTGTGGCCGAGCAGCTGGCTGCGGTCTTGCGCGGGGCACAGCCCGAGTTCGAGCGGATTGCGGTGGCGGCTGTTGGCAATGCCATGCGCCGGGGGCGGCTGGCATGAGCCTCATCGTGGAGCTGCCCCGCACTTGGGTCGCGGGGCTGGAGCGCCGGCTGGCCACGGCCACAAGCCAAACGCAGTCGCCCTTTACCGGGACCATGGAGGTGCAAGACTGGGGCGGGGAATGGTGGGAATATGACATCGCCTTTGCCGCACAATCGGGGCCTCTGGCACGCTCGGTCTCTGCAGCCCTCACGGCCCTTGGCTCTGGTCGGGGCTTGCTGCTCTTTGCCGATCCGGCAATTGCGCCCAAGAGCCTTGCGCAGCCCATCACGCTGGCAACACCGATTGCCGGGGGCAATGTCGTGCAAACGCAGGGCTGGCCACCGGGCCTGCCCGCCGTTGCCTCCGGTGATTTTATCTCCATCGGCGCAGGGCGCGACACGCGTCTGCACCAGATCGCTTTTGATGCGACAGCCGACATCAACGGGTTTGCAACGCTGACCATCTTTCCGGCCATCCGCACAAGCTTGCCGGCCAATACGCGCCTGGAGGTGAACCAACCTCAGGTGCTGCTGCGCCCCACAGGGGCTGTCCCAACCCGAATTGAGCGCGCGGCCCGCCACCGCTTCACCTTATCTGCACGCGAGGCGATATGAGCCGAGATATCACATCTGCTGTGGCCACGGCGCTGAACGCATCAGAGCTGCAACCGGCGATCTTCTTTGAGGGGGAGTTCCCCTCAGGGGCTGTGCGCATCTGGACTGGGGTGGGCCCGATTGACTGGGACGGCAAGACCTGGACGGGCGTTGGCGTGTTGCTCGGCCTTGGCGCCCTTGAAGAAACCTCTGATGTCGTAGCGTCCGGAACCACGGTCTCGCTCTCGGGCGTACCGCTTGATTTGGTGAGCCTTGCCATTAACGAGGCACGCCAAGGTCAGGCAGGTCGCATCTGGCTGGCACTTCTGTCCGAGGATCGCGCGATCATCGCCGATCCCGTGCAGGCCTTTACCGGTCGCCTTGATGTGCCCGAGATCGCACAGGATGGGCAAAGCTGCCGGATTACGATCAGCTATGAAAGCCGGCTCATTGATCTGAGCACAGCGCGCAACTGGCGCTACACCCATGAAAGCCAGCAAGTTCTGCATCCCGGTGATCGCGGCTTTGCGCATGTGACAGCCATTCAGGATCGAGAGATTACCTGGGGGCGTGGATGATATGCTTGAAATCAAAGTAAAATCTGGGGATATCGCCGCGGCTTATGCACAATCTGCCAAGAGACCTATAGAAATTAGATTTTGCGTTTTGTATGGCCTATGCGTAGCAAAATTGTTCAACTGATAAAATTATTACCGTTTAAAATCAGCGCCTTGCGTTATTTGCGTATTTTTTGTGCAAAGAGGGCAACCCTCTGAATGCACCGGACTTTTTCAGTTAAACCACGTTTCGTCCACAGAGATATACACAGATTCTGTGGAGCATTTTTTGCTTGCACCCGCTCCACTTTGGCGACGCATCGCGGTGGCATGAGTCGGCCAAAGGATTCCAAGCATGCCAATGATTGATAGATGGGAGCAGCGCCTTGCCGCAGGCATTACCGAGGCACGCGACAAACCCTTTATCTGGGGCAAGCACGATTGTGCCACATGGGCCATTGATTTGCACCGCGACCTGACCGGCGGCCCTGACCATGCAGCCCTTTGGCGGGGACGCTACAGCACGCCAATCGGCTGCGAGCGGATACGGCGCAAGCTTGGCTGGAAAACACTTGAAGAAGGTGGCCGCAGTTTGCTTGGGGAGCCACTCACCGATCCACGCCTCGCGCAGCGTGGGGATCTGGTGTTGGGCGGTGATCCTGAGGCTTTTGGCGTCGTGACCGGCGCTAAGGCCGCCTTTGTGGCACCAGAGGGTCTGGTGCGCGTGCCACTTGCAACGTGTCGTCTCGCGTGGAGGACCTAATCCATGCCACCTGTCGTTCTTGGTGCTGTGGCCCTCGGGGGCGCGGCAATTGCTGCAGGCGGTGTGGCTGCGGCTTTTGCGGCCACGGGTCTGGTTGGCTTTGCAGCCTCTTTTGGGGCCTCGATGCTGCTCTCGGCGGCCGCACAGGCAATGATGCCAGCGCCCAGCATTGGCCAGATGGAAATGAAGGCCCGCACCGTGACGGTGCGCGAGCCGGTGATGCCGCGCGAGATGGTTTACGGCCGGGTCCGCAAGGGCGGCGTGATCGTCTTTCTGCATGCAACCGGGCAAAAGGACAAAGACCTGCATCTGGTCGTCGTACTGGCGGCCCACAGCGTCAAATCCATCGGGGCGATTTACTTTGAAGGCGAGGAGGCAGTGTCTGCGGCGGGTGCGGCTCAGGGTAGATGGGCCGGTAAACTCGCTGTGGAAAAGCGCCTTGGGGCTCAGGATCAGACAGCCTTTGCGGGCCTGATTGCCGCCGCTCCGGAGCATTGGAGCAATGCGCACCGTCTTGCAGGATGTGGCGCGATCTATCTGCGGCTGACCTATGACCAGGATGCCTTTCCGGGTGGGATCCCCAACATCACGGTGGATCTGGAGGGCAAGAATGACATCCTTGATCCAAGGACAGGACAGCAGGTTTATAGCGATAACGCAGCGCTTTGCATTGCTGATTACATGGCCCATCCGACCTATGGCATTGGCGCTGCGATCGCAGCCGCGGATGGGATAGAGACCGACAGCCTCATTGAGGCGGCCAATATCTGCGATGAGGCCGTGCCGCTGGCTTCGAGTGGCACCGAGGCGCGCTTTAGCTGCAATGGCGTGGTCTCGCTCTCACAAACACCCAGGACCATTATCGAGGCCATGCTGACGGCCATGGCGGGCGGCTGCATCTGGCAGGCGGGCCAATGGCGTATCCGTGCGGGGGCCTACCGGGTCCCGGAAACGACGCTCACGGCAGATGATCTGCGTGAAGGCGGGATGGTGCTGACCACACGGCAAAGCCGGGCGTCAAACTTCAATGCGGTGCGCGGCCAATTTGTCAGCCCAGAGAACAGCTGGCAGCCCGATGACTTCCCGGCCTATGCCAGTGAGGCCTACCGGTTGGAGGATAATGGCGAGCGGGTCTGGCGCGATATCTCGCTGCCCTTCACGATCTCGGCCTCTATGGCGCAACGCTTGGCAAAGATTGAGCTGGAGCGCGCGCGACGGCAGATGAGCCTGAAGGTGGCGGGCAAGCTCAAGGCGTGGCGCATCGCGGCAGGGGAGGTCACATACGTCCAATATGACCGCTGGGGGTTTGGCGGGACGGCGCTGCCGGAGGGCAAGCCCTTTGAGGTTGACGCTGTGCGGCTTGATCTGACGCAGATGGGCGCAGGCCCGCGCCTGGCACCCGAACTGCTGCTGCGCGAGACCTCGCCACTCATTTATGACTGGGATGCCTCGGAGGAGCAGATCTATCAAGCGGCGCCGCGCACAACGCTGCCTTCGGCTTTTGACATTGCCCCACCGGGGGCGCCACAGGCCAGCGAAGAGCTGTATGTCACGCGCGATGGCTCGGCGGTCAAAGTACTGGCCCGCATCTCTTGGGAGCCGGCCGCATCGGGCTTTGTGGACACCTATCAGTTCGAGGCGCGCCGGGATGGGGATGAATGGTTGGATCGGGGCCGCACCGCGGGCACGGTGATGGAGTTGCGCGATATCCGGCCCGGGCAATGGGCGTTCCGCGTCAAGGCGATCTCGGTGCTGGGTGTCTCCTCGATATGGCGGGACGGCGCATTGGAGGTTGTGGGTCTGACAGCACCGCCAGAAACGCTCGCCGGGCTCACGATCCAGTCGGCGGGTGGGCTTGCCGTCCTGAAATGGCAAAGATCCGTTGATGTGGATGTCCGCGTGGGGGGCAATATCATCATCCGCCACAGCAAGGAGATGGCGGCCACTTGGGCCAACTCCACGCTGATGGACCGGGTCTCAGGCGGCGAGGCGATTGCTGTCGTCCCGCTTAAACCCGGGACCTACCTGCTACGTGCGCAAGACAGCGAGGGGCGGACTGGTCCAGTCAGCACCGTCACGACCAAGGGCGTGCAGATCCTGAGCTTTGTGCAGCTCAACACGCTGGCAGCCGAGCCTGCCTTTGCCGGGCCAAAGACCAATCTTGAAGCGGCCGGCGGCGTTCTTAAACTCACAAGTGGTCCTGACGGAGGCACGCCGCAGGTTCTGGCGCTTGAGGGGCTTTACCAGTTCGGCGCGCATCTAGATTTTGGCGCGCTGAAGCTGGTGCGGCTGCGCTCGGATATCTTGGTCGGGGCCTCGGCACTGTCGGATTACATCGACGATCGCATGACTCCGGTTGATGCCTGGGCGGACTTTGACGGCTCTGAGGGCGCAGATATCGATGTGGTCCTAGAGGTCAGAGAAACCGATGACGATCCCGCCAGCCCAAGCCCGCTCTGGGGTCCCTGGGGACGAATTGATAACAGCGAGATTGAGGCGCGTGCGGTTGAGGCGCGGGCCTGGCTGCGCACGAATGATCCGGCCTTTACGCCGATTGTCTCGGAATTGCGGCTGATAGCGGATGAGGTGGTGTAGTGGCTCAGACCCCAAGCTTTGTGATCATCAATGACAATGGTGCGGCCGTGCGTGCCCAGATCAACCAGGTGGTGGCGGCACTGCGTTCGACCAGCAGCAGTGGCGTGGAGCCACCGGCGACAGCGCCGGGCATGCTTTGGCTCGACACCAGCACGACGCCGCCGACGCTACGCCTGCGCAATACCGCCGATAGTGTCTTTGAGGCGCTGCTCGATGGTGGGGAATACTAAGGATCTGCGCGTTTTTGCGCCGCTTTATAGACTGCGCTGCGCTCGCGTTTACCAACTGCCACGACCGTGACTGTGATGGAAGTCTCTTCCACGCGGTAGACCAATCGGTAGCCGGCACTGCGCAGCTTGATCTTATAGTGGTCTTGCATGCCATGCAGCGCGTCAGCAGGCACCTGAGGCTGGGCGAGGCACGCGATCAACTTCTTTTTGAACTGTGCCTGAAGCGTGGATCCAAGTTTTTGCCATTCCTTGAGTGCGGATGGCAAAAACTGCAGCTCATAGCGCATCCAGGCTGACCCGAACCGGTGTCTCACCCGCGCGCCGCTTGATCATCTCGGCGAGTTCCAAATCGTCTAGATGTTCCATCATGGCCTCATAGCGCGCGGCGGGCACCATGTAGGCCATGACACGGTTGTGGTTGAGCACAGCAACGGGCTCACCGTCCGCCTGTGCCATGACCTGCGATGGGTTTTTTTTGAGATCAGAGACGCTGACGGCGATATTGGCTTCGACACGCTGCATAGCAGCCTCCAAAATAGATCTAAAAACAGGTCTTAATATAGACCTAATTAAATACCACGCAAGTGGGTTTGTACCTGCAGAAGGCAACAAAGGAGACACCCATGACCGAGCAGGGCTTTTTAGAAACGTTAAACAGCCTGTTTGGCGGCGCGATGACGACGCTGATTGGCGCCTTTACGGGGCGGCTGATGTATCACTCGGGCGAGGTCAAGCTGGGCCGGCGGCGCTTTTTTGGCAAGGAGCTCCTATGGGAAATCCCTGTCGCCATCGGCATGGCCATTATTGGCGAGGCGGTGGCGAGTTATTTGGCGCTTGGTCAGCCGGTGAGCACGGGGCTTGTGGCCACGCTGGCCTATCTGGGACCGCGAGGGGCCGAGGCGCTCATTACCGCTTGGCTTTGTCGCAAGAAATAAGCCGTCACAGATATGCAGACTACTCTTGTTAATCGGCTGGAGCATGGCCATCTGCGCAACAACAAACGGATGAAAAGAGGTGTTCCCAATGACCGGTATCGCGCAAATCCTCGCCAAGATATCTATGGCGTCCGAGCCTGTCGAAGCCCTTCGCTCAGCCGTTTTATCACAGGGTGGCTTTTGGCCCGACCTGCAGACAGGCTTAGGTATATTTGAAGTTCAACTCTTCGGCGTAGTTGGCATTGGCCCTTCCCAATCGGCGGCGGCGGATGACTGGATTGTGCAAGCCAGCGAGCGTTTGCGCGGGTCTCTTTAGGCACACAGCACCCCGCCACCCCACCTCGCAGGGCCACGCTTTTATTTAAACGACCACCATAGCCGTCCTTAAGGGGCGGCTTTTTGCATTTGCATGGGAGAGCATCATGACACCTTTTGAGATTGCCCGCGGGCTGATCGGCACCACCGAAGGCCCCGGCCCCGAGGACAACCCTGCCGTCATGGAGATGTATGCCTCTGTCGGCCACGACTGGGTGGAGCACGACTCTGTGGCTTGGTGCGCGGCCTTCGTGGGGCATTGTTTGGAGCGCGCAGGGCTGCGCTCGACGCGTAAGCTCACGGCGCGGTCTTATCTCGATTGGGGCGTGCCGGTGGAGGTGGCAGACGCACAACCGGGCGATATCGCTGTCATCCCGCGCGGGAGCTCAAGTTGGCAGGGGCATGTGTTCTTCATCGACCGGATTGAGGGCGCGTGGGTCTGGGGGCTTGGTGGCAACCAAGGGGATGCGGTCAATATAAAGCGCTATCCGGTGTCAAAGCTCCTCGGCGTACGCCGGGCGGGGAATATGGCGGTAGCGAGCACGCTCACGGTGCGTGATGTCCAAACCCGACTGCGGTCCTTGGGTTATCATGAGGTGGGTGTAGCCGATGGCCAGATCGGCCCGCGCACCAGGGCTGCAATTCTTGCCTTTCGCGATGACAACGACCTGCCGCTGGTGCCAATCATTGATGTGGCGCTGAGCGAAGCATTGGCAGAAGCCGCGCCACGCGCGGTCGCACCAGAGCGTGCTGCGGGCCGGCCCTCTGAGAGCCGGATTGTCTCTGCAGCCAATGCCCAGATCGGGCTGGGGGTTATTGGCGCTGCAGGGTCTTTGGGGGCCCAAATCGCACCAGCCTTGGCTGAGGCAGAGCAGGCCCGGGATGTCGCAAGCCGGTTCTTCGTGCTGACAGGCTTTGAGGCCTGGCTGCCTGCGGCACTGCCTTGGATAGGGATGGCCGTGTTTGTGGGGGTGATCCTTTACGCGCTCAAAGCACGGGCCGCGCGCATTGAGGATCACAAAACTGGGCGCACGCCATGATCACCCTTGCACGTGCGCTTTTCACGGGGCTCGGCAGGCGGGCCGCATTTTGCGCAGCAATCATCTTAGCCGTTCTCGTCGCGCTTTGGATCGCCGTCCGCCAGGGGCGCCAAGCTGGCGAGGCCCGCTTTGCCATCCGCCGCGCCGATGCCCGCATTCGGTCTTTGCAATCTTCAAAGGAAATCCGCCATGACGTTCAAAACATGGAGCGCAGTGATCTTCAGCGCCGTCTTGCTCGCTGGATGCGCGACTGAGGGCCGCTTGCGGACTGACTGCGACTGGGCCGCACCCATCCGTCCATCAACGCGTGATCAGCTCACCGATGGCACAGCCCGCCAGATCCTGGGCCATAATGAAACCGGGGCTGAGGTTTGTGGGTGGCTGCCATGACCATCACGACTTTGAGCGAAGGCCCGGCTGTGCTCATCGGCTATGCTTGGCGGCTCCAGATCGAAGCGGAGGCACCTGTCTTTGCCCAAGGTGCGGCCTATGCCGGTCAGATCCGGATAAGGCCGAGCGATGGCGCGGTGCTGGCCACGATCACCAGCGCCGATGGCGGTATCCTGAGGGTCAGCGACACGGTCTTAGAGTTATTGCTGCGTCCAGCGCAGACCGCAGCCCTCTTGCCCGGGCGCATTGTGCTCGATCTTGTGCGCACTGATCTCGATCCTGATCTGCATCTCGGCTTCTTGCTTGAGATCCCTGTCATATTGCCGGTCACACGGGGGCTGGTGCCATGAGTGCCGCAGCCCTCCAGACCGGTCTGATCACGATCACAGCGCCAATCCGCGTCCGCGCCGCTATGGGACCGCTGCGCCTGCATCTGGCCGGCCAGCCCGGGCCACAGGGCAAAGCCGGTCCAGACGGCGATAAAGGTGATCAAGGTAATCCTGGCATCACCATCCTTCCAAACGACGCACCCATCAACGGAGGCTTTTTCTGATAGCCAATACAATCCAGTTCAAACGCCGCCTGACCGGTAATGCCGGCGCACCCGCCGCTCTCAAATCTGGCGAGGTCGCTCATAACGAGGTGGAGAACACGCTGTATGTCGGTAAAGGCGATGACGGAGCGGGCAATGCCACGGCCATCGTGCCACTTGCAGGGACCGGCGCCTTCATTGATCTGGGCAGCACCCAGTCTGTGGGTGGCGCCAAGACCTTCTCTGTCGTGCCCAAATCCGCACAAAATGCTACGGGTGCGACCGATCTTGTGCGTAAATCCCAGTTTGATGCGGGGCTTGCCGGCAAAGCGGCATCCAGCCATGGCCACGCCGTCTCGGATATAAGTGGGTTGCAGGGCGCGCTGGATGGGAAGGCACCGAACAACCATGCCCATGGGCTCGCAGATGTGACCGGTCTGCAAACCGCGCTCAACGCGAAAGCCCCGGTGAGCTCGCCGAACTTGACCGGCTCGCCCACAGCACCCACGGCGGCCGGTGGCGCCAATACAACCCAGATCGCAACCACCGCCTTTGTGCAGACAGCGCTCGCGGGATTTGGTGCCGGTGACATGTTAAAATCCGCCTATGACGCGGATAATGACGGCAAGGTGGATGCCGCAGACATGGCCGACAGCGTGCCTTGGGCAGGTGTGACGGGCAAGCCTTCCACCTATCCGCCAGCCACGCACAGCCATACGATCGCACAGGTAACGGGGCTGCAGGCGGCCATTGATGGCAAGGCCGGATTGGCTTCCCCCGCTCTTAACGGCACACCAACAGCCCCAACGGCCGCATCCGGGACAAACACCACCCAACTGGCGACCACGGGGTTTGTGTCTGGCGAGATCGGCGCGCTGATTGCTGCGGCCCCTGGCGCGCTCGATACGCTCAATGAGCTGGCGGCGGCTTTGGGCAATGATCCGAACTTTGCCACCACCGTGACCAATGCGCTTGCAGGCAAGCTGGCTGCAGCCTCCAACCTTGCGGATCTGCCCAACAAGGCGACGGCGCGATCCAACCTCGGGCTTGGGTCACTGGCGACGCAGGCGGCGAATGCCATCACAATCACCGGTGGGAGCATCACCGGCGTGGCGCTTGATGGCGGCACGTTCTGATTGGATCTCTATCCAGCAATTGCGGATCCGCATAGATCCGTCCGTCCCCTCACATGAGGCAAATCAGGAGAAGGTCAGATGGCCAGCACAATCCGCATGAAGCGTTCCGCGGTTGCAACCAAGGTGCCGACCACCGCTCAGCTTGATCTAGGCGAATTGGCGATCAACACGCGTGACGGCAAACTCTTTCTTAAACGCGCTGATGGCAGCGAGGAAATCGTCGAGGTGGGCGCCCATTGGGGCGCCTTTACCGCCCAGGCGACCGGAGCAAACCTGACCTTCCGCTACAACGGCACTGACGTCATGACGCTCGATGGCTCGGGCAACCTCACGGTGCTTGGCAATGTCACAGCCTTTGGGAGCTTGTAGCGATGGCGCTTCCCACCACAGGGCCGATCGCGCTGAACCAGGTGAATACCGAACTTGGGCGCGCGTCCAACGCCGCTGTCGCGCTTGGTGAGCCTGAGGTGCGTAGCCTTGCCGGGGTAGCAAACGGGGCCATTGGGCTTGGTAGTCTGAGAGGCAAGTCAGCCCAGTTCACCCACACCATCACCAGCCATCAGCTGGAGCTGAACTTGCACATATATTTGCAAGAACAAGGCTGGGACGGCACAAGCAAGGTCGAGGCCACAGTGGCCGCGGGCGTCTACATCTGGTCTGACAATACGGCCATTCCTGCACTCGACATGGGCGGGGCGTTCCCTGGTGGGCTAACGCTGGTCAACCGCGGCATTATCATGGGGAAAGGTGGCGACGGCGGCTATCTTCAGGCCAACCGCAGCACCTATATCGCACCCGAGCCCGGCGGGCCTGCGTTTGGCCTGACAGGGCCAATCAGTGTCGACAATACCAACGGCTATATTGGCGGCGGCGGCGGCGGGGGCGGCGGACAGACCGGCACGCCCGGCATCATCATCTTTACGACCCCACTTTATGCCCCGGGCGGCGGTGGCGCGGGAGGGGGACGCGGCGGGCGAGCCAATAGAGGCGATACAAATGGGACAACCTTGGGCAGCTTTGGCGCTGGCGGCGCGATTAGCCAATTTGGCGCAATCGCAACGGACGCAAACAATTTTGCGGGCCAGACCACCGCCGCCCACGGCGGTGCAGGTGGCGCAAGTGGCGCCGTGAACTACGCCGGTGGCGGCATATAAGGAGATCAGGCGATGGGTAGTGGCAGTGGCAGTTCAGGTTCCCATAAAATTGGTGGAATATAGGGGCAAGGAGGCGGGCGGGTGATGCCCGGTGGACCCGGTGGCGTTGGCGAGCTGATCGTCAACGCATCACGCGCTACGGTTAGTGCCGTTGCAGGATATCCTGACAGGCGACCGTCGCCCCCCTATGGGTCAAACTTTGACACGATCTTTGCAGCACCCGGCGGCGGCCCCGGCCAAGCAGGGCGCGGCGACACCTATGATATCTACCACAGGGTCACCAATACACAGACCGGTGCAATAGCCGCAGCATATCCGCATGGCGGCGGCGGCGGTGGCTGGGGAGCGGCGGGCGGTGCGGGCGGCAGCCATCTGACGGGCGATATCAACGGCAGCTATACTGTGGGAGGCAATCCCGGTGCCGCGGGTGGCAAAGCGATCAAAACAAACGGGCATCCGGTCACCTGGCTGGGCGGATCAGACCGCGCATATGGAGCCATCGGATGAAAACATCACTGCAGTTCTTCAAAGATATGGGCGTCTGCGATGGCGCCTATGTCGTGCTCGAGCGGGTTTTCCAAGCGGCGGGCGTGACCGAATTTGATTATGCGCAGGGGTATGAGGTTATGCTCAGCATGATGGATCAAATCGAGATGGACGCGGCCCAAAGTGCTGACCCTGACCACGCGACCGCCGCAGGCTGGCTGCAGTGGTGCTATGATCTGCGCAACCGCCCTGAGGCGATCATGTACTTTGGGGACCACATTGAAGAGAACCTATTCCGTACCGCTGATGGGCAGACCCATGAGAGCTTGGAAGCGGCACAGGATTACGATCGCCGCCGTTACGGTGAGCTCAAGGCCGACCATGCCGCAGCGCGCGTGATCAATGGTGTGCGGTTTGGCGAGGGTGGAGCTGAAACTTGGGAGGTTGTGCGTCCCGAACAAGATGACCTCACCGGCTTTGATGCGTTCGTTTGGCATGACAGTACCACAGGGTTGAACCACAGGACCGAGAGCCTTGCTGAGGCCATGGCGTTTGATGCTGAACAGGCGGGGATAATAAGCAACATTGACGCCGCAGTGGCTGCCGCGCGGATCGAGCGAAGGATCTGCGATGAAAGCGGGAAGTTTGCGGTGTGGGTCGAGCATGAGGGATAAACGGCATGTCGGAAGTGGCCGTCATCAACCGCACAAGGAGCCATCAGCCCAAGTTCAGACGTCGCGCGCGCCCCTCACAAAACCGATCACGAGGTCCGACAGAAACAAAAATGGCAACGCGATCAACCAAACGGCGAAGACAAGGACCCTAGCCCCGAAAATGGCAGAGATCACGGATGCCACGATCAGCATGTAGATAAGCTGAAGTTGTGCAGCCTTCTTGCCCCGCAGCTGAACCCCTGCAAACTTGAAAGACGAGTATTGAGGCTTCAGGAAGTTGAAAGTGCCAGCCTTGTTCTTCACAGACGCGCTGACGCCGGTCTTGGAAAGGTTGAAGCCGAGAGGCCCTGCCCGCCACCGGCCGATCAGCTGAAACCGGCCATTTTGCAGCGCAACACGCGTGCCGTTGGCAATCCGTGTGGATGCGCGCAGGCCCTTTGACGAATTGGCGGTGAGGTTGACCGGGCCCGCCTTTTGTTCGCCCCGCACCGACACGCCACCCGTGCGCGATGCACGCGTGTGTTGCCCACGATGCTCGATGCGGACCTGTTTGCTGTCTTTGTCTTTTTTGCCCAGACCAAACATCAGCGCGTCTGGGGCGTTGCGTTCGCCTGAACCTGATCAATCGTATCGATCGCATCTTCAATCGTCTTCACGCAGCCGAACAGTTCGCGATCAGTCATGTTGGGGTTGCCCTTGATGGCTTTCAGCCCAGCTTCAATTGAGAAACGGAGTTCCGCACCCCCATCAGGCGTCGTAAGAACACTCTGACCCAACAGCATTTGCAGCATCATGTTCTGCGCTGGGAGCCAACGGCGCAATAACAACGCGAGGAGGCGACGTCGGGGCCAAAACAGCACCAGATCCAACATCGGGCAAAAGCGCTGATTGTGAAGGCATAACCATGGTTCTTCTCCTACGCCCTCAAGTGTAAACTTTAGCCAGTCAATTGTCTCACGCTTATTGGCACGGAGGGGTCAGCGTGGTGATGTGACAATTTGGTTGAGCCCTGAGGTTGAAGATAAGTGGCTTGCCGATAAACGTCAGACGCCAGGCGGCCAACCCACATATTCTGATATGGCCATATCAGTATGCCTGACGCTGGGTATGGTTTTCAAACAACCTTTGCGGCAGACGCAAGGATTGGTCGGCAGTTTGGCGCGGCTTATGGGGATGGATGTTTCCGTTCCGGATTTCTCGACCCTCTCGCGGAGAGGTGCGGGGCTCAGCATGCCAGAAAAATCTAAAGCCCAAAGGGCCGGCCCAATCGAATTAGTTGTGGATAGTACGGGTCTGAAGATATTCGGCGAGGGGGAATGGTTGCAGAAAAAGCATAAAACAAAGGCCAAACGTAAGTCGTGGCGCAAGCTGCACCTTGGACTGGATCTCACAACTGGAGATATCGTTTACTCTGATTTGACAAAAGACGACGTGGGCGACCCAACTGCTTTGCCCGAACTTCTCGATCAGATTGACGCTCCTGTTAGCCGCTTTTTGGCGGATGGCGCCTATGATGGCGATCCTACCAGCGATCTGCTTGTGGACCGTTTTGGTGAAGCTATAGAGATTGTAATTCCGCCTCCAATCACGGCCGTTCTCAGCCTCGATGCTGCCCGTGATCCAACGCCCCGAAATAAACACATAGCGGAGATTCGAGACAAAGGGCGCCTGGCATGGCAAGTTAGCAGCGGCTACAATCACCGGAGCCGAGGCGAAGCACAAATAGGCCGCTGGAAGATGGTCATAGGCCCCAAACTTAAAGCTCGGAAATTTCCAAACCAAAAAACTGAAGTCAGGATTGGGACAAACATTCTCAACAAAATGAACGGGCTTGGCCGTGCAAAGTACGAGGCTGTTGCATGACCTGAATTATGGGTAAGGGACACTTGCGACTACAGATGCCTCCCTGCAACAAGGCCGGTCTCCACCATCAAGTTCTTGTTAGCGGACCGGGAATTCATTGGAGCACAATGTTTGGATTTTCTTCATAAAAACAACGTCCCATTTATCATCCGTATCAAAGCAAACCAACTTGTGACCACACAGGACGGGAAAACGCAAAATCTAAGCACCTTGTTGCGCTTTGCTGCAAAGCTAAACTTTGATGCCCGGTTTGGAGGCAACAATTTGGGGGAGGCCACGTGGTTTAGCTTTGCAGCAAAATGCATCAAGGGGGGCGAGCTTTTGATCGTCGCCTCTAACCGGCCCGCCCATCGGGCGAGTTATTGTCAAATCTGGTGTTTGAGTATTGTTGGTCATGCGGTGATCTGGTCGGGGTTTGTGGTTTCGATTCCGTCTTTGAACGTGACGCCTGTGATGACTTTTGCGAGGTAGTCAAAGCCGCGTAGCTTCCTCCAATTTTGCTCAGCACATTGCCCCAGTTTGAACATCATGTGCAGCATGCCATCGCGTGACAGGCAGCCCTTTGAACGCTTGGTACGATGCCGGATCGTCGCGAAGGCCGATTCAATTGGATTGCTAGTGCGGATGCTTTGCCAATGCTGCGCCGGGAAGTCGAAGAATGCCATGAGTTCCTCACGATCTTTTTGCAGGCATAGTGTGGCCTTGGGATATTTGGGTTCGTAGGTTTTGATGAACAGATCGAACGCCTTTTCTGCATCGACTTTGGTCTCGGCCTGCCAGATGTCGTGCAGCGCGGCCTTGGCTTTTGGCTGAGACAGCTTGGGTAAACAATTGAGCACGTTCATCGTTTTGTGTTGCCAACAGCGTTGATGGCGGGTCTCAGGATAGACTTCGTCCATGGCCGCCCAAAACCCCATGGCACCGTCCCCGATGGCCAGTTTGGGCGCATTCATGCCTCAGCTTTTGAGGTTAAGCAGAACCTCGCGCCAGCTCTGCGTGGACTCGCGCACCCCATCCTCAATTGCCAGAAATCGCTTCTTGCCACGGGCAGTTACCCCAATAATAACAAGGGCACAGAGCTTGTCATCCTCGCCCCGAAGGCCGCTGTGAACGCCGTCGGCCCAGATATAGACGATGGGCTCGTCATCTAACTCAGCGCCTTTCCAAGCCTCGTATTCATTGGCCCAATCGCGTTTTAAACGCGAAACCGTATTAGCCGACAAGCCAACGGCATCTGGGCCCAGAAGAACCTTGAGGGCGGGAGCCATCTCGCCGCTGGAGATCCCTTTGAGGTAAAGCCATGGCAAGGCCGCTTCCAGCGTCTTCGTGCGGCGCACATAGGGCGGCACCAGGGCAGACCGGAATGTCACCGGTGTGCCGTCCTTGGACCGAACCTTTGGAATGCGCACGCTCACAGGGCCAATGCCCGTTTGAAACGGGCGGGCCGGATGATGTCCATTACGCACGACTGCCGCGTGACCGGCATCGGTGCGTAAGCCGGTAAATTGCGCCAAATAACTGACAAGCTCAGCCTCAACTGCTGTCGCGATCAATTGTTGTGCTCCCGTTTTCAGCAACTCCGTCAACGCGTCCGTCATCTCGTCTCGACGCGCAAAATCAACAATGTTAGTAGTTCCCATGGTGGTGTATCTCCTTTGGTTGGGCTGCTGTCTTCCAACAACAATTCAACCAGATACGCCGCCAACCTTCAAACCACTCAAACACCAGATTCAGTCATAGCTCCCATCGGGCCCTCACCACTTTCAAGAAAAAATGGGCCATTGAGAGTATCCGTCTTAATCAAGCCCAAAGCATATGTCATTATTGCGCTCATGTTCATACAGTTTCTTGGTCAGTCAGAAGGTGGATGAGGTGTGACAGTCATTTTGATCACGACCGCTTTCACCATCAACAACCTGATAGCATTTTCAATCTGTGCAGTGATCTGAGCGCCAGGCTGAGTACAAGATGTATAGTTGTTAACTTGGGTTTCAGTTCTTGATGCTAACAATGATGGTGGCATATGCATAACTCCCAGTATTAAAGCTAAAGTTTAGTTTCACTTAGGTGCTTTAAATGTAGCTAAAACTGTTGAGTTTTTATTGGTCCGGTAAGAGTAGAAAGACAGGGTATAAGAGAGCAGACGTATCCATTAGGCTATCTGCCTCTCGCTAGCAGAGAGCTTAGCGGGCTGAACAGAGCTATAGCCGAAAGTTGGTGACGGCCCAGATGGGCGGCATATCATGGCGTTGTTGACGCGCCGCAATTCTCATTGAGAAAAGGATATGCCACATGACCAAGAATACAGTTGATCGTCTTTGCATCTTCATATGAAGACATAGCAGTTTTTTCGGCGTTGTTGCAGGGACCCCAGCGGGTCTGCTAGACACCCAGCTTGCAAACGACACGGATATTCATGATGCCGCACAAATTCAACGCTTCCCGCCGCCACAAGTTTGAAAAGAAGCGACAGAAGGTCACCAACTGGCGAGTGTACAATGAAGGCCTGCGTCAGCGTGGTGATGTGACAATTTGGTTGAGCCCTGAGGTTGAAGATAAGTGGCTTGCCGATAAACGTCAGACGCCAGGCGGCCAACCCACATATTCTGATATGGCCATATCAGTATGCCTGACGCTGGGTATGGTTTTCAAACAACCTTTGCGGCAGACGCAAGGATTGGTCGGCAGTTTGGCGCGGCTTATGGGGATGGATGTTTCCGTTCCGGATTTCTCGACCCTCTCGCGGAGAGGTGCGGGGCTCAGCATGCCAGAAAAACTCTAAAGCCCAAAGGGCCGGCCCAATCGAATTAGTTGTGGATAGTACGGGTCTAAAGATATTCGGCGAGGGGGGAATGGTTGCAGAAAAAGCATAAAACAAAGGCCAAACGTAAGTCGTGGCGCAAGCTGCACCTTGGACTGGATCTCACAACTGGAGATATCGTTTACTCTGATTTGACAAAAGACGACGTGGGCGACCCAACTGCTTTGCCCGAACTTCTCGATCAGATTGACGCTCCTGTTAGCCGCTTTTTGGCGGATGGCGCCTATGATGGCGATCCTACCAGCGATCTGCTTGTGGACCGTTTTGGTGAAGCTATAGAGATTGTAATTCCGCCTCCAATCACGGCCGTTCTCAGCCTCGATGCTGCCCGTGATCCAACGCCCCGAGATAAACACATAGCGGAGATTCGAGACAAAGGGCGCCTGACATGGCAAGTTAGCAGCGGCTACAATCACCGGAGCCGCGGCGAAGCACAAATAGGCCGCTGGAAGATGGTCATCGGCCCCAAACTGAAAGCTCGAAACTTTCCAAACCAAAAAACTGAAGTCAGGATTGGGACAAACATTCTCAACAAAATGAACGGGCTTGGCCGTGCCAAGTACGAGGCTGTTGCATGACCTGAATCATGGGAAAGGGACACTTGCGACTACAGATGCCTCCCTGCAACAACGCCAACTGTGAGTGTGCTTCACGTTTGCGCCACAGACTCACATAGGCACCCTAAGGGTCAATCTAGTGCCGTGATTCAGGCAATTTGCGGGTAAAGCTGAGAGAGCTTTATTCTGGCGTCTTCGGAGGTGAAGTGCCAGTTTGTCTTGGCTCGTGCGTTGCTTCGGTTTTGGGTCCAAGCTGTGACTTCTGTTTCCAAAGACGCTTGGTCAGGGATGCGGCGATCCAGGCATTGGCGAGCCAAAACGCTGAGTTCGCATTCTGCGATGTTCAACCAGGAACCATGTTTTGGCGTGTAGTGCCTCTCGAAGCGATCAGCGATGCGTTTGGCTTCAGCCGCTGGAAAGGCTTTGTAGAGTGACGCAGGTCGATGGGTGTTCAGATTGTCTTGGACAAGAACGATCTTGTCGACCTTTGAGAAGTGGGTGTCTGCCAAGTCCCTGAGGACATGAGCATAGTCGATAGCGGTGCGCCGGGCGCGGACAGCGACATGACGCCAGCCTTCTAGCGGCGCGAACACCATAAACAAGCTGGCCACACCGTTGCGTTCATACTCATAGTCAAACCGCGCGGGCTGGCCCGGCTGCATGGGAAACGGCGCGCGGGTTTCTTTGGTCAGCTGTTTGGAGGTCTCGTCCAGGCAGACCAGCGGGCGCGCCGGATCGTGTGGGCGTGTGTAGACGTCGAGCACATCTTCCATTGCAGCGACGAATGCGGCATTTGCCGATGGCGGGATCACCCAATAGCGGCTCTGGTGCGGTTTGAGCACGTTTTTTTTAGCACGCGCCCGATCGTGCTGTCGCTGGCCGCCTCGACGATGCCCAGCTCGACGACGCGCTTTTCCAAAAGCCGCAGCGACCAGCGTGCATGGCCTTTGGGGGGCGGAACAAGCAAACGCGATCAGCTTTGCCTCAGCTTCGCCGTCAAAGATCCGCGCGTGCGCCGATGTTGACTGCTTCTTGCGAGCCAGTGCCGCCTCAAGTCCCTCTTCAACAAGCTGGTAGCGCGTACGAAAGACAGTTGAAGATCTGGTCTCCAATGCCTCGGCGATCCGCGCGTCATCCCAACCGCAGCCTTCGGTGGACACATCCGCCTTCAACAATATTCGCGCCTTGAGCTGCCGATACGCCGCTTCACGACCGGTGCGGATCATCCCCTCCAGTTGCTCACGCTCCTCTGAATTCAAACGAACCACATACTTCACAGCTGGCCCACGTTTGCCCATATCAACATCCTCCAAAAGTTATTCCGGAGTGATTCAGAAAATCCAAACCCTGTCAAACCTCGTGACGCGAGGCACTAGTGCTCTGCACCAGACGAAAGTTTCGCAGCCTATCTCTGGACCTCCCAATTGTTCAAACAGCCGGTGCAAATGTTACCTAAGCGCACAGTAGGGGCTTTCCAAAGTTTAGGCTGGTCGCCTTGTGCATTTACGCGAACGGCCCTTTGCAGCCATTGGCCACCACCTCAAAATGCTGCGGTGCGGCCCGTCAGAGCGGCCATTCGCTGCAACTGCAAAATCTGCGAGGGGCGAACTCACAGACTGCGGACAAAGCGTCAATTCGCTGCAGCTGCGCCAATGTCCGGTTTCTGTCCGGCTCATTTTTGCTCGATGACGGCGAAAGAGACAAAGCGCCAATCACCCGGGATAAAATCATAGTATTTAAGCCAAAGGCGCTTGGCTTATGTAACATTGAATGGGTGCAAACGGCCGGCCAGCGCGTTGTTTTCCAGCACTCTGGCGCTTGGCGTTCAGTCCCGCGCAGCCGATAGGGCCGCTTCACAAGAAAAATCGCTCTGAGCGATCTGCAAAATCGTGCAAATGAACCGTGACCTGATCGTCGCTGAGTGTCACCACACCGTAGGCCGGGGGTTCGAAATTTGCGGCAATACGATCGACAGCCCCGTTCAACTCCAAGGCAACCTGATGGTTGAGGCCGCGCATGCAGGAATAGCTGATGCCCCGCCAATTACCAAAAATGGCGCGATGCACATGGCCAAAGAACAGATGGCGGATACGCGCCTTGTAGGATGCGATGACATTATGGAACGCCTCCGCATCTTGCAACATAATCCGGTCCATGGATGCGATGCCTGTCTTAAATGGCGGGTGGTGCATGAACAGGACGATTGGGCCGTCGGTTTGGTCCAGTTCGCGATCCAACCAAGCTAGGCGCGCGGGGCAATATGCGCCGGCGTGGGTTTCTGGGTCCTTGGTGTCCAGCAAGAGAAACCGCCCGAACGGGTTGTCAAAGCCGCTTTGGACAAAACCGTTGTCATCGCGGGGCGTTTCAGGGAAAGCCTCGCCAAAGGCTGCCGTATCGTCGTGATTGCCCACCATTAGATGCACGGGCATATTGAGTTTTTTGATTTCGGGCGTAAACCGCGCATAGGCTGCCGCGTCGCCCCAATGGGTCATGTCACCGGTCAGGACAACGAAATCCGCGTCACCATGTTCAGCATTGATGGAGGCCACAGCGGCACGCAGCCGCGCGGCGGGATCTTTTCCGTAAAGCAACCCTTCGCCAATGACATGGGTGTCGGTGAGATGGATGAACTTCATTCTGCAGCAACCGGTTTGGCCCAATCATCCCAAGACGTGCTGGAGCTAAACACTGGTCCATCCCACGTAAAGGGAATGTCATGGATGATTGTGCCCGTATCATCCACAAGTATCACTGCATAGGATGGGGCCATTGGAGCACCTTGCAACAGCTCCTGCTCGGTCAGGTCAGGCAGGGATTGATTGCCGGTGGAGCGAACGGAGGCAAAGGGAATGCCGCACCACGTCCCGTGCACGGGTGCATGGACATGGCCGAAATGGATATACGCGATGCGGTTGCGATAGGTGCTCAAGAGCTCCGCCAGCGGTGCGCGATCTTCGGGGACAAGAGCGATCTTATCTTCGGCAGGCAGCCCAAGCGGCATGGCATTGTGATGCATGAATAGGCGCGCGCTTGTGCAGTCATTCAACTCACTTTCAAGCCAATCGCGCCGCGCGGCGCAAAAATGGCCAGCGTGGGTGCGCGGAGCGGTTGTGTCGAGGTAGATGAGACGCATGCCGTCGACTGTTTCTGCGTGATTGATAAACCCGGATGGGTCCTTGGGATGATCCGGAAAAGCGCCAAGAAACGCGGCGCGGTCATCGTGGTTGCCAATCAACAGGCGCACAGGACAGGGCACATCGGTCAGCGCATCGACAAGGGTCGCATAGGCAGCAGGCTCGCCCCAATGGGTCAAATCGCCAGTGATGATAATCCGTGCGGCGTCGCTGTGTTGCGCGCGCACATCGTCAAGCGCTTGGGCAAAACGTCTGTGGGGGTTCAAACCGCCCATGCGTTCGCCGGGAGCTGTCAGGTGAATGTCGGAAATGTGTACAAGTTTCATGGACCTGAGCCTTTCTATAAAGAGGTCCGGCCGCCCCCAAAAGGGCGACCGGAATTGGTTTAGCCGTTTGGCAGAAGGTCGGCGATTTCCTCGACCAGTTCTTCCTGCAGCTCTTTCATATCGGTGGCGTCGCCGGTGACGATGCGTTCGATGCCGTCATAGATCACCTGCGTGATCGCCAAGCCGTTGTCGCCGGGATAAGCCAGCCAGTCGCGCAGCAGCGGAAGCTGGTCCACGGCTATCTGTTTGTTGGGGTTCTGCTCGTAGAAATCGGCAAGAATGATCTCGTTCGCAGCCTTGTTTGGGGGCATATAGCCCGTGGTTTTAGCCACTTCCGCAGCGCCTTCACCTGACGTGATGAACTTCAACCATGTCCAAGCTGCTTCACGTACGGCAGGGTCATCGGAAGTTGAGGTCAACATCGCGGCGTTGCCCCCCGCAGGCAGACCCATAGGCGCGCCATCAAGGCCGGGGAACGGGCCGGTCACGAGTTCGAAATCACCTTGGCTGCGCTCGACCGCGCCCAAGGCCGACGTCGACCAGAACATCATGCCGACATCACCCGCAGAGAAAGACGACAAAGCAGCCTGCCATTGGAGGTTCTGCATTTCACACTCGGTGAAGATTTCCTGCATTTGCTCCAGAGCGACCAGCGCCTCTGGACTGTCCATTGTCACGCGGCCGTCTTCGACGATGGCTTTGTCTTGGCTCCACAATAGGGCCTGCACGAACCAGTTACCGGTGATGTTCCAGCCCCAGAAGATCGGGTTGTCGATGCCGTTGGCCTTCATGGTCTTACAGGCTGCAATCACCTCGTCCCATGTTGTTGGCAGCTCTTCGATGCCCCCGCTCCGCAGGATGTCCATGTTGTAGTAGCCAACCGGCAGGGAGATCGAGAACGGCAGGCCATAGACTTCGTCGTCAAAGGTCGACAAAGACAGCATGGCTTCGTGGTAACCTTCCGTTTCAAAATCGGCCTCAGCAGCAATGAACGGGGCTAGCGACTGAGCAATACCTTTGTCGACCAGCGTCGCTTGGCGGTTCAGGCCCTGCATGGAAACGTCTGGCAGGTTGCCAGCAACGGCTTCGCGCAGGACGGTGTTGGTGGCGTCCTCATAGGATTCATATGTGGCGCGGAACTTCACCTCGATATTCGGGTGTGCCGCTTGGAAAGCGGGCATCATCGCTTCATAGGTGACATCAAAGAGGTGGCTGTAGGGATAGGCGAACTCGATTGTGACTTGGTCTTCAGCGAAAACAGCGGTGGCGGATAGTGCCAGAGCCATTGCAGTTACGGTATTTTTCATTATTTCTACTCCAGTTGTTGGGATCGTCCGGTTTGGCGATTGGTAGACCCCAATGATGCTCCCCGTGTGGGGAGGCGATATCCCCTTGCGGGGCTATGGGTAGGGCGAGCCAAGGCGCGCCCTACTTCATTCCAGACAGCGTAATTCCCTCGATAAAGCGGCGTTGCGCCAGCAAAAACGCGACGATCAGCGGTGTAACGATAACGGTAGCTGTGGCCATCATCGGGCCAAAGAACGACCCATCCCCATCGCCCTTAAACTCGCGCAAGCCCAGTGGCGGCGTGAACAGGTCACGGTTTCCGGTCACAACGATGCGCGGCCAAAAATAGTCGTTCCAATGGGCTACGACAGAAAAGATTGCGAAAGCCAGAAGCGCGGGGATCGCGGTCGGCAGCATGACCCGCCAGACGATGGCAAATTCGGTCATCCCGTCCATCCGCGCCGCGTCGATCAGGTCGTCAGGCACAGTCATAAAGAACTGGCGCATCAAGAAAATGCCAAAGACAGAGATCGTCCAAGGAACGACAAGGGCGGCGTATGTGTTGGTCAGCCCAAGTTTAGCCAGCCCGATATAGAGCGGCAAAGCAATGGCGTGGACGGGGATCAACAGGCAGAACAGGACCAGCCCGAAGACCGCATCGCGCCCCCAGAATTTGAGCTTCGCAAGGGCATAAGCGGCAGGCAGGGCCACAACAATCTGGATCAAAAAGATCGACACGGTGACGATTACGCCATTGAGCAGATAACGGACAAGCGGCGCTTCGATGAAGGCCTTGGAATAGTTGAACACCACGGGCCGCATCGAACAGTCCGATTCCGTTTCTGCCAAGAGTGCCGCCTGTACACCACCGTCATCTTGGCCGGGAAACCGCGTGCGGGCGGCTTCGATGTCGGCGCGATCGGGTTGGCGAAGGGCGACGCAGCGCGGGTCTATCATCATCTCTTGGCGGCCAAAGAACCCACCTTCACCCCGGTCGATCTCTCCGGGACTTTTGAACGAATAGCTGACCATCATGTAAAACGGCGCCAGCACGATAATCGTGCCGAGGATCAGCACCATATGTTTCCACCAATCGCGGGTCATCAGTAGTGCACCTTGCGTTCGACCAGCCAGCGCTGGATCAGGGTTAGAAACATGACGAATAACAGGAACAACATGGTGATGGCCGAGCCGATGCCAATTAGGTTCTGCTGAATGCCTTTCTCGAAGATCGCGAACATCATCACATAGGCGGATTTGTTCGGCCCACCGCCTTGGGGCCAGATGGCCTCGATGGTGTCAAAGACTTGAAAGGCGCGGATGCAAGAAATGGTCACAACAAAGACCGTGGTTGGCCCAAGGGCGGGCCATGTGACCAGTCGGAAACGTTCCCAGCCTGAGCGGGCCCCATCCATTTCGGCTGCATGGTAGAGTTCGCGGTGCACCGACGTCAGACCGGCCAAAAACAGCACCATGTTGAAACCAAACCCTTGCCAGATGCCAATGAAACAAACCACCCAGATCGCGTAGTCGCGATCGCCCAGCCAAAGTGGGAACCCCTCGGCGCACCCATTGCCAAAGAAAGGCACCGCCTCAAACCACGTCCCGCAGGTCAATTCCAGCGTACGGTTTACCATGCCAATGGTCGGGTGCAGCATGAATTCCCAAGCAATTGCCATGGCCAACAACGTCGCCATCACCGGCAGGAAATAGATCGTCTTGTAGATGTCCCCAATCCGGCCCAGCGAATGGACCAGCAAGGCCGCCCCAAGGCCAAGACCCACGGAAATGGGCACCACGGTGACCACATAAGTAAAAGTCGCGATAAACATCTTTTCGTAAGTTGAACGGGTGAACAGGCGCTCGTAGTTTTGTACTCCGACCCAATCGAAACTGGGATTGCCCAATGAATAATTGGTGAAAGACAGGACAGCAGCGACGATGATCGGGACCAGCAGGATCAAAGCCATCAGCGTCAAGGCAGGCGCGACCAATCCCCAGCCCGCGCGGGCTTGCCGGTTGTCCGGTTTGGCTTTGGCGATGTGCGCGACGCTGTGCTCCACAACAGCCATATCAGGCCACCTCTAGTGCGCGGTTGGCGGCAAGTTCGATACCGCGCAACCGCGCGCCCTCTGTGTCGAATATCATGGCCGCGCTCAGATCATAGGTCAGGCCGACCTGCGCACCCAGCCCCAAACTCTGACGCTGTGCCGGCACAGCCCGCAGGGTCACGCGCGATCCATCGCTGTCCAAGGCAACTTGGGCAAAGACCTCGGACCCGAGGTTTTCGAAGTGCACAACCCGCCCGGTCAGACGTGGCGCAGATTGAGTCAATCGCAGGGCTTCGGGGCGCAGGCCCAATCGCATAACTTTTGGGCTGTCGATGGAGAAACGAGAGGTCAAAACCTGATCAAAAACGGTCAGCTCCGTGCCGTTGCGCTCGACCGGCAAGATATTGATCTTGGGCGAACCGATGAATTCGGCCACGCGAATGTCGTCAGGGTCTTCATAGATCGCATCGGGGGCTGCACATTGCAGGATCTCACCGCCCATCATCACCGCAATACGGTCGGACATGGTCATGGCTTCGACCTGATCATGGGTGACATAAATGAATGTCGCCTTCAGGCTGCGGTGCAGTTCAGCGATTTCGGCGCGGGTCTGAACGCGTAGCTTGGCATCCAGATTGGACAACGGCTCATCCAGCAAAAACGCTGCCGGATCGCGCACCAAGGCGCGGCCCAAGGCGACTCGCTGCCGCTGTCCGCCCGACAATTGCCCGGGCTTTCGATCTAGAAGGGCGCCGATTTCCAGCATCTCGGCCGCATGCCGGACCGCTTCCGTGATTTCTGTTTTCTGCGTCCGCGCTCCAGGCATCACAGCGCCCAGCACCGGCAACCGCTGCAGCGCCGTCATTTGGCGCATCTGCAAAGGCACGGCGATATTCTCGGCCACAGTCAAATGGGGGTAAAGCGCGTAGGATTGAAACACCATCGACAGATTACGATCCGCCGCACGGAGCTGTGTCACATCTTTTCCGCCGATCGAGATGTTGCCGCTCGTTGGCGCTTCCAGTCCGGCGATGATCCGCAGCAAGGTCGATTTTCCGCAGCCCGAAGGCCCCACCAATGAAATGAACTCACCGTCCCTCACATCTAGGGTCACCCCTTTCAAAACGGACGTCTCGCCGAAGTCCTTGGTGACAGATGCGATCTGCAGATCTGACATGTGATTCTCCCTTGGTACAGCCAAGCAATAGGCGGTGAGCACAACAGTTTTGTGTCGTCATATTAGTGAAACCGATGGGTTGTATGTGGAGGGCAAAAGGAAAGATCATGCGCCCCAATCACCATCAGTTCGAAGCCTTTGCCTATGTTGTCCGTGAAGGAAGCTTTTCTGCAGCTGCAACACGGCTGGGCGTCACCCAGTCCACGATCACGCAACATATCGCGAACCTTGAAAAAGGTATCGGGACGCCTCTTTTGCTGCGCGGTCGGGATGGGGTAGAACTGACCCCAACTGGACAGGACTTTTATGATTTGGCAGACCGCATGGTCGCCCTGAGCGCAGAGGTCACTGAGCGGCTCGAAGGTTTTAATGCCATGAAAGAGGGCCGCCTCAAGATCATTGGAAATGCGCCGCAACCCGCGCTAAAGATCATCGCACGGTTTCAGCGCCGGTTTCCCAATATTCGCGTCGATTTTGGGCTTTATGATTGGACGACGGCCAAATCGATGATCAGTAACCGCCTTGCAGATGTCGGCTTGATTACGGATGCGCCCAAACATGAGAATTGGGAAAATATCCACATCGAAAGCGCGCGTTATGTCATCTATTGCCGCTGCGATCACCCCTTCGCAAAACGCACCAAGATTTCACTGTCCAAGCTCGAACAAGAGACGGTCATTATTCCGGAGAAAGGGTCGCTCACGCGCCGCTTGCTGGACCAAGCCTGTGATCGCTACACCATATCGCTTACCCGCATGGCCACAATGACGACCTTCCCCTTGATGTGCGAAGCGGTGTTACAGGGAATTGGTGTCGCGTTGTTCTTGCAAAACAGCAGCCTCATCAAAGATGATCTTTGCGAAATTGACATCGAGGAAATGCCTGAAGCCTGGAACACATCCCTTATCGCCATGAAAGACCGTACGCGGTTGAAGCTCGTTTCAGAATTCATAAACGCTGCCATTGAATGAGAACCCGCTGAGCGCCCGGCTTCGCTACGGATACCAAGAGCAGCCGCTCGTGTGACGTGCAGCATTGGTCAGGTTGGGCTCGGAGCGGCCTTGCGGCGGTGCAGAAAGAAACTGAGTTCTTTGGCAATCTGAATGTCAGCTCTCGCTGTTGACGCACTCCCACCTCGCACTTGCAGCGAAGGTCTGGAAGCCGCCCAACGTGTCAAATGCTGCACCCGCGAGGATCTCGGCTGTGAATGGGCATTTTGAGCTGACCGCAGACCGTCACAGCGTCACTTGCGAACTGCCGGCTCGGGCAGAGTGCTGCGACTAATTGACCAAGCGATCAGGGGCGAATTCTGAGTTTAAAAGCGATTAACTTTCAGTTGGTGCCAAATGTTCATGTCAACGCCATGTCAACGCCATGTCAACGCGCGTACGTCTTTTTCTAACGGGTTTTGAAGGCTAAAACATGCGAATGTTGTTCAATGTCTGGTTTGCAAACCTGTAAAATCAAAGGCTTACTGGCTAAGTGACTGTTTTTGCTTACATATTGGAATTGTGGGATTATAGGCTCATAACCTGAAGGTCGTAGGTTCAAATCCTACTCCCGCAACCAAGTTAAGACAATAAATCAAACGATTAGCCGGTGGTATAATAATACCACCGGCTGTTTTGTTTTTTACATCAACGCCACATCAACACCGATACAGAAAAACTGCATTCGTACGCATTCAAGTGCAACGGCGCGAACTGACCTGCATTCGCGTACTTCGCCGAAGCCCTGCAGTCCTAGACCCTATTTTATCACCTTACCTTTAACAGTAAGTAGGCCTTACCGAGATCGCTGCTGCCACAATCTTTACTGAGAACGGTAAGCGGGGGCCGGTCGTCGCGCTGAAGCTGTTAACGTGTTCCGCTTGGAGAAACTGCTCCTTGTCCTTATCGATGCGCCTGCCGATGAGAAAATCCGCGCGAAATGGCTCGAGCAACTGCGCGCGGCAACCCGAGTTGCCCAGTCATTTGTCTAATTGTAGGGGGGGGGTAATTGTTGTATGAATACATCTTTGCAAGCTTGTTGAGTGCCTAATTCGTAACAGTAGCGTCGCCTTGTGATCGAGTGGGCTTAAACCTTGTCGTAAAAGCGTAGACAACATCATGGTAAATAATAGCTTCGGACGAGCACAATGGCCTATCACAGCGAAAATGGACAAGAATTCTTGGGGCTGCGTTCAAGGTCTAACGGGTGCCATCAAGTTATCTACGATTCTGCGCTCGGTCAGCGCATCCTGTTCGACATCAAAGATCCAAAAGCCAACTTGCGGGCCATAGATGAGGCTTTGCGCGAAGGCGTGGAATCACGAAACGTCCTGGCTGGCCTGCTGAAGGCCCTGAACCGCCGCAATATCGACTTTGAATATCCTTCCTAATCGGGAGCACTTCGCTAATCCTGTGATTTGTGGGATAACCTCCATGAGCTCGGATCAGAATCGGGCCGTTTGAGGCGGAAATGCAGGTATTAATCTACAAAACGAGCCTTCTTAGACTCGAAGTTAACTTGTGTCGTGATGCTATTTATCTTGGTGATCCCTTGCAGCTGGTGCAGGAAGGCAGTGATGATGTGGCAGCCTTTGTTAAGTTGCCGTCCAGGCTGCCCTTTGGCATTGGCAAAGCCCGAAAGGTTCGTGCAGGTTATCTGGAAAATCATGCTAAAAAGTTGATTGTTCCTGCGCTGGCCAAAGGCGGGCAGCTTCGGGTACGCATCGTTGAAATCCAAGCAGGACACCTTAATTCCGAAGGTATAGATATGATATCGATTTCGGTCTGGGGTGATCCTGCAGATATTATCCCAACTGTTCCTCTAGGACGGATTGTTTCTCCCACAGTCGCATAAATGATGGTATGTCCGACACGGAAACCAGATAGCAGACAGATCGGAAAAGAGGACTGTAGTTCTAACATAATTCCCGCGTGACGCGCGGCACCCCAGAAGATTATATGCGGTATGACATTCGCCTTTTACGATCTCGAAATCACCGGCCTTTCACCTGCTTTTGATCAGCCACTGCAATTCGCCGCCATTCTGACGGATGACGAATTCAGGGAGGTCGAGCGGGTCAATTTGCGTTGCCGGATCGCCCCACATATCATTCCTTCGCCTTGGGCCTTGGCGGTAACTGGCGTGCGCCCAGCGCAGTTGCTGGACGCGGGCCTGCCGACGCTCTTCGAGTTTACGCAAGAGATCGGCGCGCTGATTGATCGCTGGTCACCTGCGATCTGGACCGGGTTCAACAGCATTCGATTTGACGAGGAGGTGCTGCGGCAGGCCTTCTACCAGAATCTGTCGCCGAACGTGTACGCCACGCAGTTCAACGGAAACACGCGCTTCGACATTCTGCCGGCCGTCTATGCCGCCTATGTTCGTGAACCTGATCTCCTGGTCTGGCCCGAGGATGATACGGGCCGCCGCAGCTTAAAGCTGGATCGCCTGGCGCCCGCCAATGGCTTCAATGCCCACAACGCACATGATGCTTTGGGGGATGTCGAGGCAACGGTTCATATTGCGCGCCTGATTGCAACGCGGAGCCCAGCTCTTTGGTCGGAGCTGCTCGACAACGCCCAAAAGGCGCGCGTCCAGGCCAAGCTCGAGAGCTTCCGCCCGTATGAGCTGGTCACCCACTTTGGCGGCGGTGAGCCGCGATCATACGTTGGCTGCCTTTGTGGATATTCCCAGGGCAACAGCGCCCATGCGGCGTTTTTCGATCTCGATGCCGCGGACCCAGCCGAATTCGTCGAAGCGTCCGATGAGGCGCTTTTTGCAGCCGTCGATGCCACACCGAAGATCATACGGGGCGTTTCCACAAATAAGGCACCGGCGCTCCTCGAGCATACGGCGCCCAGCGCGGAACATCTGCGCCGTGCCGCCGTCATCGCCGAGGCACCTGCGTTTCGGCTGCGTGTGGGCGCGGCAATGGCCGCCCGTTTCGTCGAGGACCCTGACGCGCCGCCCAAGCCCGTTGAGCGGCAGATCTACGGGGAGTTCTACTCCAACGCAGACAAGCAACTGCTGCAGGAGTTCCAGCATGCGACCTGGCCGCGGCGCCAAGAAATCGTCGCCAGCCTTACCGACCCACGGCTGCGCCAGCTTGGTCGACGGCTGGTGGCGTTTCACAGTCCAGAGTTGCTGAATTTGGAAGAAACGGCGCTCTTCAACGGCTTTCTGCTCGAAAAGTGGTCCGCGCCCGATGCGCCTGAAACCGAGTGGATGACTTTCCGAAAAGCGCAGGCTGAGCTGGAGGAGTTGCGTGCCGCTGGGGCTGCAGAGCCCCATGAACTTGACGAGATCGCCGATTTCATGAAGGTCTGGGGCGGCAGAGCGCTGTGATGCGGCTGCTCGCCCGCGTTCACAGCATTATGAGAGCTATTAAGCACAGTCGAATCTTTGGGATCACTTCCTCTTCAGAACGGCGGCAATGATCAGGCCAATAGGGCCAAGAAGAGCGCCCCACACAGCGCCTTTTCCGCCGTCAATTTGATCCAGCAGGCCCGGTAGGGCGGTCGGATCGCCAATGTCATCAGCGGTCAAATTGGAGCAGACGATCTGGCCGCTGACAAGGTCTAGGCCAAGGTGCAACTTGCGCCAAGATCGTCGTTTGCGCTTGGTTTTATGCTTTTGCTCCAGCCATTCGCCTTCGCCAAAGATCTTTAACCCAGTGCTATCCACGACCAGATGTACTGGTTCGGTGCTTTTGGGCACAGCTTTGGGAGGCAAACTCAGCCCATTGCCCCTGCGTGACAAGGTCGTGAAATGCGGCACCGCGATTTCAACCCCCAGCAGTCCGGCGATTGATCGCATCAAGCCTTGGGTTTGTCGCAGTGGCTGCTTGAACACCATGCCAATGGTCAGGCAAAGCTCAATCGCCAAGTCCAAATAGACTGCCTGGCCACCAGGCGTCGTTCAGGGTGCCGCCGCCCACAAAGCGAGGGCCTCTTCGTTAATCCAAACCGTCAAATCACTGCGCCGCCGCAGGCTTTCGTCGTACGCGGCGCAGTTGGTCAACCGACGCTTTTGCTTCGAGATCTTGTCACGACGATCAGCGTTGAATTTGTGCGGCATTTATATCAGCCTCAAGAAGGCAGGCCGCCACCAATATCAGTGGAGTGGGGGTCCATGCAACAACGCCGGTTCTTTCTATCGAGATCGATGCGCTAAATTGACCCATACCATCCAGCCCTGACGCATAGAGCCCAATATTGAAGAGCTTGATCTGCTTGAAGGCGGATCGTTTCATACCGCTTTGCTCGTTGGGAAGATGCCTGGCATCGGTAAAAAACCATCGATGCGTTTTATCCGATCGCACCAACGCCGGATCGCTGGGTAGTCCTGTCTTGATATTCCACCTTCTTCTGAAAGTGCGACGTAAGGGAAACAGGCGATGTCTGCGATAGTCGGATGCCCAGCAGGGAGAAGCCAGTCGTGCCCGCGCTGTTCAGCAAACCACAAGTGCTCATCTAAACTGCGAAACACTTTCTTGGCCCCCGCGCGCGCCGTGTCGATATTGAGATCATAGAAAAACGTATCATGCAGGCGCGCAGCCGATGCGGTCTTTGTTATCTCGTCTGCAACGTGCATCCATTTAGAAATATCCCCGCGCAAGTTCTGAGGATGCCATTTGTGTGAAGCGTCGTACTGGGCGGCAAGATGAGACAATATTACGTCTGATCCGCTCAGAACCTGTCCGGCGTCTTCAAGGATCGGCAATTGACCCAGTGGATTAAGTGCCAAGAACGCTTCTGATTTATGCTCGCGCCCAGGATAAAAATCGACCGTTTGAGTGTCGAAACTTTTGCCAAGGATACTCAGAAAAAGACGAATTTTATAACAATTCCCTGACAGTTCGTAGTCATACAATCTCATTTTTTTCCCTTAAATATCCAAGACAAGGCGCTGTGATTTTGACCTTGATACGCAAGTCACAATTTTTTGGTTTGAGGCGCGTTCGATTGATGACAAGTAAACATCTTTATGATCGGGTTCGCCGTCAATTACGGTCATCAAACAAGTGCCACATGCACCTTGTTCACAAGAACTTGGGGCTGTAATGCCATTTTCATTTAAGACCTGTAGAATTGTCTTGCCCGCAGGGACCTGCAACGTCAACGCGGACCGTGCGAGTGCGATTTCAAAGGTCGTGCTGTTATCAATGTCGTTGGTATTCTTAAAGTACTCGAAATGGACAGCGCTATCCGGCCAGCCTGCGTTGGCAGCCATACCACGGGCCACTTCTAACATCGAGCCGGGGCCACAGAGATAGACATGTTGGCCCGGTGTGTAGTTGCCAACTATATCGGCGATTGCTCCACCCGTTACCTCTCGCGAAAGCCCGATGTATGGTACCACTGATACACCCAATTCATCCAAAAGGTTGGAGAATGCTAAATCATTTTTTAACCGCACAAACACATGAAGTTCGAATGGTAGGTCTTGGACCTTAAGTGCTTGCGCCATCGCCAGCATTGGCGTGAGCCCAATACCTCCAGCGATCAGGATGGTTTTCACCGCATCACGACGTAAGGGAAAGTTGTTGTGTGGCGCAGATATGGCCAAAACGTCTCCCTCTTGAACGTCGTCCTGTAGGCAAATCGATCCGCCGCGCGATGCACTGTCACGCTTGACGCCAATCGTATAGTGATCTGTTTCGCCCGGGCCATTGGTCAGCGAATATTGACGCGACATGCCGTTGGGCAGGCTAACGTCTATATGCGAACCGGGGTGTGCCGTCGGAAGTTGGCCGCCAATCGACTCTAGGCGATATGCAATAACCTGATTGGCGACCTGCCATTTTCGCACGACCTTCGTTCGGAGTTCGACCTTTGGTCCGGCTGGCGCCCTATCTGGCATCTCGGCAAGCTCTTTCGCGACAGGTGCAAATTGCACATCAATTGCGGCGGGCGGAAGCGCCCCGGCAACGGCCAGTTCGATGCGATCTCGTAAAGCCGTCATTGCATCATTATGGTGTTGCATGGCCTCAATTGGATCAGTGGTCGTGGGAGAAACTAAGCCACGTAATATTGTTCTTCCCGCGTCAACAGGTTGAATGAACAGGTGCAATCTTGCGTCGCTGGATTGAAAGGTCAGACATTTGTCGTCCTGATCGATCAACGCGCCAAATGGATAGTCCCGCGCTATTTTTTTCACCTCACTTGAAGGCGCGGATATCGGCATCGGACGAAGTGCCAAGGGCATCGTGTTATCCAGCGCAACGGGCAAAGTCAGAACTGACTCTGGGGCAATTGCTGACCAAACAAGACCATGCGCCTCAATGCACTGATAGGTGTTGTTGCAAATTGTGCGCGCTGGCGCATCAGCGGGATGGGCCGGAATATATGTGCAGCCTGCAGTCCGGTTCGCATAGCGCCAACCGTGGTAAAGACACCGAAGTTCGCGTCCTTCGTTCAGACCGATGCTCAGGCGCACGCCACGATGCAGGCACCGGTTTTCCCAGACATTGACGTGGCCATCGTCGGCACGCCATACTGCGAGTTCGCGCCCCCATAATTGGCCCTGATACACATGCCGTAGCGGCAGATCACTGCTGGAAGCGATAGGATACCATTGTCTGAAGTCTACATACATCTCATTTTCCTCATCACAACGCTGGAATGACGCCATAGGTCAGCCCCTTTGTTGTCAGCCATCTGCGGTAAGCAATGGCGGATTTATCAGCGCGAATGGGCGTTTCTGCGCGCGTATCAAGGGGCAAGCGCTTGGGTTGCTGGTTTTCCAAGATCGACTTGTCCTGTCCGAAAATCACCTGCTGGAAGTAGCGTATTCCCTGATAACTGCTGTCCATATCGATGACACACATCCCAGTGTGCGCACGCGTCCATTCCGGACCCATGGGTTGCAAGAACATATAGATCACGTCCATCCGGCCTTCAGCTTCGTACCCAGGGCTGGATTTGTATAAGAGCGCGCAATTGATGTGTGGGACCCGAAAAACATAATCAACGTCCGCGCCGGCTTCCGATGCCAAGGATGCCTGTGGTTGATAGAAACGACAGCGGGTCGCCATGATTTCATCGCGGCTTTCGGAGACCTCAACATCGTATTCCTTGACCTCTGTGTGGGGTTCTTCACCCAGAATGCCTGTATGAACGAAGGGAAAATGCCCCATGTCCAAAAAGTTCTCAATCGCGCGCCCGAAAGAGACATTTACGCCAAAGACCCCCGTCGCTACATTTTGGCGATCCGGTTCATCCAATTCGAAAATGGGAAAAATGTCATCAGGTGGCGTCCCAAGACACGTCCATAAAAACCCATAGGCGCGTTTCAAAGGAAGGGCACAACTGATATCATCGCGAAGCCACACCGACACGTCGCCGGCCGAAGTCATCTGATAGGACACCGGCTGTTCCAACAGCACTGTGTGATGGGTTGCTCCCACTGCGATCTCGTCAAACGAGCTTAGGGGATGCCATTGGTTCAGGATCACCGGATCGTCGCATGTTAGCTTCATGACGCTCCCTTTTCTGGATTAGCGCAAATACGGTATGCCAAGTTTGACAGGTTGGTTGGTTTTTCGCCTCAGTCCCATGAGTAACAGGATCGATGCAAGGTAAGGCATAGCGAGGAAAATCTGGTGCGGCATATTCAGGCCCAGCACTTGGACATGTGTCCCAATGCTCTCAAGCAAAGCAAATACAAAGACAGCAGCAAGCACGCCGCGTGGCATCCAATTGCCCGCAATGATTGCAACAATCGCAAGCCAGCCACGACCAGCGGTGATATCGGCCAGAAAACGATCCGAGAAACCGAGCATAAGGAAGCCGCCGCCGAGACCCGTCATCGCAGACCCGATCAATACGGCCATGTATTGCCGACAAACAACGCTGAGGCCTTTAATATCCAGGGCTTTGGGGTTTTCGCCCAAACACCGCAGCTCCAATCCCATGCGGGTCCGGTAAAGGAGGAACCAGATCATCGGCACAGCTGCAAATGCCAAATAGGTGAGAAGGCGTTGATCGAACAGGATCGGCCCAAGATAGGGAATTTGCGACAGCCCTGGAATGGCGACGCTGTTAAAGCCGTCAAAGGTCGGCTGCGCGCGGCCTGCAATGTAGATCCGGAACCAGTAAAGCGTCAGTCCGGCAACCAATAGGTTGATTCCGAGTCCGGAAATAAAATGATCCACCCGCATTGTTACGGTCATAAATGCTGTTACCAGCCCCATCATGATGCCCGAAATGACAGCCGCTAAGACCGCCAGCCAGATTGAGCCGGTCGACGTTGCCACAAAATAGGCCGTAAAGGAGCCCATCAACATTGTGCCTTCGACGCCCATGTTCCAGATGCCTGCACGTTGGGTCACCAACTCGCCAATCGCTGCAAAAAGGATCGGCGTCATTATTCGAACGGTACCTGCAAAGATGCTAATCAGAATTGCTTCGGAAAACAGCTCAGTCATTGGTGTTCACCCGTACAATTTTGTAGCGTGCAGCGACTCCTGCAATAAGAAAGGTCAAAAGCAAGATCCCCTCCATGGCGGGAACTATGGCGGCCGGTACCTTAGCCAGCAGCTTCATATACAGCGCACCGGTCTCTAAACCGCCAAAAAAGATACCCGCGATTACAGCCCCCAAAGGACGCAGGCCACCAATCATACCGATGATAATGCCAGTAAATCCGAACCCGTAAAGCGTATCAACGCGGACGCGGTGCGATGTGCCGAAGATTTCGGATACGCCCGCCAGACCTGCAATTGCGCCACTGATTGCCATCACTATAATCATCGTTCGACCGATGTTTGTACCGCGATGTGCGAGCGCCACAGGGTTAAACCCCATCGCGCGGATTTCGTATCCCAAGGGTGTTTTCTCCAACATAACATAGCAAAAGACCGCTGCAATCAATGCAAAAACAAAGGCAATATGCAATTTGGTGGTGCCGAACAGATAGGGCAAGTGGGCCGCGTCAGGTATCCGGGCTGACTGTTGATAGACGACGGAACTTGACACTTCGGTCCAAGGTCCGCCGCCGATCAGATAACTGAGAAGGAAGACAATGAGATAATTCATCATCACGGTCGAGATAATCTCGTTCACCCCAAAACGCGTTTTCAGAATAGCGGCGATGATACCCAAACCTGCACCCGCTATCATGCCCGATAGGATGATCAGGCTGAGGTAAATTCCAACCGGAAGGCCTGCAAAAACAAGGCAAGCCAGGTAGGCTCCCATTGCCCCAGAATAGACCTGACCTTCTTGTCCGATGCTCCAGACTTGCGCGCGAAACGCAACTATCGTCGCCAAGCCTGTCAGGATCAACGGCGTGGCTTTTGCCAAGCTGGCAATCCATGCCTTTTGGCTGCCAAACGCGCCGTCAAACAGCGTCATGAATGCTTTGAGCACGTCAGCGCCGCTGGTCCAGATTAGCAAAGCTGTCAGGCCGAAACCAAAAAGGGTCGCGATCATATACATTGCCAATGTCCAACTGGCATTGGGGTTGAGACGCCGCTCAACTTTGATCCGTCTTTGCCCGGTGGGCATGTCATCAATGCTACTCATGCGGCTTGCGCTCCGGTCATGAGCTGCCCGATTTCGGGCACCGAACTGTCCTGTGCATTGACGATCCCGACGATCTTACCGTCTGACATGACCGCTATTCGGTCACTGATATTAAGGAGGTCTTCCAGTTCTTCTGATGCAAGCAGGACAGCGTAGCCTTGGTCCCGCTTGGCGATGATTTGGGTATAGACATATTCAATCACCCCAAGATCAAGCCCGCGCGTTGGCTGATTTGCCAGCAATAAGGTGCTGGATTGGCTGAATTCACGCGCAAGAATGACCTTTTGTGCGTTGCCCCCCGATAGATGGTTCACAGGTGTCGCGCCAGAAGGGACTTTGATCTGGAAGGCGTCGATCATGGCCTCGCCGTTTTCTTTGATCTTAGCTGCGCTCAAAAGCGGCCCCGACGTGTAAGCATCATCGCGCTGCCAGCCAAGGATCATGTTTTCCTGCACGCTGAATTCGGGGATTAACCCTTCACGGAAGCGATCATCGGGGATCAGCCCGACACCGCGTTGCATATAGTCTCGGGACTGCATTCCTGTGACCGTCGCACCGTCCAGTGTGATCTCTCCGGCGTCAGGGACAAGGATACCCGACAGGACTTCAAACAGCTCTTTCTGTCCATTGCCAGACACACCGGCAAGGCCCAAAATCTCACCGCTGTGAATCGTCAGTGTGATGTCCGTTAGTGCGCTTTTCCCCGAAGCGGCCACATAAGAGACATTGCGAACCTCTAGGACGGGCTTTTTGACGTCACCTTGGTCAGCAGTATTTGTGCGCGACACACGCAAAGCCACGTCGCGGCCCACCATCATCTTTGTCAGCATGTCAGGTGTCGCATCGGCAATCTCGACGGTGCCGACGACAGCGCCCTTGCGCAGAACTGTCACCCGGTCCGCCTGCATGACCTCTGACATTTTGTGACTGATCAGGATAATTGAGATATGGCGCTGGCACATTTGGTCGATAATAAGAAACAAACGCTCAGATTCGTCTGGTGTCAAAACAGCTGTTGGCTCGTCCAGAATGAGGATTCTCGCGTCGAGATAGAGCGCTTTGAGGATCTCGACCCATTGCTGCTGCCCAACAGCAAGGTCACGCACATAGGCATCAAGATCAAGATTGATATCATACTGCTGGCAAAGCGCGTCCACGCGTGCGCGTGCGGATTTGAGGTCCAGCTTCCAGCCTTTAGCATGCGTGCCAACGACGATGTTCTCGAGAACTGTAAAGTCAGCAACCAGAACGAAATGCTGATGCACCATCCCAATACCAACGGCGATCGCGTCGCGCGGAGAGTTGAATTTGACCGGACTACCATCGCATTCGATGTGCCCGCCTTCGGGTTGGTAATATCCGAACAGGCAAGACGACAATGTTGATTTACCAGCGCCGTTTTCACCAAACAGGCAATGCACTTCACCGAGCATCAGATCAAAGGTCACCCGATCGTTGGCCACGACACCGGGAAAGCGCTTGGTCAGCTCAACACATTTCAACAGGGGCGACATAGGTGGTATCCTAAACAAACGGGATGCTGCGCCCGCAGATTGGCGCGCGCAGCAAAGGCTTAGTCAGATGTGGGAACAGCCACGTCGAGTTCGACCACAAAAGCGCCAGACATGATGTCTGCTAAGGTCTGGTCAAATACCGCTTTGGCCTCCGCAGGAACCTTGTCGGCGAGTTCATAGAACGGAGCGAGCGCAGCACCACCTTCGGACATGCCGCGCCATACGATTTCGGTATTGCCGTCATATGCTGCGCCGTCGGTCTTATATGCCCACCATTCGTCCACGATATAGTTCACATCCGGATCCCAATTCGCCAAGACGCTTGTCAGCACAGTGGTTGGTGAAAACGAATGTTGGTCGGCGAAGTTGGCAAAGCATAGGATCTCGGCTTCTTCGCAGGGCTGGAAATTGGCCGCCAGTGAAAAGATCATATCTGCACCAGTCGCAATCTGGGCCGATGTCATCTCGGCTGCTTTTGCAGGATCATACCAGCTTTCGATAAAGGCCACTTTTTGAATGATATCCGGATTGACCGATCGCGCCCCGTTAAAAAACGCGTTGATCTCGTCATTCACGTCATCAGCGGGAAAGGACCCTACGACGCCAAGCGTGTTTGTTTCGGTCATCTGGCCTGCCAAAACGCCAATCGCGTAGGCAGGTTCATGGACGCGTTTGTAGACCCAATACTGATTCCCACCGAGCCCCTCGTTACCGGAGCCCACAACGACAAAGAGAATATCCGGGAACTCTGCTTGCATCTTTTCGACCTGATCAGAATAGGTCGAGTGCGCCCAAATAATGTCAAATTCACCTGACTCTGCAAACAGGCGCATCGCGTCGCCTGCATCATCACCCCAAAGCGGATCGGTGTATGTCCAGCTGATGTCCAATCCGTGTGGCTTTTCAGTTTTCGTGCGCTCGAACGCTTCGATCAGCGTTCCGTCCCAAGGGGATTCCAAACCCGCGGACAGCACAATCGCAACGTTCAAGTCAGTTGGATTTTCTGCGAGCGCAGTCGTCGCGAGTGCCCCGAAACTGAGGGCAGTGGCCCCCATGAGTGACAGCAATGTACGTTTCTTCATTCTATTCTCCGTGTTGGCTTTTGCAGTTTTTAGCTTGAGAAAGGTGCACCCAGCCCCAAACGGGCCAAAGTGCGTCTGTATTCAACCGACATGCGGTCAGCTGGAATGTGGATTTCATCCTTTAAATCCAGTGGTAAATCTTCGGGCCGCTGGCTTTCGACGATGGCTTTGTCTTCATTATTGACCATCTGGGATTCTTTGATCAGGAAGTCAGCATCAGGTTCGCCCGATGTATCCGTGACGACCTGAAAAATCCGTGTCTCACGCGCTGAAACGGGGCAAACGGTATCGGCAAAGTACTGCGCGTAAGGCCCTTCATCAGGCTTGATAATGATGATTGTCGAAAACGGCAGGGTCAGTTGGTAGGTGTATGTGACATGCCGCTCATGACCTTCGATATCATCGGGAAACCTGTTCCCTTCCTCTAGATAAGGTAGATCAAAGGTCAGCCCATAATCTGTTGCGGTGACCTCGTAATTTGGAATGGGGTCACTTTCGTACCCCCCAAATGTCTCTTTGTGTACAAAGGGAAAATGCGCGACATCATTGAAGTTCTCGACATGTCTGCTGGCCGCAGCTGCCCATGTTCCGCTGGGTATATGCAAGTTCTTCAGATTTGGATCGCCAATACCTGGCCAATCAGGCAACGCATGGCTGGGTGTTTCAGAAAGGCATGCCCAAATGATACCATACCGTTCTTCGTTAAGCAGTGATTGCAAACGCATGCGTGGTGGAATGCGCGCGTTTGCGTCTGAAACTGACGGTATTTTCGTGCACGCACCTGAGTGGTCAAAGCAAAGACCATGCATTGGGCAAACGATCCTGTCATCTTTGACCCATCCGCCGCTCAGCCGTGTTCCCCTGTGCGGACAAATGTCTCGCGCAACGCCTATACCGTTCGACGTGCGGTAAATTACCAATTCAACATCAAGAAGCTTGGCAGGCATGGGCTTGTCGGTGACTTCGTGCGCATAGGCCACCGGATGCCAAAACCCTGCCAAGATTGACCAGTCTGTTTCGTTGAAACTGCAGTTGCGGGGCAATGCGGTTGTGTTTTTTGAACTGTCTGTAGGCTGAAACACGTTAATCCTCTTGGCCATTTCGCACCCACGTGAGCGAATTTAGCATGATGATTGTTGATCAAAACCAGCTTAGAAAGGGCACAAAATTGCAAATTATTGCCTCAAACTGATATTTTGTTTAGTTTTCTGAATTACCGCCGTTTTAAAGAGAGATCAGACAGGCCAGCAGCCTATCCAACTGTTTTCTTGTGGCTGAAAGTTTAGGCGCTGGCGCACAAAAAATGGGGCGCTCGCGCTCAAAATAGGGAGAATACGAGTGGAACAGCTCATAGCAAATATCAGAGGATTCTCTTTTGGAGGAATGACCTACCCCAAGGGTGGTGTTTTTGGGCCGATCATGCGACCATACCTCTGCCTGCTTATTGTGGACAGTGGAACCTGCACGCTTCGATGGGGTGATCAGGCGATTGCAGTCAACGCCGGGCAGATCGGTTTGGCCGCTGCACCAAGTCGCTTGGCGTTCCATTATCAAAAAGGCGTCTCCACAACGGCGCATTGGTGTGAAGGCTTTTTGCCGCAACTTCCCGACGGACAATTCCGTGATGCCACGCCGTCTTTTGGTGTGTTGAAAACGCCGGATCGTTCAAATCAGTTGATGACCCTCGGCGTCGACACGGGCCCGGCGTCAGTACAGGATCTGAATGCGATGCGTGACGCGCTTGGCCACGCGCTGTTGCGAAGTTTCCTGTTTGAAGCGCATAAGCACGGAGAAGACCAAAGCGTTCCCGCAAGCATTCGGGCGGCACGTCGCTATATCGAGACTCATTTGGGTGATGAAACTGTCGACATCCAAATGGTCGCCGCACAACTTGGAATCACCGCTGAACATCTGATCCGTGCATTCAAGAAGCACATAGGGACAACGCCCTCAAGGTATCTATGGCGTTTGCGCGCGTCCAAAGCGAGGCATCTCTTAATCCACACACAGCTCAGTCTTTCGCTAGTCGCTTTTGAATGCGGCTACCAGAGTTTGCCGCATTTCTCGCGCAGTATCAAATCCTTGTTTGGCATGACACCCGCTGCCTTAAGGCATGACAAAGGCTTTACCCAGGCAAGTGATACAGACGGTTCGGTTCCCGACTTGGTCTTTCGATAGTATCAGTCGCGACGCGAAGAGGACCACATTAACGTTCCTCAGCCTCTCCACAATCTGAGAGTTCGACCGATTGGTCTCGCTGCGTCTTGCATGAATGGCCGGCTTTTTCGCCGCGTCGCAAAGCAGATGATTATGCAACTGCCGCATTTTTTGTTCTGCAAGCACGCAGGGTGAAAATCAAAATCACAGAATGGGCTCCTTGCTGCCATTCGCTGCGACGTTGTCGATTGGCAGCTAAGGGCCGTTCGTGTCATTTGACGCCAAGGGCTGATAATTACAGATGCTGCGCCATGCACATTTGTACGCGAAGGGCAGAAGGACTAAGCCGCTTGCGCGGCAATGGCGCTGCTTTGTAACTGTCGCGCACTGACCTTTCAGCACCCCAGCGCTCCGTTCCACGATGAGGATGGCGTCTTTACGCGGTCTACAATTGTTGCAATCAAACGGGACGACAACGCCGTGTTTGGTTACGGGCGCTGCTGCCTTGATGAACTGCTTGCCAGAGGCTGAATGGCTCCTTGCTGACAGAGGATATGATGCTGACTGGTTCCGAACACCTTTATAGACAAGGGGACCAGACCCTGCATCCCAGGAAGAAAGCCGCGCAAGAAGACCATCAAATATGACAAGCGCCGCTACAAGAGACGCAACCCTATCGAGAGAATGTTCGGCAGGATCAAAGACTGGCGTCGTGTCGCAACCCGCTACGACAGATCCCCAACCGCCTTCCTCTCCGCCATCGCTCTCGCAGCAACCGTCATATTCTGGTTATGAGTCCTGAGCCTAGGCAGGCATGGCCTTTTCTCTTTATATTATTTTTCCTTGTTGTTAGATGCGCTTATGAATTTTTTTATGAAAGCGCCATAAGATGAGTGATGCAAAAACTCCGAAAAAAGCTGAACCTGTATCAAAAACAAATGAGACGACCAAGACTGAGGTTCCCAAGACCGAAACTCCGCAGACTGAAGCTAAATCAGTAGATAATTCGGCATCCAAATCAGTTTCGGCCGCTCAATCATCGACCAGTCATTTTTCAAGTATTTCAACCCCACAATACCGCTCAGGGTGGAATACAATATTTGGTGATAGAAACGATATTAAGAAGATAGCCCCCGCTGAGGTTAGCAAGAACAGTTTCCCAAAAAAGCTAAATATCCTAGACTACGATATAGATTTGACCTTGAGAGATGCGCTTGATGCGGCGTTTAATGATGTGGCCCAAAAGCGTGGAATTAACTTGAAAGATGCAGATGAATTTGTGCGTTTTGAGTATAATTTGAGTTGTGAGATCAAAAGAAATTAGAAGGCTTATCCCCTTTGCTCCGGCGGCACCTGATGTAGTGCGAAGCGGCTTGCCAATCTAGAATGTTCTGGTATTGTTCTTCCCATGCCAGCCAGATGGAAAAACGACAAACCCATGTCCCGCCCCGCGTTCGACGCCAGGTTTTCTGATGAGGAAGCGTGTTCGCATTATCTGGTGGAACATCGTTGGCCTGAGGGCTTCGTCTGTCCTTCCTGTGGCACCTGCAAGGGCTGGCCGTTAAAGCGAAATCGCGCGACTTGGGAATGTGCCGGTTGCGCACGGCAGACATCCGTGACGGCTGGCACGGTAATGCACAGCAGCCATTTGCCGTTGCGAATTTGGTTTCTTGCCGCGCACATCATCACCAGCCATTCCAACGGCATGTCAGCGCTGCAACTTCAGGCGCAACTTGGCCTTGGCAGCTACAAGACGGGTCGCCATCGTCGCTCGGACCGATGGCGCTTCTCGGCGACCTCCTCTTGCAAAAGCTGCGGCGGTCGATGGTCAACCCTGACCGCAACCCCCTGAAAGACCTTGTCGAAATCGATGAAACAGAGATGCCGTTCCGGTCCCGGCATGATCCCGAGGACCGGCCAAAGGGTGGGCGGAGCCCGGTTGGAAAGATGTTTGTCGTCTGTGCCGTCGAGTTATCAAGTGACGGACATCCGCGCCGTATCAGGATGAAACACATTCCCGACGGCGCGTCAAAGACGCTGCACGGGTTCATTGGTCAGGCTGTAGAGCCTGGCGCTCACATCATCACGGATGGCTGGCTCGGTTACGAAAATCCTCCTGCAAACACGCATGAGGCAAAGGTCGTCAGCGGCAAGAAGGCACACGACATACTCCACTGGGTCCACCGCGTGTTCTCCAACCTAAAAACGTGGGCAAAAGGCGTCTTCCACGGCCTCAGAAAGTGCCATCTACAACGCTATCTCGACGAATTCGTGTTCCGCTGGAACCGACGGCGACACATGCGAAGCGCCTTCGACACGCTGCTGGGGATCGGTGTTGGTCTCGGGCCAGCGACATATCGTGATTTTGTTGAACAGCGCGCCTGAAGGGCCTCGTTCACGGCAAAAGCCACGCCCTATAAACCCACCAGACGTTACAAACTGATCCGATCCGCCTCTAAAGCCACAAGGGCAAGATTCTGCGCCGCGTCAACATGTGGGGCAACCGGACTAAAAGGGATAAGCCTTACCAAGAATATTACCAACATCGCAAATGCCGCAACGGCCGCGATCAGGAAAGGTGCCGGTTGCCACCAATCGTAAAGGAACACACCCAATGCGGGCCCTACTGTCCACCCCAACGCGCTGTAAAAGAGGCGCGATGTTTCATACTTTCCAAGGTTTGTTTTTGAAACATAATCAAGCACATAAGCGTTCAAACATACGAATGTCGTGACCGTTGCAAATGTCGTCAGCGACAGCCCCACAATGGTCGCACCCGCGCCCTCCAGAATGGTGGTAAGCGCACCGGCAACAAACATCATCGTACCCACTAAATAGATCCAAAGCCTTGGCACAAACCGGATCAGATAGGGGATCGACAAGCCGATCAAAAGAGATGCAACGCCGACAAAGAAATAGACCTCTGACACAACGCTCGCATCTTGAAGAGCACGATACATAGCCAATGGGAAAACCGAGATCAGAATGCCTCTGGCGATAGCTTCGGCACCAGCCAAGACAGCAAAACCACGTACATTTGGCGCGGGGGCATGGCGGAGCCATTCGGGTATTCGGCGTTCATGCATGAGTTTTGCTTCACTAGCTAAGACCCAGCTTTCGCAGTTTTTACAGCACGCCTCTTTTCCAGTTGCGACGTCGTGTCGTTTTTGCGCATATCTTCTTTAATTTTAGGAAATACAAAAGCAGACAATCAAAATTTTGGATCAAACGGCAGCTTTGTCCACGGTGTGTGCGTTCATGCGCCGTGCAGCGAAAGTCGGCTCATCCCAGACCAGCCGTTCGTGCGTCCCGCAGCTAACGGCAGGTCTGGTGTAGGTTTCTCGGACGCCACGCGCGAGGTTTGGGTGACGCGGAACATTGCCTGGCGTCGGAGAAGCGCTCAAGCGGGAAATCGCGGGGTTGGTCTGGGTGGATCGATTGTTGCTATGGGGATTTGCGCAATGCGTGTGTTTTCGCCCGGAGCTGACAGGCCAGTTTGGCGGGGCGCATTGAGTTAAGCGCAGCGCCAGTTTTGCCTGCTGTTGGTTGAAACTCACGGTATTTTGTCGGCGTCACCATGTTTTGCCACGCTGATCGCTTGATCAAAGCATGCCGATTGGTTCGCAGGAGATATAGCGAGCGGCCGAGGGTGTCGTTCGTGATGTGCGGTGCGCGCGTCATGCAGCAGCCCTTTGTGTTTTTGGCGGCGCTCTGGGATGTTGGGCTGGTGCGATTGTGTCGACGATTATCAACTGCCCGCCACAACATGGGCAAGGCAGAGCAAGAACACGAGGAGGTTCATCTGCATCGTTGATGGTGTTGCCTTTATCGTGCTCCTTGTGAGGGGTTTTGGCCCCCAGCAGTTGCCGGATCCGCGCGATATTGGCCGTGCGGTTGCTATTCCCATAGAACCCATAATGTCGGATGCGGTGCTGGCCTCTGGGCAGCACGTGGATCAGGAACCGGCGAATGAACTCATTTGTGGATCAGGAACCGGCGAATGAACTCATTTGTGGATAAGGACATGGTCGTGTGGCGGCCCGCACCTTTGAGGCGATAGTCCTTGGCGCGGAAGGTGACGTTTTGCGCATCGAAACGGATCAACCGGCTGTTTGAAATGGCAATCCGATGTGTGTAGCGCGATAGGTATGCCAGCACCGCTTTTGGCCCGGTGAAGGGTTCTTTGGCGTAGACCACCCATTCGATTTTACGCAGCGGTTGCAGGAAAGTGTCAAAGACATTTCGATCTGCAAGGTTTGTGAGATCGCCGAAGAATTGCAGTTTCCCGGCCTTATGCAGCTTGGCCAGCCCTTCCAGAATGAGCCACCGATACAAGCGGGATAGAACGTGGACAGACAGGAAGAAGTTCTTGCGGCAGGCGATCCATTTTGAACCATCTGTCGAAAGCCCTCCCCCCGGCACGATCATATGGACATGGGGGTGGTGGGTCATCGCCGAGCCCCAAGTGTGAAGGACCGACGTTATGCCAACCTTTGCCCCCAGATGTTTAGGATCAGCGGCGATTCTGACCACAGTGTCCGCGCTTGCCCGCATCAGAAGATTATAGATCTCGCGTTTGTTCTGATATGCGATGTCAGCAATCTGCTTTGGCAAGGTGAAGACCAGATGGAAATACCGCACAGGCAGCAGTTCAGCCTCACGTGCCGCAAGCCATATCTTCGCTGCACCCGCCTGGCATTTTGGGCAGTGACGGTTGCGGCATGAGTTGTAGGCGATATGCTCATGCGCGCAGTCGGCGCAGCGCGCGACATGACCGCCAAGCGCCGCGGTTCGACAGCGCTCAATCGCACTCATGACTTTGAACTGGTTCAGGCTGATGTGTCCTGCGTTTGCGGCACGCCAAGCAGCACCATGGTCACGGAAGATATCCGCGACCTCCAGTGATCGACTGGGCATGGTGGCCTATGAAGGCTAAGGCTTGCCCTTCTTCCGCTTGGCTCCATTCAGATCATCCAGCGGACTGTCCACTGCCGCAATCATGCCCGTGGCAACGCTGGCATAGCGCGCAGTAGTTGTCAGTTTGGAATGCCCGAGCAAGGCTTGGATCACCCGGATATCGACGCCGCGCTCCAACAGATGGGTTGCAAAACTGTGCCTCAACGTGTGCAGCGTGACCGGTTTGGTGATCCCGGCTTCCCGCGCGGTCTCTTTAAATAGCCGCGATATCTGTCGCGCTGAGAGGTGTTTGCCGCGATAGCCGGGAAAGAGGACCCGCTCGGGTGCAGGAACATCCTTGTCCTGACCGGTCGGCCGTTCTTGCCACCAGTCGCGCAGCAGGCTCAAAATATCGACAGGCAGCATGACGATGCGATCCTTGCGCCCCTTCGATTGCACGATGCGGATGATTTCCTGATCGCTATCAATATCACCAACTTTGAGCCGCACGACCTCGCCCGCACGCATCCCGCAGCCATAAGCCAGCGACAACATCACGCGCGCCTTCAGGCTCGGAGCCATAGCCAGAATGCGTTTAATCTCCTTTTTGCTCAGCACCAGTGGCACTTTCACCGGTTCCTTCAAATGGAAGATCTCGGCCACAAGATCATGCCGTCGAAGGGTCACGCGGAGCAGAAACTTGACCCCTGTCATCGTTTGGTTTCGGGTGCAGATGCTGACGCCGCTCTCGATCAGGTGTTGTTGGAAATACTTCACATCGTCTGGCGTGGCCGTCTCTGGCGAGCGCCCTAACCAAGCCGCAAAACGCTTACAGGCGCGCAGGTGACTACTCTGTGATGCAGGGCCGAGATTGCGCCCTGACATATCGGAAATCATGCGCGCACGAAGGGGCGTCGTTGGTGTCGATTGTTGAATGTTCATCGGAATATCCTCTGTCAATCGAGGCAAAATCACCTCGACCAACAGCACACACCCAAAATCTAGAATCGCGCAACAAATCCCTGTTAAGCCCTACACCCGCAGCAAGCGCCCCTATCGCGGAGCGATTTAGTGCTTGGGCCGTTCGTGTCGCTCAACATAAGTGGCGTTAGTGGGTCCGCAAAAGTGTTCCAAAAACGCTCGTTTGTGCCATTGTCACATCGTCCGCAGGGGAATCGCGTTTGGAACTGAGTGAGTAAAGGATTGCTCTTGCAGGTGATGGCGGGATGGATTCTGGATGGGTGGTTGTTCTCATCGGGTGCTCATCGCCATGCATATTTTTCTATCCGCCTTCGACGAAGTTCCTGATCCGCGCGCCAGTAACGTGCGCCACGACCTTGGTGAACTGCTCGTTATCGCCTTCGTGTCGGTCTTATGTGGATCGACCTCCTGCGCCGAGATGGCCGCATTTGGCCGTGCAAAAGAGAGCCTTTTCAGGAACTTCCTGAAACTCAAGCATGCCATTCCATCGCATGATACCTTCTCGGAGGTCTTCCGGATCATCGACCCGAAGGCACTCGATGCGGCCTTCAGTAAGGTACTTGCCGATGTGACCAAGCTCCTCAAAGACGGTGATATCATCGCGATTGACGGCAAAGCGTTACGGGGTGCGCGCGACCCGGGCGAAAGCGCACGGACCCGCATGATGGTCTCAGCCTATGCCTCGCGGCTGCGCCTGACGTTGGCGACAGTACCTGCCGACCGAGGCACAGAACTCAGCGCGGCCATAGAGGCGCTTGGGTTGATCGATCTGCGGGGCAAGGTGGTCACCGGTGATGCATTACATTGCAACCGCCGCACGGTTGCCGCAATCAACGCAGGCGGCGGTGATTGGTGCCTCGCCCTCAAGGGTAACCAGGAATCCCTGTTGTCTGACGCCCGTGGATGTTTCAGCAAGGGGCACAAAAGCGATCCAACAGCCGTTACGGAAAATACCGGCCATGGAAGAAAAGAAACCCGTAAGGCGGTTGTGGTATCGGCTAAGGCATTGGCAGAATACCACGAATTCCCTGGCCTCAAGGGGTTCGGTCGCATCGAGGCGACCAGAGAGACGGGCGGAAAGGTGACCTCAGAGACCCGCTACTTCGCGCTGTCTTGGGTTCCCACACCTGAGGTGCTGTTGGCCGCTGTCCGCGACCATTGGGCCATCGAAAATGCCCTTCATTGGCAGTTGGATGTGTCTTTCCGCGAGGACGCCGCACGCAATCGGAAAGACAACGGTCCCGGCAACATCGCCGTTCTACGTCGCCGCGCACTCGACGTCCTCCGGCGTGACACATCCAAGGGCTCTCTCTCCATAAAAATCAAACGTGCAGGCTGGGACACCACCTTCTTACGCAGCATTCTCAGTGACTTGGCAACAACATGAGCCAAACGCGATTGCCCTGACATCGTCCGGGCCACGCACAGGTGGACTTTGGCGAGACCCTGCAGCCACATCAAAGATCATAAAATCAACAGGATTGATGTGCTGCTGCCATGGAATTATAAGAAATAAATGGGCGCATATAAAAGGCACGCTATGAAATATGAAAAATTACAACTTCGGACCCTCGAGATTTTTGATCAGGCCGAAGGCGACGACATTCTTAGTAAACTATGTGACTACTTCATACTGGGATTAGTTTTTTTAAATATTGTCGCGATACTACTTGAATCAGTTAGTAGTTTATACGTCGTTTATGGCATCTATTTTAAGATATTTGAAGCGATCAGCGTCCTTCTGTTTACATGTGAGTACGGGCTGCGAATCTGGGCCAGTGGAGCGCGGTGTAAAAGCACTGAGCCCCAGTTTCTCAAAGGTCGTCTAAGATACATCTGTAGTTTTCACGGCATTGTTGATATTATTGCTATCCTACCATTTTATCTGCAACTTCTCTTTCCAGGTTTAGATCTCAGGGTTCTCCGAAGTTTGCGGCTTCTGCGGGTTTTCAAATTATCGCATTATTCAACAGCGTTGGAAGATCTGTTCAGTGCCATCTACCAAGAGCGCAGATCTTTTGTCGCAGCATCTTACCTATTGCTTTTGGCAATTATACTGACCTCTTCGTTCATGTATTACGCTGAAAACTCTCATCAGCCAGATAAGTTTTCTTCCATACCGAACGCAATGTATTGGTCATTGATCACGCTCACCACGGTTGGTTACGGTGACGTATCGCCGGTAACCTCAATGGGGAAATTCATTTCAATCTTCACAGCCTTTCTAGGTGTCAGTATTGTGGCCATGCTTACCGGTATCGTTGCGAGCGCATTTACCAATCAGGTAGCGCGTAAAAAGGTCATCTTAGAGGACCAAATCCGTGAGGCGATGAAGGATGGAATACTGGATGGAAATGAGCGCCGAGTTTTAGAAAAAATGCGGCTAGAGTTTGGCCTGAGCGAAGCACAGACCCAACAGATGTTCCGGCAAGTTGAACGCGACAATCGCTAAGCAGACGTGGCGCAGTTTCGTTTCCGCTTGCTTCCCCTGTATCTTCATAAAACCTTAAGCACCGCTTTCGTTTGTTGAGCACTCCCGCCCGGCCCCATTTTCCGCTGCCACAAACCCCGTTCAAAATCCAAGTGGTTGGTGAACGTTTTTGAGATCGGGCGTCCGATAGGGGATCTTTCACCGTACAGTTTTGCGGGCGACAGGGATCACTCGGAAATAAGCACAAACGGTGTCTCATATAGATGGTACGGAAAGAATTGCAAAAGAGGGGCCTTATACGTACACTCATCCCATGAAAACTACGCTCATCGGATATGCCCGCATCGCGCATCTCCGCGACAGGATCGAGCAGAAAGTACCGCCCCGCGGCAATCATGCGTGGATCGCCTTGCCCGATCATCTGCGTCAGAAATGCCGTTGTCATTTGTACCGGCATAGCGCCAGCAATTTCACGTAGCGCATTATAGGTTTCAAAAGGCGTAGCCCCTTTAGGTACAAGCCCTTCCACGAGCTCCGCGACGTCTGGAAGCTCGGGCATCTCGTCTCGTTCAAGAACTTCGAGGGTGTCTGGTGCTGTGCGCAGCTGGTCGGGAGGGGTGAGACCGGCACGGAGGTAGGTCTGGCAGAGACTGAAGCAGGACTCGGCACCAAGCTGACCTGCCTCAGCCCGCCCTGCGAGGCCCGCCGCCAAGGTCTGGAAAAAATGACTCGCCCCCGGCTCCTCATTTTCATTGTTCATACGCGCCACGTCCAAGATGCGCTCGATAAGAGAAAGACAATCATCGGTGCATTCCGTGTCAACATCTGACAGCGTGTCAACGATTTCCAGAACTGCTTCGGGATTATGAGAAAGAGCCGCCGCCCATCGTTCCACCCACAACAGCGTTCTGCCTGGATCACCTGTGGTTGGCCGATCCAAAATACAATTATCAATGATTTCAGACATCTATGCCCTCCCAACTTTTTGCTGCTGCCCACCGCGTCAAATGCAGTAACGCGATGGCCATCTCAGCACAGGTTAACAGCGGCAAGCGGAGTGCGAAAGTCGGGTTCTCTCCTGGACGGTGTGAATTCGACGTGGCTTGAATCTAGCACGCGCGGCGAATGTCTCCTTCGACGGGCAGCGCCGCAGCATCTCGGCCTACTGTTGAATGGCAGCAATGGGCCGAGATCGACGTTATCACTTGTTTTTCCAAGGTTTCACCTTCGGCATTACTCCCGTGACCTCCACCTCCCTCAATATTCCGCCAGCTACCAACCCATCGCGCACCCAATCCAAGGCCGCCCACCAATCGTCATAGCCTCGCCGTGCGGATGCGATCTGTTCGGGATGCGGCCGCCAGATGACGGGGCAGTGCAGCACATCAACGCAGCGCCACTTGCCCCGCGAGAGGACGCGTTCCGTCCCAATCACCTCGGTGACGGCCCGGACGCCGTGCTGGTTCTCGCGCGTCTCCCGCGGCACACAACGGGGGACAACGCCGGGCATCCAGTCGGGTGTCATCCCCGCCCGCGCCAGCTCTGCCACACGCAGGGCCATACGGATCCCGCCAAGGCTGTCGGGCAGCCCGGCCACGCTGGCCGCAATGACCTCGGCATCCTGATGGACATACCCGCCCACCTTGTGCTGCCCGCCATCGATCTGACAGCCCAGTACGGCGCGCTGCATCAGGACGTATTCCAGCCCAAAGCCACAACTTTCCTCATCCGCGTCCTGTCGTGGCGGCAGCTCCAGCTGGGCCTTCTCGATCCGGAAGGCCCATTCGAGGGCCGCCTGTACGCCCAGCGCGCGTTTGGACTTGCCGCCTGCGCTGGGCTGGCCCCGCATGCGGGCGAATCTGCGATCGTACCTGCTCATAGCACCCCCCGCAGTCGCAGCTGGTCTGGCGTGACCAGTTTGCGTGCCAGCATCAATCCGCACATGGCGCTGCTGATGGCGTTGACAGGCAGGTAGGCGTCGGAGTTCACCATCCCGGCGTAGAACGCCGCAAGTTGATCATCGCTGGGACGGGGAGTGGCATCGCGCTTGCGCTGTCGCTTGGGGTTTCGGCCGCTGGCTGTGGCTTGGTTTGCCGCATCGGCATCGCGGCGTACCGCGCGCTCCATTGCCCGATCAAGTGCCTTGGGCCCGTCTGGCGGCGCAGGTTGTGCTTCTCGAGTCTCTCGTGCGACGGCAAGGATCCGATCCTGCGACATTCCCAGATGATCTATCCATCGCTGCACGTGCTGTCGTGCTGGCTAACCCTGCCACCAGGCGGGCAATGCCTGATCTGCATCCAAGCCCAGCGCTTGCAGCAGCGTGCCAAAAAAATCATCAAAGCCAGTTTCGCGCGCTGGCGCGTCCTCCTCCTCCTTTACTGGTTTACTTAAAGGTTCTCTTACAAGGTTAGTGTCCGGATTTCGGACACGGCTTTGGCCATTTTCCGGACACGGGTCGGGGTCAAAATCGGACACGGGTCGCGCTTCAATCCCGTGTCCCGTTTTAGGACACGGGTCGTGCTGATCGGTCTGTTCCGCGCAAGAATTCTGGTCCCCCAATACCGTCCCATCATGCTGCAATTCTCCGTGTCCTATTTCCGGACACGGGATCGGATCATGCGGTGTAAAGCCTGGCTCGAACCCCAAGATATAGCGAGTGGGCATCTGCCTTTTGGTCACGGAGTGAATGCGCGGCACACGGCGCACCAATCCGGCCGCTTCCAGCTGTCCAAGATGGTCATTCAAGGTCGACCGACTGATTTCACAGTCATGTGCCAGCCGCGCTTGGGAGGGGAAGCAGCCGTAATCGGGATTGAAGCGGTCACACAGATGCCAGAGCACGATCTTGGTGGTGGGCTTGAGCCCGCGACGCTGGATGGCCCAGTTGGTGGCGGCATGGCTCATGAGGTGACCCTCCGCTCCGGGGTGCCGGTACCAACGCGCTGGGCGCTTGCATTCCGCTGGGTATCCCGTTCACCGACCTGCACGACACGCGAGGTCAACCCATGATCTGCCAATGCGCCCAGCGCATCGTCGAGGCTGCGCACCAGCGCCCAGCCAAAGCCCAGCGCCAGCACGGCATGGCGAAACCCCTCCTGCGCGGGGCTGAGCCGTCCCTTCAGAGACTTCAGCTCCAAAAACAGCACGCGCCCATCGCAAAGCACGATGAGATCGGCAAAGCTGGGATGCACGCCCATGCCAACCAGGATCGCCTGACGCCGCGCGCCGCGGGGACCTGCCTCGGTCACCTCATTGGCGCAGTGATGCACGATCGCCCCCTTGGGCAGGGCAAAGCGCAGGGCCACAACAACAGCGCGCTGCAGATCCGCCTCAGGTGTTGCGCGCCGCTTCATCGCTCCACCTCCGGGTCCTGGCCACGATGATGGCCGCGCCCAAGGGTCTTGGCCTCCAGCACCACCAGCAAGATGCGCGCATCCTCGCGTTCCTTGGGCGTCTCGCCATGGCGGACCAGCACATTGCAGGCGATGCGCAGCAGGTGATCGGAATGATGGATCACGTCAGCGACAACCATGCGTGCCTCACGCCGCCGCTCGTCGATCCAATCCGTGCGTGCCTCATTGCGTTCAGCGCGCCGGCTCCGTTGGCGGAAGGGTAAGGGGATGCTCATCGGCGTGCCCCCCGACGCGCGCGGCGAAGGTCTGCCGCTTCTTGGTCCTCCAGCCATTCAATGACGGCGCTGCGGCGGTAATAGATCTTGCGGCCTGCGCGAATGCAGGGAGGCCCCCAGCGCTCCAATGTCCAGCGCCTTAAGGTCCCTTCAGTGACCTCGAGTTCCTGGGCAAGATCGGCGCGGCTGATCCAACCGCTTAGCAGAGCCCGCGACGTATCCTGGCCTCCTTTGGCGTTCATGATTTCGTGCATGTGATGTCTCCAGTGTGATCGCCCGAAGGTGGGCAAATGCTGAGAACCATTCACGCACATCGCTGGGGGTGGCAGGGAGGCACGGGGTGGCACGTAAACCGCCACCCCCGTGCCACCCCATGTTTTACTGGCTTTTCGTCACTTTAACTCCGGCAGTCACAGTCACTGCTGCGCCGCAGCAATTTGGCCGCGCTCCACGCTCGCGCATATTTCTGCGCAAATCGGTGTATTCGCGGGCTTTCGTGCGCATTGGCGTGCAAACAGGGGGTGGCAACGCGCATGAACGCGTGCCACCCCCATATTTTATTGACGATTGTGCCACTATTGTCCGGATTTGATCGTGATTCTGGAGATCAGAGGTGCCTGCGCGCCGAAATCATGACGGGTGCCGCCGCGACCGGAGACCGGCCCAGCGCACAATTCCCCAATAAAACCGGGGGTGGCACGCGTAGTGTCTCCAGCGTGCCACCCCGTGCCTCCCTGCCCCCCCCCACGCCATGCTCTGCTTGATAAGGGGCGCGATCTACGCGTCATGACAGAAGCAAGAGAGAGGTTTACGGATGGTGAACAGACAGAAGCTGACAGAAGTAATTGTGCGCGACGCCGCGCCCACCGAGGGCCGAGATTACCAGATATTTGACACAGAGGTGCGTGGTTTTGCCGTTTGCATCTATCGCGGTGGCGGCCGCGCCTTCACGCTCGATTACCGCTATGCGGGCAGGCAACGCCGCATGACCTTTGGCCGCTGGCCGGAATGGAGCGTGTCGGCGGCGCGCACACGGGCCAAGGAGCTGCGCCGGGATATTGATGCCGGGGGCGATCCCCTGGCGAACCGCGACGCCCTGCGCGAGGCGCCACGGATCACGGATCTGATTACGCGCTACATGGAAGTGCACCTGACGCATCTGGCCAAGCTCAACGCGGCCGATCAGCGATCAATGATGGCGAAGTTCATCGCACCGGCTTGGGGCCGGATGCTGGTGACCGAGGTCAGCTCGTATGATGTGGAACTGCTGCTGAATAGGGTCGCCGAGGGACGCGCGCGGCCCGCCAAAGCCAAACCCAATAATCGCGCGCGTAAGCTGCAAGGGTCAAAGCCTACGCCGGTGCGCGCCAACCGCGTGGGTGAGGTGGTGAGAAAGATGTTTGCCTATGCCGTCAAATGGGGGTGGCGCGAGGATAACCCCGCCATGGGGTTTCGCCCCCGCATGGAGACACCGCGCGAGCGGTATCTGTCACAAGAGGAAATCGCACGCCTTGCCACAGCGCTGGATAGGGCCGAAGACACACGGGCAGCGAATATCATCAGGATTTGCATGCTGACCGGGGCGCGCGTGGGGGAGGTCCGTCAGGCCCGGTTTGAGGATTTTAACCTCGAACATCTATCGTGGACCAAACCTGCCACGACGACAAAGCAGCGGCGGGTGCACCGCGTGCCGATCTCAGACGATGCTGCGGTGATTGTGCGCCAGCGCCGTCAGGCCGTCTATCCCGGCTGCCCATGGCTATTCCCCAGCGACACGCCGGGCCACCCTGTGCAGGAGGTCCGGCGGTTCTGGAAACGCATCCAGAGAGAGGCTGGCATAGAGGATGTCCGCATCCATGATCTGCGACATACGTTTGCATCATTGTTGGTCAGTGGCGGTGCGTCTCTCGAGATGATCGGCAAGCTGCTGGGCCATAGCCAGATGCAGACGACCCAGCGCTATGCGCACTTGATGGACTCGCCACTGCGCGCAGGCGTCGATGCGGTGGCCAGCGCCTTCAAGCCCAAGCCCCGCCTCGTCCACGACGCAGACACGTCTTCTGCAACAACGGCCCCGCGCAGCGATCCAAACGGTCTCACCGCTTCGGCCTCTTGAACTTCAAAGCAACAAGAATTGGTTTGAGCCGCCGACGGATCGAGCGTTCATCAGGGAAGGCGCCATCTTCCGATTGCGCGGCGAACCAGTCTTGAAGCTCGCGGACCCATGCGCCTTGCGAGGCGGGCAACCCTTCTTCGAACACGCGACAAGTGATTTCGACATGCATTGCTGACCAGTCATAATCGCCTTCCTCGCTCAGCCCGGGGCCTTCAGTAATTCGACCAAAAAGATTGTGCGCGTCCTCGAAGAGCTGAAGATCTTCGCCCAGGATCATGACGTCTCCGATTGAGACTTTTACGCCTAACTCGGGTGCGCTGATATACAGCCATTCTTTCTCCTCGATCGGGCGGATGCGCTGCAGATGCGCAGATTGCGGTCCCGTCCCGCAACGGCGGAATATGGGAATGATATCCATTGGTCGGATCTGCACCATCCCGCCAGCGCGCTTGTCGTCGCACTCCACGGGTGGGATCCCTGTGACGATCCTCAACGATCCCATGTCAGCCCAGCAGGCGATGTCAGATATTGTGCAGCCCCAGCGTGCGGCAGCTTCGTGGATCGTATAGAATACACGTTGCGGTAAACTCATCAATAGCTTCCTTTTGCATTTGTACCGTGACGATCCGAGCAGGCTCCAGCACGGTGAATTCACATTGCGATGCGAGGCTTGGTCTATATCCACGGCTATCCCGCGGTATCGATTCGGCCTCGACTATTGATCGTAAACTGCCTATGGGGTCAGTCTCTTACTCCTTCTTGCTACGCCAGCGATCTGAGACCTTTCCCCATGTCTTTCGTCAAAGCAGAACAGCTCTACCGGATGGCTGAAATGGCCAATGCGCGTCGACGAGGTATATCCTTGCGGCTCATCATGGAAGAATTTCAGGTTGAGGAGCGTACAGCACGCCGGATGCTACGTAAGTTCGAAGATCTTTTCCGCGGTGTCGAAACTTGGGACGATAATGACCGTCGGCGATGGTGGTCGTTGCACGATGTGCCATACATCCAGCACCGCGTTCTGAGAGAGAAGGAACTGGCGGCCCTTGATCTGGCGATCCGACGCGCTGGACGTGATGGCGCACAGGACGAAGCAAAAGCACTGGAGACCGCCCGGGATCGTCTTGTTGCATCATACTCACGCCCCTTGATGCACGGGGCAAAGAAATACTCAGAACTGTTGCTTCTGGCGAACGGCTTTGCCTCTAGGCCAGGGCCGACCCGGAAGGTGTCTGAGGAATACCTTAATCTTCTGTTCATCTCGCTTCGTAGGCCCACGATGGTCGAGATTTTTTATCAAGGCGCGCGTGATCCGGAGCCCCGCAAGCGTCTGGTCGAGCCTCACGCTGTGATTGTTGGCACCCGGCATTATCTCATTGCCCGCAAAGTTGATGGCGATCGGGAATACCGGCAGTTTCGCTTTGACCTTATCTTCGAGATGCACGCCACCGTTCAGCCCTTTGAGCGTGACCCAGGTTTTGATGTTGAACGCTACAGTGCGCAAGCTTTTGGGTCGTTCTTTTCTGACACGGAGTATGGACCTGTCCGCTGGCGCTTCGCGCCCAGCGCAGCAGCAGCTGCCCGCGATTTCATATTTCATCCGGGCCAGGAGCTGACCGATCTGGAGGATGGCAGTCTCCTGGTCGAATTTACGGCCAGCGGCTGGTTGGAAATGGCCTGGCATCTGGTCAAATGGGGTAAAGCGGTCGAGGTGCTTGATCCGCCAGAGCTTAGGGAAATGCTGGAACGGGTTAGGCGTGGTGATGTGGATATTTGGCCGTGACGTCGTGAAGGGCGGAAACCGTTCATTCGCTGCAACTTGCATGGAGGTCCGCTGTGCGGACAATGTAAGCTTTCGCTGCATCTGCGCTTATGGCTGCTTTGGGTTATGAGCCACCGTACCGATAGTTTAACTGCGCTGCGCGTAGCAAATGTAGACACCCTTCGCTGAACGCAAATTGAACTTGACTACCATCAAATATTTCCAATATTTATGAAATATGGAATCAATCCTCACGGACCGACTCGCTATCCTCAGCCATCCTCAAAGAATGGCTGTGTTCCGCCTGCTCATGCGGCGCTGTCCAGATGAATTACCCGCAGGCGAGATTGCTGAAGCGTTGCAACTTAAGGCCAGCACAGCATCTGTCTACCTTTCAGCCCTGACTCAAGCGGGTCTGATCTCACAACGTCGAGACGGAACACGCCTGCTTTATGCCGTCAATCTGGATGCGGCCCGCGAGGTTGTCGCGGGTCTGTTTGTCGATTGTTGTCGCGGACGGGCGGACCTTTGCCCGCCGCAATTTCCTGATCTTCGCAGGAGTATCTCTCCCATGACTGAGAAGAAGTTCAACGTCCTCTTCGTTTGCACCGGCAACTCTGCCCGCTCAATTTTTGCAGAGACCATTTTGCGGGATATGGTGGGCGATAAGTTCACAGCCTATTCTGCTGGTACAGCGCATTGTTCAGAGCTGAACCTATTTGCGGTTGAAATGCTGAAATCAAAGGGACACGACGTGTCGCTTTTGCGGTCCAAGAACATTGGGGAATTCCAAGGTGCCGACGCTCCGCATATGGATTTTGTCTTTACCGTCTGTGACCGCGCCGCCAATGAAGAATGCCCCACTTGGCCGGGTCAGCCCGTCTCGGGTCATTGGGGTATGCCGGACCCGGTGAAGGCCGAGGGAACCGACGCAGAAAAGCGTCTCGCGTTCCATCAGATCTACGGGTCGCTGCACAACCGGATCATGGCATTCTCCGCATTGTCGTTTGAGAATTTGGACCATGGATCGCTGCAAAAACGTGTTGATGAAATCGGCAAAGAAACAGTCAAACAGGAATAACCGGATATGACCACTTATGCTCTCAACGGCCTTGGCCGCATCGGTAAACTCGCCCTTCGCCCGCTTTTGGAGCGCGGCGCAAAAATTGCCTTTATCAACGACGCCGTAGGTGATCCCGCGATGCATGCACATCTGCTCGAATTTGATTCCGTCCACGGGCGTTGGCCTGCCGTGTTTGAGGCTGATGATAGTTCGGTCAGCATCGACGGGATTCGCATTCCTGTCACCTGCACCCGCAATCTGGAAGAGCTACCGCTGGACGGCGTGGATGTGATGATTGATTGCACAGGAGCATTCAAGACAGAGGCCAAGCTGGTCCCCTACTTTGCTGCGGGCGTAAAAAAGGTTATCGTCTCAGCGCCGGTCAAAGACGGGCCGACGGCCAACATCGTCTATGGCGTCAATGATGACATATACGATGCGGACATCCACCAGATTGTGACGGCGGCAAGCTGCACGACGAACTGTCTTGCACCTGTGGTGAAGGTCTTGCTCGAAGGGATCGGCATCAAGCATGGTTCAATCACGACGATCCACGATGTGACCAACACGCAAACGATTGTGGATCGCCCCGCCAAGGATTTGCGCCGTGCGCGGTCGGCGCTTACCAACCTTATCCCAACCACAACTGGCTCTGCTACGGCGATCACGCTTATCTATCCCGAGTTGAAGGACAAGTTGAACGGCCATGCGGTGCGTGTACCGCTTTTGAACGCATCCATCACGGACTGCGTGTTTGAAATGGCGCGCGAAACGGCTGTGGATGAGGTGAATAACCTGTTCAAAGCTGCAGCCGAAGGCCCGCTGAAGGGTATCCTTGGGTATGAGACGCGACCCCTTGTCTCCTCGGACTACACAAACGATCAGCGCAGCGGCATCATTGATGCGCCCTCAACGATGGTGGTGAATGGCACCCAGCTTAAGATCTATGCCTGGTATGACAACGAGATGGGCTATGCGCATCGCCTGGTCGATGTTGCGCTTATGGTTGGCGGCAAGCTGTGACACAGCCACCAGAAAGGGCCGCAGGATTTGCCGCCTACATGACTGTGACGGCGGCCTATTGGGCGTTCATGTTGACCGATGGTGCGCTTCGGATGCTTGTTCTGCTGCACTTCCACACGCTGGGTTTCTCGCCGGTGCAACTGGCCTATCTGTTTCTGCTGTATGAGATCGCAGGTGTGGTGACCAACCTGTCCGCAGGTTGGATCGCGGCACGGTTTGGACTGACGGCGACGCTCTATATGGGTTTGTCGTTGCAGGTTGTGGCGCTTCTGGCGCTCACGCAGCTTGATCCCGCTTGGAGCATCACGGCCTCTGTGGTGTTTGTGATGTTGGTGCAGGGGCTGTCGGGCGTGGCCAAGGATTTGGCCAAGATGAGCTCAAAAAGTGCCGTCAAAATCCTTGCCCCGGCGGCAGGCGGGGGGCTGTTCCGCTGGGTTGCGATCCTGACAGGATCAAAGAATGCTGTGAAAGGCAGCGGCTTTCTGTTGGGGGCCGTCTCGCTGGCCGTCTTCGGGTTCGTGCCTTCGGTGCTGATGATGGCGGCGGTCCTGTTTGTCATCCTGATCGGTGTCATGATTGGCATGCCAAAGGGCCTACCGGTCGGGCGCAAGGATGCGAAGTTTTCCGAAGTGTTTTCGAAGAACCGCAACATCAACTGGCTTAGTGCTGCACGGCTATTCCTCTTCGGGGCAAGGGACGTCTGGTTCGTGGTTGGCATTCCGATATATTTCTATGCGGTGTTGTCAGACGGCAGTACGGAGGGCAACCGCACGGCCTTCTTCATGATTGGGACGTTCATGGCCGTCTGGACGATCCTTTATGGCATTATCCAAGGCTCGGCACCGCGCATCCTAAAGGCGACATCGCGGACAGAGGCGGAGATACTGGCACTGGCAAAACGATGGGTTGGTCTGCTGATTATTGTGCCTGCGTTTCTTGCAGGTTTGGTCTGGCTGGTCCCTGAACCATCGAATGTGCTTACAGCAACTATTGTGCTGGGTCTTCTGGTCTTTGGCGGCATCTTTGCCGTGAACTCAGCACTGCATTCGTTTCTCATCCTCAGCTTTACGGATGTGAAACGGGTCACAATGGATGTAGGTTTTTACTACATGGCAAACGCTACGGGCCGATTGGTTGGCACAGTCTTGTCTGGCTTCACATACCAGATTGGCGGGCTTCCCTTGTGCATTGGCACTGCCGCAGTGATGATCGGCATAAGCTGGCTGGGAACTGCACAGCTTAAAACAAGAGCGTCATCTGTCGTGGAGGTATGAAGTGATTTAGCGCGGCAAAAGCGGTCGAGTCCACCGGTGACACAAACGTCGGGTTTTGACCATTTTCAGAGCTATAGCCGACGTCCATATTGTATCATTAGATGACTACAACGCGAATAAAATTGGCGTTTGCTGGCGCTCTGCGAATGATGGCGTTCCAGCAAAATGCAGAAGACCTAACATGCAACGCAGCGAGACTTTTGATGTGCGTAACACATTACTACTGTTGTCTTCGGCTGGCGACCAAACTCACGTTCGGATTTAGCCTAAATGTGCCTCAAGCTGCGTCACCAGTTCAGGCAAATCACGGATCGTGTCGATCACATGATCAGCGCCCGCATCCTTGAGAAGTATCTTTGCATGGTCTCGCAACGTAGCAATCTCGGATTCAGACAGCACAGCCAATTCCTCCAAGGTTTTGCCCATAGCATTGCCCGAGAGTGCCAACCCAACCGTGACGCAACCTGCTGATACGCCCTCCGCAATCCCGGGCGCCGTATCGTCGACTTTGAGAATTGCAGCAGGCGGGTAGACTGCCAAATCGACCATGCATTTGTAGATACCCAAAGGTCCTGGGCGACCCTCAACCAGATCATCTGAACAGACCAGATTATCGGGGCAATAGCCTTGCGCCGCTGCGGTTGCGAGGACGTGCTGCATGATGGACCTTGTGTATCCTGTGGTCGAGCCGATCTTCATACCGCGGCCACGTAGATCAGCTATGGTATCGAGTGTCCCGGGGATCAGGTCTGCGTAGTCAGCTGCAACGGTTTCATTCATGGGCACGAATACTTTGAAAATAGCGTTCACATCTGCATCTGTCGGGTCTTTGCCGTATTTAGACACCCATTGGCTGGCGATTTGGGGCATCTGCAAAAACGCGTGAATATGGTCCCATTTTGCAGCCCCCATTGGGGCACGGGCCTCTTCTACTGTGATGTCGATCCCGAACGCCGCCATGGCCTTGATGAACACACCCATCGGGGCGAAGGATCCGAAGTCAACGGTGGTTCCCGCCCAGTCGAAGATAGCGGCTTTGAACTTTGTCATGATGTTCCAATCGGGTGAAATTTTAAGACACGCGCTTTCCAGCACTCCAGGTTTCTTGTAGAATAGGGGTCTGGTCTTTGATGGCAAAGCGGATGATGTCCGCGCGCTGACCAATCGCCAATGTCCCGCGATCAAGAAGGCCAACAGCCAGCGCCGGAGCGTCTGTGACCGTCCGCATGCCGCGTGCAAGGTCCCCCCAGATATCGCCCAGTTGAACGGCTGCCATAAGCAAACCCGCTGGCACATAATCGGACGACAGAATGTCCAATCGATCCATCTGCGCGAGTCCGGCGGCCGCGACGTTGCCTGAATGTGACCCGCCACGGATCAGGTTGGGCGCGCCCATGATCGTGGCAATGCCCTTGGCATGACAGGCATCAGCCGCCGCGAAGGTCGTCGGGAATTCGGCCATGCTCACGCCGTAAGAATGGCTCGTCGCCACTTGATCCGCCGTGGTGTCGTCATGACTGGCCAAGGTCGCGCCAAGGCGCTGTGCTGCGGCCACCGTCGCGGCCTCGTGTTTGGTACCAAGACGCGCCTGAAGCTCATAAAGGAACTCAAGATACCTGCGCCATTGTTCATCGGTGTAGGTCCGCTTGCCGTGGATATAGGTCTCAAACTTGGAGATATCGACAAATTGACGCTGTCCCGGCGTGTGATCCATCATCGACACAATCCCGATACGATCCCCGCTTGAGAATTCATTCAGTTCATCGATCAGAGTTTCGGAACAGACTTCTGCACGCAAATGGATATGGTGGCTTATTCGCAAAAGACCCGCTGCGCGGGTGCTCATAATTTCGTCGGTCATCTGGCGTGCGTATTTAGGGCATCCGGCTCCAGCATCCGAAACGATAGAGCCAACGCGGATCGCATCGAATACTGTGGTGATCCCTACGCCTGCTAATTCGCGGTCATGGGCCAGAATGGCCGCGCGGAACGGCCAGCTGACTTTGGGGCGTGGTTCTAGATGGCGCTCGACGTTGTCGGTGTGTAATTCCACCAGACCGGGTGAGAGATAGTCACCCTGAAGATCAATTGCCCCTTTTGGAACGCTCGCGCCTTGGGCGATATCTGTGATGAAGCCATCCTCGATGGTCAGGGAGCCTTTGACCACATCGTCATTCAAGATCAGGCGGGCATTGGCGAAAATTGTCTGTTCTGTCATGTGGTTGTCACGCTGATTTGGCAGAGGCCATGCATCTGCGGAGGAACGAAATGTTTGAACGATACGCAATATTTTATACGCCCACCGGCCCACTGGCCGACTTTGGAGCGCATTGGCTTGGCTGGGACAGCGCCAGAGGCTGTGCTGTAGCCCATCCCGTGATAGGCGGCATTGACGTGGCTGAGATCACGCAAACGCCGCGCAAATACGGGCTTCATGGCACTTTGAAAGCGCCGTTCCACCTCGCCGAAGGAGGTGATCTGGCGCGATTGCAGGATTCCGCCACGGACTTTGCTGCAAGCCAAGCGGCCTTTAACATTGGCGCGCTCGCGCTGCGTTATGACAGTGGCTTTGTGGCCCTGCGCCCGAACACCCAGCCCGCCGCACTGCTGAATTGCGCCGCCGCGACGGTCAAGGCGTTTGATACGTTCCGCGCACCGCTGACGGACAAAGACATTGCTCGCCGTCGCAAAGCGTCGCTGACTGGCCGTCAAGAACAGCAAATGCTGGATTGGGGCTATCCGTTTATCTTTGACGACTTCCATTTTCACCTGACGCTGAGCAGTCCATTGGCACAAGACGCTGCACTGCGATTGATCGAAGTGCTCAGCCCACATTTGGCAAACATCGTCCCGAACCCCGTTGTGATCGATGGAATCACGCTGATGGGGCAAGATGCTCAGGGTATGTTTCATCATATCCACCGCTACGCCCTGACTGGATAAAGTCGCGCGCGGATATCTTGCACCGTCTGTTCCAGTGTGCAGCTATTGTCGATGGCGTGGACACAAAGACCCGCCGGCAACGGCAGCGCTACGCGGTCAAGGCGGGCCGAAATCTGGTCTGGCGTTTCACGACCTCGGGCTGCAAGGCGCGCAGCAAGAACACCACGACTCGCGGTCAGATTGATCACCTCGAACCGTTCGAAACGGGTCATTGCGTCCGCCAACACGGCACGTGATAGGTTCGCCAGAACATCGTTGCCTTGCGCCAAGACCTCATCCACTGATCGGGGAATACCGTAGTGGAGACCGTGCGCGGGCCAGTGCAGGGCAAAGTCTTCAGCATCCGCGCGGCGATGAAATTCCGCCTCATTCACGCCCTCAAACGCCTCTCCACCCGCATCGCTGGGGCGCGTGATGACGCGGCGCGCCAGAGTAAAACGCGGATCGCTTGCTGCCAGAGCCTCCATCACGCTGTCTTTACCCACACCCGACGGGCCAATCACAGCAATAAAGCGCCCCCTCATGCGGGCAGACCCGGCGTGAACCGCGTCACATCAAATTGACGGTCACAGATTTCATCGCGGGCGGCGTGATCGTGGAATATGCCGATGATCGCGGCACCGCGCGCCTTAGCCTCCGCAATCATGGCCAGTACCGTTGCCCTATTTGTGGGGTCAAGGCTGGCGGTGGGTTCATCCAGCAATAGCGCCGGATAGGGAAAGGCAAAGCCTCGCGCGATGTTGACGCGCTGCTGTTCACCACCCGAAAAAGTTGTCGGGCTCAACGCCCAAAGCCGCTCGGGAATGTTCAGACGGGTCAGCAGAGTTTTAGCCTGTGTAATTGCCACGCCCCGCTCTGTGCCAGTGGCCAGCAGCGGCTCTGCCACCACATCCAGTGTTGACACACGCGGCACGACGCGCAGGAACTGGCTGACATATCCTAAGGTGCGCCTTCGCAGCTGGATAATCTCGCGCGGTGCGGCACTGGCCACATCGACATCACCGACCATGATCCGGCCAGACGCGGTCAAGTAATTGCCATAGATCATCCGCATCAGCGTGGATTTTCCCGCACCAGAAACCCCGACCAGCGACACGCACTCACCCAGAGCAACTTGCAACGAGGCGCCTTGCATCACCGGAATTTCAGCTGACCCCTGATTGTGGAGTACAAAGGACTTTGAAACATTTTCAATAGAGATCATCGGTTCATACCTGCAAAACAGAGGACACAAGAAGCTGCGTATAGGCATGCTGTGGATCGTCCAGCACCTGATCCGTCAGCCCCGTTTCAATCACGTGACCGTCTTTCATGACCATCAATCGGTCCGCCAAAAGGCGCACAACAGCCAAGTCATGGGTGACGATAATCGCGCTGAGGTTCATCTCACGCACAAGACCGCGCAGCAGATCAAGCAGTCGCGCCTGAACTGACACATCAAGCCCGCCGGTGGGTTCATCCATGAACACCAAACGCGGCCCCGTCACCAGATTGCGGGCGATTTGGAGGCGTTGCTGCATTCCGCCGGAGAAAGCTGTGGGGCGATCATCAATCCGGTCCTCGGTGATCTCCACGCGCCCCAACCAGTCGATGGCCTCGGCACGAATGTCGCCATAATGACGGGCATTCACTGCCATCAGCCGTTCGCCCACGTTGCCACCAGCGCTGACATTCATGCGCAGCCCGTCGCGGGCATGTTGATGCACAAAGGCCCAATCAGTCCGGCCCAGCATCCGGCGTTCCGGCTCTGACATCGCGCGCGTATCTCGCAAACCCTCGGTGCGGGTGTCAAAGCGCACCGCACCATGGTCCGGCGTCAGATGCCCCGCAAGACAGTTCAGCAAAGTCGATTTGCCTGAGCCCGACTCTCCAACGATCCCAATCACCTCACCGGGATAAAGATCAAACGACACATCCGTGCAGCCAATCCTTGCCCCATAAAATTTGGCGATGTTTTCAACTTGCAACAACGGGCTCATGCCGCGTCCTCCTTGTATGGAACGCCTTGGGCTCCGACATGGCCCTGCTTGCGGCGGGTCGCGCAGTAATCCGTGTCGGAACACATGAACATGCGTCCACCTGCATCATCCACGATCAGCTCGTCCAGATAGCTGTCCTCAGCCCCGCACAGATCACAGGCGTGATCAGCTTTGGTCGGCTGGAACGGATAGTCATCAAAATCGAGGCTGACGACCTGCGTGTAGGGTGGGATTGCATAGATGCGCTGTTCGCGCCCCGCGCCAAACAATTGAATGCCCGCCATTTCCAGTTTCGGATTGTCAAACTTCGGAATGGGTGAAGGGTCCATCACATAGCGCCCTTCAACCTTGACTGGATAGGCATACGCGGTGGCGATATCGCCGTGCTGGCTGATGTCCTCGTACAGCTTCACATGCATCAGCCCGTATTCTTCAAGCGCATGCATCTTGCGGGTCTCCACCTCTGACGGCTCCAGAAACCTCAGGGGTTCAGGGATCGGCACCTGATAGACCAAGATCTGGTCATCGCGCAGGTCCGCTTCGGGGATGCGGTGGCGGGTCTGGATCACGCTAGCCTCTGAAGTGGCCTCGGTCACAGCGACCCCTGCGGTCTTTTGAAAGAACCGCCTGATCGACACCGCGTTGGTCGTGTCATCGGCCCCTTGGTCGATCACCTTAAACGTATCATCTGGCGTCAGCACAGCAGCCGAAACCTGCACGCCACCCGTGCCCCAGCCGTAGGGCATCGGCATCTCACGGCTCGCGAATGGCACCTGATAGCCGGGGATCGCCAGGCCCTTCAGGATCGCACGACGGATCATGCGTTTGGTTTGCTCGTCAAGATAGGCGAAGTTGTAATCGCTCATTGTGCCGCCTCCTGGCTGATATTGTCCTGCGCCTCGCGGCGCAGCTTGCGGATCAGTTCCAGCTCAGACTGGAAATCGACGTAATGGGGCAGTTTGATATGCTCCAAGAAGCCCGTTGCTTGGATGTTATCACTATGATAAAGAACAAATTCTTCGTCCTGCGCTGGGGCGCCAAGGTTGTCTTCACCAAGCTCTTTCCAGCGCAAGGCGCGGTCGACCAAGGCCATGGAAATTGCTTTGCGTTCGGTCATCCCGAACACCAATCCATAGCCGCGCGTAAACTGTGGTGGCTGGGTCTTGGAGCCTTGAAACTGGTTGACCGTTTCGCATTCCGTCACCGTGATTTCGCCTATCTCTATAGCGAACCCAAGCTCGGGAATGTCCATCTCAACGGCTACGGCCCCGATCCGTAACTCCGCCACAAAGGCGTGGTTGCGTGCATATCCGCGCTGCGTGGAATAGGCCATTCCGAGGATGAATCCCTCATCACCGCGCGTCAGAGATTGCAAACGCAAGGCGCGAGTGGCGGGCAATTCCAAAGGGGTGCGGGTCAGATCATCGGGGATTTCTTCGCCAAAGGGTTCAGTCTGAATCAGATCCTCACGGTCCAGAAAGGACATAATGTGGGGCGTTGCGGCCGTGTTCGGTTCTGCCACCGCCACGTCGCCCGCCTCACCATCGGCGGCCAGTTTGAAGTCGATCAAACGATGCGTATAATCAAACGTTGGCCCAAGAACCTGTCCGCCGGGCGCATCTTTGAACGTGGCTGAGACGCGCCTGTCACAGGCCATGTCCTCGGTCTCAATCGGGTTTGATCCACCAAAACGCGGCAGGGTCGTTCGGTAGGCGCGGATCAGAAAGATCGCCTCGATCAGATCACCGCGCGCCTGTTTGATCGCGAGCGCGGCAAGATCAGGATCATAAAGCGAACCTTCCGCCATGACGCGGTTGACGGCCAGCGTCATCTGCTCGCGGATTTGCGCAACGCTAAGCTCTGGAACAGAGGTGTCGCCGCGACGTTCCTCTGCCAGCCAAGCATGAGCATTATCAATGGCGCGTTCACCGCCCTTTACAGCCACATACATCAGCCAACTTTCGTTGTGCGTGGCAGTGCCGCGAGGCGGTCACCGCATGTAAAGATAAAATCAAGTCCAAGCGGGAACAGGGCCGCGTTCGTCTGGAAGGCCTGAGTTTCGGGCAGCGACAATTGCGCCTGTTCTTTGATCCCCGGCCCGCGCAAAACAGCGCCCTCTTTGGAAAGTCTCTCGCGCTCGACAATCACAGTGGCAGAGCGGTCGGGATATTCGGAAGTTCCAAGGGGGAAATTTGGCAAGGACAATGCGTCCCAAAGACCAAGCGCAAACATCGCATTCTGCGCGTTGGTAAAAGGGGCGCCAGTGTGAAACGTGATCCAGCCGCGCACTTGCGGCGTGTCGTGGCTGGATCCAAGATAGATCGACGTTTCATGATCACATAACGTGAGGACAACAACACCCGCCGCGACGCTCATGGGCGCTGGCGGCAATGCACCGCTCACAGCAGCGATCTCTCCGGGGCGGGCCATGGCTGTCATCACCGCGCGAAATGCGTGGGACGCATCAACGGGCAGATCAGCAAAACCACCTTCTAAGACTTGAGCCTGCATCAGTCTTCCCCCCGCACAATTGTAAAGAAATCAACCTTGGTGGCCGCGGCTTTGGTAGCGCGCATGGTCTTGCTTGCGACCATGGCTTTGCGCAACGGGGCCAAAAGGCCGGCTTCGACGCTATCCGCCACCTCTGTCTGCATAAGCGCATCAACCAATGCGGCCTGCAGGGCGTGGTCCTTGCTGCGCCCTTGCACATAACCGTGGCCCACCGCCCCATCTGACAGTTTGATCGAGGCCCGCGTGACCGTCATTTCGCCCAGATTGAAGGCCGCACCAACCGCGCCAGCGCGGCCGCGCACCATGACGCCGCCAATCTCTGGGCTGCGTAGAACAATGTAGTCAGGGCTCATATTCAATGCCGCCCAATGGCGTGCAACATCCTTCGGGGAGGCCTTCGCCAACAGACCAAGCCTGCCTTTACGGGACGCGTTTGGGTCGCTCATCATATTCATCTAGACATCTTTCACGTATGCTATACAACTATACAACTTATACTGATACGTCCTGATTCTGCCAATCCCCTCTAGTGTGAAGTTTTCATGACATGACCCGCCGTACCCCGATCTGGAAAGCCATCACCACATCCCTGCGCAGCGACATTGCCGAGGGCCTGTACGGCCAAGGTGACAAGTTGCCGACCGAGGCCGTTTTTGCCGCCCGCTTTGGCGTTAACCGCCACACGGTGCGTCAGGCCTTGGGCGCCTTGGCGGATGAGGGGATCGTTCATGCAAGGCGTGGGGCTGGCGTTTTTGTTGCTATGACTCCGACCGACTATCCCATTGGTCGCCGCGTTCGGTTTCACAAAAACCTTACAGATGCAGGCCGCAGCCCCGCCAAAAAGGTTCTTTTGTTGGAAACGCGTACGGCACATGCATCCGAGGCCGAAGCCCTGCAGCTTGAAATCGGCGCAATGGTTCATGTCTATGAGGGCCTGTCTCTGGCGGAAAGCCAGCCCATTGCATTGTTCCGCAGCGTATTCCCTGCAGAAAGATTGCCGGACCTCCTGAGCCATCTGCGCGCCAACCCTTCTGTGACAGAAGGGTTGGCGCAATCGGGTGTGGCGGATTTTACCCGGGCCTCGACGCGTGTGAACGCAAAGCTTGCGACGGCAACACAGGCGCTTCACCTGCGCATCGCCGAACACGCGCCCATTTTGCGCACCATCAGCGTGAATGCCGCCCCCGATGGCAGCCCCCTTGAGGTTGGTCGTACGTGGTTTGCTGGCGACATGGTTACCCTGATCTTGTCGGACCCCTAGCAGATCATTCATAGCGTTCCAGAAAGGCCTCAGCGCTGAGTGCTCGGAAATCCTCAAGCGCAGTCCGCAGCGCGTCATGAGGCCAGTCCCACCACGCCAAAGCCATGAACCGGTCTGCAATATTGGGAGTAAAGCGCGCCCGCAACGGGACCGCGGGGATTCCAGCGACTATCATATAGGGTGCTACATCCTTGGTCACGATGGCGCCTCCTGCAATGACAGCGCCATGGCCGATAGTTACCTCTGGCCTGACTTGCGCACCGTGGCCAAGCCATGTGTCGTGCCCAATGACCGCGCGCCGCGTGCGTCTGTGGGCTAACCAAGCGTCATCATGTTCTGCATCGTCAAAGTAGTCGCCCGACCGATAGTGAAAGTGATGCAGGCTGGCTTTGTCCATCGGATGATCTGTGGCTCCGATCCGCACGAAGGCGGCAATATTTGCGAATTTGCCCACGGTGGCATTGGCAATGTCAAAGGATCGGTCGCAATACGCATAGTCGCCGAAATAGCTGTGTGCCAATCGCGTGCCGCGTCCAATTTCAACAAATTTGCCGAAGGTCGCATCATTCACCTCACAATCAGGATGCAGAAATGGCATGTCAGCAGTCAGCCGCGTCATCAGTGTCCACCCTCATCGCCTTTGATCAACTTGCGACGCAGCCAGCCGGACAGGGTGTCCATCGCCATGACCAGCAGGATAATCAGAACGATGTAATACGTGACCTCCTCCCAATCCTTCTGGGTGGCAATGGCTTGGGTCAACAGCAGGCCGATCCCGCCGCCCGTGATCGCGCCGATAATCGTGGCGGAGCGTGTGTTGGATTCTAGGTAGTACAGGACTTGGCTCAGCAAGACCGGCATCATTTGCGGGAACACACCAAAGCGGTAACGTTGCACGGGCTTGGCCCCCGTAGAAGCGACCCCCTCGATTTGCTTGTCATCCACATTCTCAAGCGCCTCGGAGAACAGTTTGCCAAAGGTGCCGGTATCCGTCAGCAAGATTGCAAGTGATCCAGTCAGCGGGCCGGGGCCAAAGGCGCGGCTGAGTACGATGGTCCAGATCAGCCCGTCCACCCCCCGCAGAAAGTCGAACAAACGCCGTGCCGCAAAGCGCAAAGAGCCCAGAGGGTTAAAATTACGCGCCGCTAAGAAGGCCAGTGGCAATGCAACGATCGCCGCACCAAACGTGCCCAAGAACGCCATCAGCAGCGTTTCAAACAACGCCCAAAACACGTCGCCGTGTCGCCACATCTTGTTGGTCCAGAACTCTTGCCAGACTGCACTCGCTTTTCCGCTGAATACCTTGGCCGCCAGCTCTGCTGGACCCAATCCGTAGTAAGGACTGTCGAGGGTGAAAAAGAAGAGTTCCCACCCAAGGCTGTATTTGAACACTTCGGCACGCGCGCGGGTGATGGTAAACCGCCCCACATCCGTCGTGATCATTACCCGGTTTGCGGATGCATTGATGAAGTCGGGCAAATCACCATCGGGGAACTCCGCATTGACGCCTGTGCCGTCGGGTCGCGCGGTGACAAGTCCGTAGCCTGGAATATCGTAGCTGACCTGCGGACCAAATGTGATGATGTGACCTTCGCCCAGATCAACCACCGTGATATCGCCCAAACTGACCCAATCGGGTCCGGTGCCTTGAGGATATTCCCCTTTGCGTTCACCTTCGACCGAAATCGCAATCGACCCGTCGCGGTTATCTTGCGCAACATGGGTCTTATAACTGTAGCTGTCAGACACCAGCGTACGGGCATTGTCTACGTTGATCCGCTCGCTGAGGCCCGCCACATCGAAGGACACGAAGATATAGGCAAAATAAGCGATGATCACCAAAGGCACGGCAAAGGTAATACGTTTCTTGCGGCTGAATTGCGCCACCGTCGCAGAATGAAGGGTTGCAGTTATCATGAGGTCACTTGTGGGGTTGCAGCACCGTTGGTCAGTCGGTTGCGCATCAAGCCAGACAGCTGATCAACGGCGACAATGGTCAAAAAGAGCAAGATAAAGATAGCGGCGGCCTCGTCGTATTTGCCCACGCCCCAGCTCATCGTGTTGCGAAGATCATAGCCAATACCGCCTGCGCCGACGAAGCCCAGAATGGCTGAGGCGCGGATGTTGATCTCGAACCGCAAAAGAGCGTAGCTCAGATAATTAGGGGCAACCTGCGGGATCACGCCAAGCCACATCCTTTGCATCCAGTTTGCACCGACAGAGGCCAGCCCTTCGACTGGCTTGAGTGACGCGTTTTCGTTGACTTCGGAAAACAGTTTGCCCAAGGCACCTATGGAATGCAGGGCAATCGCGATCATAGCAGGCACAGGTCCGCCGCCCAACATGAAGATGAGAACCAGTGCGATGACGATTTCAGGAATGGCCCGAAGGATATCAAGCACCCGTCGCAGCGGGTTCACCAGCCACGGCACAGGCGCAAAGCCACGGGTTACAAGCAGTGACATCACCAGCCCCAGCAACGCACCGATCAGAGTTGATGCAGCTGCAATATTGATCGTCTCAATCAAGGACGGGAAGTACTCGACCAGGTATCCGGGCATCAAAGGGGCGCGATCAATTGCCTCGCCAAACATGGCCGCAGGGAAATCGAAGATGTTGCCGATCCCGTCCCAAAAGCCACCCGCATTGCGGCTGTCAGCTGTGTAAAAGCCTGACACCAGCAGGGCCAGAAACACCACAAGCATAATGAAATTCATCAGCCGTTTTTTCTTGATCTGCGCAAGATAGGCGTCACCTACCGTGGCGGTCTGATCAACGTTTACTATTTTATCTGCCATGCTCTGCCCCGCATAAAAAACTGGCCCCGGAAGATCCGGAGCCAGCAAACGTTATGAAAATTAGTTTATTTAATTTGATTGCGCCAAGCGGGCCGCCACAATGGACGTGTAGGCGTCATGAGTGATTGGGTCGAACCCGCTGACTTCTCCACCGGCCAACGCGGTCGCGCACTCCGGATCAGTCTCGCCCAACGTGTCGATGATCTCTGTAACGGTCGCACGTACATCATCAGGCAGGGCGTTGCGCAGGACAACAGGCTCGCCCGGGATCAGCTTTGAGCGCCAGATTTCTTGTATGTCATTCATATCGATCAGACCCGAGTCCACCGCTTTGCGCAGCGCACCAAAGGTATATCCGTCTTCCCAGTTACCCTGACCATCGGTCCACGTCACGCCGCCGTCCACGTCACCGTTGTTGACGGCCACGATTGTTTGCTCGTGACCGCCAGTGAATTTGACTTCACCGAAATAGTCACCGTTATCCATGGACGCACCGATCAGGTCGGGGATCTCAACAGAGGGGATCAGGTAGCCAGAGGTCGAATTAGGATCGCCAAATCCAAACACCTTGCCCTGCATGTCCTCAAGCGAGGCCACACCGCTATCGATGCGCGCAAAACCGACAGAATAATAACCGGTGGAGCCGTCTACGTTCACCTTCACAAGGATAGGCGTCACAGCAGTTTCATCCGCGACATAAACCGCAGCATAGGACGATGGACCCATCAGCGACAGATCAATCGTGCCACCCAAAAGGCCCTGAATAACACCGTTGTAATCTGCAGGAGCAAACAATCGTGTCGGCACGCCGAGGGCGTCTTCGATCGTGCTGCGCAAACACTCGTTGCTGTTCATGCGGTCTTGGGCATTCTCGCCACCCAGAATACCGATGCGGAATTCATCAATGACATGACCGTCAGCCATCGCAGCCCCTGCCAGCGTTGTCGTCAAAAGGGCAAGTGTGATCGTCTTTTTCATCTGAGGTCTCTCTTGATTGATGCACCCCGCAGTGGGGCGCGGGGATAAATTGTTTAGCGCTACTGCGCGGCGACATCGGCCAATACTCTTGGGGCCGGGTCGGTCGTTTCAATCTGGGTTGATGTTGTTGCCTCCGAAAAGCTAGCATCCGCGCCATAAATCTCGCGAGCCGTGGCTGTGGTCAGGTGTTCTGGCAAGCCATCAAACACGATCCGACCGTCCCGCATGCCAATGACGCGGTCGCAATAGCGCCGTGCCGTGTCCAGCGTGTGCAGGTTGGCAATTACAGTGCGGCCGTCCTGTTCGTGAATATCGCGCAGCGATTGCATGACAACCTGCGCATTCATCGGATCAAGAGAGGCAATCGGCTCATCCGCCAAAATGATCCGCGGATCTTGCATCAAAGCCCGCGCAATGGCGACGCGTTGCTGCTGGCCACCTGACAAGGCTTCAGCGCGCTTTGGAGCATGTTCGGCGATCCCGAGGCGCTCCAGAATGTTGATCGCGCGATGGATGTCCTCGTCAGGATAAAGGTTGAACATGGTCGACACCGTTGACCGCCTGTTCAATGTCCCGTGCAGGACATTGGACACGACGTCCATGCGGGGCACGAGGTTGAATTGCTGAAAAATCATGGCGCATTGCGACTGCCAACTGCGCTTGGCTGCACCTCGCAAAGCCGTCACGTCCAACCCGTCAAACGAGATCACACCAGATGATGCATCCGTCAGGCGGTTTAGCATCCGCAGAAGCGTCGATTTACCTGCGCCAGAGCGCCCAATAATACCGATCATCATGGGTTTATCGACTGTGAAGCTCGCCGCATCTACGGCGGTATTCCCGCCAAAGGTTTTTGTGACTTTATCAAATCGCAGCATTGTAGCCCCCTTGTGTTGGGTCATGGATATGAGGCCAGTGATTCACTTTTGTGTTGGTTTGATTAAACTTTTGTAACAGAGCTGCAGCTACACCGTGAAACAGCACCTTGTTCGCTTCAGGTTGAGGGACGGAGATCGTTTGCGACAAGAATGGATCAAAAGCTACTCGGAATGGCTGTGAGCCACGACCGCTAAAGCGGACATTTGCCCAAAGCGCAGCATCGGTCAAAGAGGGCTCAAGCACTAAATCGCTCCGCGATAGGGGCGCTTGCTGCGGGTGTAGGGCTTAACAGGGATTTGTTGCGCGATTCTAGATTTTGGGTGTGTGCTGTTGGTCGAGGTGATTTTGCCTCGATTGACAGAGGATATTCCGATGAACATTCAACAATCGACACCAACGACGCCCCTTCGTGCGCGCATGATTTCCGATATGTCAGGGCGCAATCTCGGCCCTGCATCACAGAGTAGTCACCTGCGCGCCTGTAAGCGTTTTGCGGCTTGGTTAGGGCGCTCGCCAGAGACGGCCACGCCAGACGATGTGAAGTATTTCCAACAACACCTGATCGAGAGCGGCGTCAGCATCTGCACCCGAAACCAAACGATGACAGGGGTCAAGTTTCTGCTCCGCGTGACCCTTCGACGGCATGATCTTGTGGCCGAGATCTTCCATTTGAAGGAACCGGTGAAAGTGCCACTGGTGCTGAGCAAAAAGGAGATTAAACGCATTCTGGCTATGGCTCCGAGCCTGAAGGCGCGCGTGATGTTGTCGCTGGCTTATGGCTGCGGGATGCGTGCGGGCGAGGTCGTGCGGCTCAAAGTTGGTGATATTGATAGCGATCAGGAAATCATCCGCATCGTGCAATCGAAGGGGCGCAAGGATCGCATCGTCATGCTGCCTGTCGATATTTTGAGCCTGCTGCGCGACTGGTGGCAAGAACGGCCGACCGGTCAGGACAAGGATGTTCCTGCACCCGAGCGGGTCCTCTTTCCCGGCTATCGCGGCAAACACCTCTCAGCGCGACAGATATCGCGGCTATTTAAAGAGACCGCGCGGGAAGCCGGGATCACCAAACCGGTCACGCTGCACACGTTGAGGCACAGTTTTGCAACCCATCTGTTGGAGCGCGGCGTCGATATCCGGGTGATCCAAGCCTTGCTCGGGCATTCCAAACTGACAACTACTGCGCGCTATGCCAGCGTTGCCACGGGCATGATTGCGGCAGTGGACAGTCCGCTGGATGATCTGAATGGAGCCAAGCGGAAGAAGGGCAAGCCTTAGCCTTCATAGGCCACCATGCCCAGTCGATCACTGGAGGTCGCGGATATCTTCCGTGACCATGGTGCTGCTTGGCGTGCCGCAAACGCAGGACACATCAGCCTGAACCAGTTCAAAGTCATGAGTGCGATTGAGCGCTGTCGAACCGCGGCGCTTGGCGGTCATGTCGCGCGCTGCGCCGACTGCGCGCATGAGCATATCGCCTACAACTCATGCCGCAACCGTCACTGCCCAAAATGCCAGGCGGGTGCAGCGAAGATATGGCTTGCGGCACGTGAGGCTGAACTGCTGCCTGTGCGGTATTTCCATCTGGTCTTCACCTTGCCAAAGCAGATTGCTGACATCGCATATCAGAACAAACGCGAGATCTATAATCTTCTGATGCGGGCAAGCGCGGACACTGTGGTCAGAATCGCCGCTGATCCTAAACATCTGGGGGCAAAGGTTGGCATAACGTCGGTCCTTCACACTTGGGGCTCGGCGATGACCCACCACCCCCATGTCCATATGATCGTGCCGGGGGGAGGGCTTTCGACAGATGGTTCAAAATGGATCGCCTGCCGCAAGAACTTCTTCCTGTCTGTCCACGTTCTATCCCGCTTGTATCGGTGGCTCATTCTGGAAGGGCTGGCCAAGCTGCATAAGGCCGGGAAACTGCAATTCTTCGGCGATCTCACAAACCTTGCAGATCGAAATGTCTTTGACACTTTCCTGCAACCGCTGCGTAAAATCGAATGGGTGGTCTACGCCAAAGAACCCTTCACCGGGCCAAAAGCGGTGCTGGCATACCTATCGCGCTACACACATCGGATTGCCATTTCAAACAGCCGGTTGATCCGTTTCGATGCGCAAAACGTCACCTTCCGCGCCAAGGACTATCGCCTCAAAGGTGCGGGCCGCCACACGACCATGTCCTTATCCACAAATGAGTTCATTCGCCGGTTCCTGATCCACAAATGAGTTCATTCGCCGGTTCCTGATCCACGTGCTGCCCAGAGGCCAGCACCGCATCCGACATTATGGGTTCTATGGGAATAGCAACCGCACGGCCAATATCGCGCGGATCCGGCAACTGCTGGGGGCCAAAACCCCTCACAAGGAGCACGATAAAGGCAACACCATCAACGATGCAGATGAACCTCCTCGTGTTCTTGCTCTGCCTTGCCCATGTTGTGGCGGGCAGTTGATAATCGTCGACACAATCGCACCAGCCCAACATCCCAGAGCGCCGCCAAAAACACAAAGGGCTGCTGCATGACGCGCGCACCGCACATCACGAACGACACCCTCGGCCGCTCGCTATATCTCCTGCGAACCAATCGGCATGCTTTGATCAAGCGATCAGCGTGGCAAAACATGGTGACGCCGACAAAATACCGTGAGTTTCAACCAACAGCAGGCAAAACTGGCGCTGCGCTTAACTCAATGCGCCCCGCCAAACTGGCCTGTCAGCTCCGGGCGAAAACACACGCATTGCGCAAATCCCCATAGCAACAATCGATCCACCCAGACCAACCCCGCGATTTCCCGCTTGAGCGCTTCTCCGACGCCAGGCAATGTTCCGCGTCACCCAAACCTCGCGCGTGGCGTCCGAGAAACCTACACCGAAGCCGCCGTTAGCTGCGCAGAGCACGAAGGCCCGCTCAGGGCCGTTCGCGATCATCATCCAGTGGGGCAAGGATATTGTCTACATCAACGCCACATCAACCCGCGAATGTACGTTTGCGCTCAGTTTTGCCCGCTAATACGCGTGAATGTTGCTGAATGTGTGGTTGGAAACTTTGTGAAAACAAAGGCATGCCGACTAAGCGATTGATTTTAAACAATTTCCACGTTCTTGCATTAATAGGCTCATAACCTGAAGGTCGTCAGTTCAAATCTGACTCCCGCAACCAAGTTTACCCAAGAAATCAGTCACTTAAAACCTGACTGATTTACTTGTGTTTAAGCCGCACCGGTTTTGGTCAACGCCTGGTCAATATTTCTCGAGCCCCCCCCTGAGACGTCTTACGTAATAGCTTCCAGATGGCTCATAAAATTAGCTCGTAATGTGTACTGCGGCCGCCACCTTCATCCTTCAACAAAAGGCCAAGGTCGATTAGCGCGGCGATGTCGCGGTTCGCCGTGTCCTGCGAGCAATTAGCCATCGTCGCCCATTTGGACGATGTCATCTTCCCCTCGAACCAGTCGAGCAGCCGGTTCAGAACCTTGATCTGGCGTTCGTTCAGAGCAAGCGCCGCCGCGCGCTCCCAGAAGGGGCCCTTGACAAGGACTGTGGCAAGAATGCTATCGGCGCCAATGATCGCGCGGTCGAGGCAGTCAAGAAACCACAGGACCCATGCTGTCACGTCTGTCCCGCCCTTAGGTAGTAATCCTTGCGGCGATCAAGCTTGGGCTGTGAGCTTCTCGTATGCCACGATGACCAAGCTCGCCACACCCTCACGATACTTGCCGCGAATGTTTGTCCGTCGTCCTTCTTTACTGAGCAACGCCAAGACAACGCCGTTGAGACTTCGACAGCCTCAAGATCTAATCTCGAAGCCAGGAACATCTGTGGCGAATGTTGTGGGCGGTGGCCGGGCCGGATTGTCGCATCAGTTATAACTGCACGCATGTCCAGCACTGATAGAACCCGCTGGCTGCCCATCCGGAGGCACGGCCTTGCCACGCTATAAGGAGGAATTGGCCAGGTTGGATGTGGTTGCGCAACATGAAGTAATTCGGCTTCATGGTTCACTTGGATGTTCGGGCAAAGGCGGGGCTATCTCCATGCTGAGCATGTTTTCAATTTCTCTCTTGAGCTGAGGCCACAAAGCGTGTTGTTCCTCCGGGTTGAGAAGGTCACGGGCATAATTCAGCTTTGTGCCTAGAAGCTTCTTTTCCCAACGATTCATGCCGCAAAGGGCATCTTGAAGGTACTCTTCCAGAATTTCCTGAGATTGTTCTGTCATGTTCGAAAAAGGAGCTGTCGATCGCAGCCTTGATATGTCTTCGAAAGTTAGGTAGAAAATTTTTCTAGGTTGTTTAGCCATTGCGTTATTCCCCATGTAAGCGTTCGGCACATCCACTTCAGGTCACCGAACGGATTTTTGGATGCTGTTTTTCAGCCCCTGGTTTGTGACGCCGATTCGATACCGGCCATCGTGAAAGCTGGCCCAAGCCTCTTGCGGAATTCCCTTTGCTGCTCCAGCGTTATGGCAAATCATTGAGTAATCCGAGAGCTTATCAGCTCGTGTGTAAAAATTTTCGGCGGTTACCGGTTTGTTTACTGCTGGCGTGTGGCCGTGTATGACGGCCCAATCGCGCTTTTGGGCCCATCCACCTTGGCAATTCAGGAAGGGCTCTCTAATCCAAGCCCAATAATAGCTACCGACAACAGCCTGCCGAGCTTCTGAGAGAAAGTCGAAGGACTCGCGTTCTGGATTGAGGCTTGCGTGGACCATGAGAACATGAGTTATGGTGGAATTTGGGTGATGGCGTGATTTGAAAGGCGGCGTATTGTGGCAGGTGTCAAAGCCGGCCAGAACCTCACAAGGAGCAATACGCCTATGAAGAACGATACACAGATCCTGCCGTTCCACCAATCGGAAACGATCGTAGATCCGTTGACAGAGCTTGCACGGGAGGGTGCCCGCCGGATGTTGGCGGAAGCGCTGAAAGCCGAAGCTGATGCATTTGTCGCCAGCTTTGCAGATGAACAGCTGGAGGATGGCCGCCAGCGGATTGTGCGGCATGGATTTGGCCCTGAACGGCAGATCCAGACCGGCATTGGTTCTCTGGATGTCCAGCGGCCCAAGGTGCGCGACCGGCTGGCAACACCTGATCCGTCCAAAAAAATCCGCTTTACATCGAACATACTGCCGAAATGGGCGCGCCGCTCGGTAAGCTTAGATGCCTTGTTGCCGGTGCTTTATCTGAAAGGCATTTCAACGGGTGATTTTCAAGAAGCGCTGTCAGCCATTATGGGCACCGACGCGCCGAACCTTTCGCCAAGCGTCATTTCGCGACTGACGGCTGGATGGCAGGCACAATATGACACCTGGACCCGGCGTGATCTCTCTGCTCGTCACTATGTCTACATCTGGGCCGATGGCGTCTATCTTCAGGCCCGGATGGAAGAAAATGCCGAATGCATGCTGGTGATCATCGGTGCAACACCGGAGGGCAAGAAAGAATTGATCGGCTTTCAGGTCGGTCTGCGGGAGAGCGCACAGAGTTGGCATGAGTTACTGACCGACATAAAAAGTCGTGGGTTGTCCGTCGCACCGGAAATTGCGGTTGGTGACGGGGCCATGGGGTTTTGGAACGCGCTGGACAGGGCATTTCCAGGCACAAAACACCAACGGTGTTGGGTGCATAAGGTGAAGAATGTTCTGAATTGTTTTCCCAAGCAGATGGCACCGGCTGTGAAGTCAGATCTGGATAACATCCAGCACGCAGGGACGCGCAAAGAAGCAGAAGCGGCGCTGGCAGTGTTCTCTGAGAAATATGAGGTCAAATATCCAAAGGGCGTTGCATGTCTAATCAAGGATCAAGACGCGATGCTCGCATTCTTTGATTTTCCGGCGGAACATTGGGGCCATCTACGCACTTCAAACCCTATAGAAAGCGTGTTTGCCACCGTCCGACACAGAACGGTTCGTACCAAAGGCGCACTGTCGCAAAAAACTGCAAAGCTGATGGTTTTTACCCTCATTCAGGCCGCATCAAAGAAATGGTTGAGGCTCAAGGGTAGAAACCAGTTGCCAAAAGTCATCGATGGCATCAAATTCAACGACGGTGTCGAAGTGACCGGTGACACCGAAAACCACGCCGCCTAATGATGCGCGTCACCCAAATTCAAGCATAGCTCTGAGAACATCGCCGATTAGGAGTGACGTCGGTGTACTTTGCATCTGCTTCAAAAATGGCATGGAGATTGCCCGCCGTGCGAAGTCGGCGAGTAAGCGATCCGTGCAGTTTGGAGCTGCTTCTAGGATAAGTTCGTCCTCGCCATTGTCGAGCCAATCTCCCATGGACGATCATTGGATCTTCAAGTGCGTCCAACACCATCAATTCATGGTTGCAGGGTAAGATAACGACATCGTCGACCAGAGCAACGGCTTTGGCATTCTCAACCAAATCTATTGCTTCAAGGCTTGCTGGACCACGATCGATAATGTCACTTAACAACGCAAGCCTTCCTCTGTTGGGAGCGAGAGCGATTCCGGCAAAGGCTGAAAGTGTAGCTCTCATTGCCCCTGGCTGGCCATGAATGTCTCCGACAACGAAAAATTGCTCGCCGTTGGCTGACCGTGGCATGGCCTTCCAGTTTTTGGTTGTGGCTTAAAATTGATTATTTTCACACTTAAGCCTTTAACAATATCCAAAAATCGCCATCCACACTCTTTAGGGGCATTGGATCTGTCGTCCGCTTAGATCGCCTCATGCGACGTTTGAAAGGTGGTCGAGGGTCCTCTTGTTGATCGACAATACAAGAAAAAAGAACTGACATTGGGTTGTATGCAACGCCCTCCGATGCTTTTAGCCGTGCTCAGCTTGCCTAAGTCGTCATGGTCGGTGTCACGTTCTTTGATGCTGACGGGTTGAAGAATATTGACCGAATCACGGCTGCCAACTGAGGCATGTGGTCAAACCGGTGCGACCCGTCTGGAAAGGTGACAACCGGCAAGTTGTTCCCAACCAGGCGCAGAGTTTGCTGCGGGTCGATGATTTTATCACCCATGTCGATGGCAACGAAACCATTCCCATCCATACGGAATGGGAGGCTGTTGTATACGTCAACCGTCTCCTTTTTCAGAACACATTGCGCGCCAGAATACGACTTGAATGCGCCTATATGCTTTCGGAGTGACACGGCAGGGTTGCTCGCAGGGTTGATTGCCACAAACGGACAGCCGAGTTCACTTCCGAGCCACGCGGCAAAAAAACCACCCATGCTTGTCCCGACGAACAAGTACTTTTTTCGCGGCGATATGACTTTCGTGAATGATGCAAAAACCTCATCTGGTGAGAGCGTGTAGTCGACTGTGTTCCCATCTACGATAGCTGTGGCACTCAAGGTGCGGATTTTGTCCTTGTTGACGTCAAAATATGACGCAAACCCATGACAGTAGTAGATATGATCAACGAAGGCTTATCCCCTTTGCTCCGGCGGCACCTGATGTAGTGCGAAGCGGCTTGCCAATCTAGAATGTTCTGGTATTGTTCTTCCCATGCCAGCCAGATGGAAAAACGACAAACCCATGTCCCGCCCCGCGTTCGACGCCAGGTTTTCTGATGAGGAAGCGTGTTCGCATTATCTGGTGGAACATCGTTGGCCTGAGGGCTTCGTCTGTCCTTCCTGTGGCACCTGCAAGGGCTGGCCGTTAAAGCGAAATCGCGCGACTTGGGAATGTGCCGGTTGCGCACGGCAGACATCCGTGACGGCTGGCACGGTAATGCACAGCAGCCATTTGCCGTTGCGAATTTGGTTTCTTGCCGCGCACATCATCACCAGCCATTCCAACGGCATGTCAGCGCTGCAACTTCAGGCGCAACTTGGCCTTGGCAGCTACAAGACGGGTCGCCATCGTCGCTCGGACCGATGGCGCTTCTCGGCGACCTCCTCTTGCAAAAGCTGCGGCGGTCGATGGTCAACCCTGACCGCAACCCCCTGAAAGACCTTGTCGAAATCGATGAAACAGAGATGCCGTTCCGGTCCCGGCATGATCCCGAGGACCGGCCAAAGGGTGGGCGGAGCCCGGTTGGAAAGATGTTTGTCGTCTGTGCCGTCGAGTTATCAAGTGACGGACATCCGCGCCGTATCAGGATGAAACACATTCCCGACGGCGCGTCAAAGACGCTGCACGGGTTCATTGGTCAGGCTGTAGAGCCTGGCGCTCACATCATCACGGATGGCTGGCTCGGTTACGAAAATCCTCCTGCAAACACGCATGAGGCAAAGGTCGTCAGCGGCAAGAAGGCACACGACATACTCCACTGGGTCCACCGCGTGTTCTCCAACCTAAAAACGTGGGCAAAAGGCGTCTTCCACGGCCTCAGAAAGTGCCATCTACAACGCTATCTCGACGAATTCGTGTTCCGCTGGAACCGACGGCGACACATGCGAAGCGCCTTCGACACGCTGCTGGGGATCGGTGTTGGTCTCGGGCCAGCGACATATCGTGATTTTGTTGAACAGCGCGCCTGAAGGGCCTCGTTCACGGCAAAAGCCACGCCCTATAAACCCACCAGACGTTACAAACTGATCCGATCCGCCTCTAAAGCCACAAGGGCAAGATTCTGCGCCGCGTCAACATGTGGGGCAACCGGACTAAAAGGGATAAGCCTTTGATCAACGTTTACTTCATGCAATAATGGACGAATGCGGTTGGCGGTGTCATCGTGTCTGGCGTTCGCTCCGTCAATAATCATAGACATCCATCCATTCGTTCATCACATGGCGGTAGAGGTCTTGATACTCGGCTTCGGACCGACCGGCTAGCAATCGCCTAATTTGCCTGAAGAATTCTAGTTTATTGTTTCCATAGAGATTTACAGTGTAAAGTTCGCCCAAGACGCGAAACGCGATGACATGCGGATCTGTTCTGTCCTGTCCATCATTGGTGAACGTCTCTCCAGAAAGCATGCCGTCGATCCTCTGGTCTAGCCAAGATGGAGTCTGCAAGTGTTGCCGTGCCCGTTCTCTTCGGTGTTTGGCCTCTAATGCTTCGCGGGCGCGGCTTGCCATGATTTCCCGCAGCTCAGCTTCGTCTCCCTGCCGCAGTTTCTCCAGAACCCATGCAAGGGTACCATCAGTGAAAGCATCTGGCTCAACGTTGATGAGCTGTGTGCGGAGTGCATTCGTCTTTTCCACGTACTCAGCATTCATGGGATTTATGCCCCGCAGGCGATCCTTGGCTTCGGTGACGCTGTCGTACATATGGTCATATTCTTCAGGAAAGAGTGCGGCATGTAATTCTCGTCCTAAGCGGTGTATGGTGTCGCATGCGTCCTTTTTACTGGCTGATGCCGCAGGTTTTTCGTGCTTCACCATGCCTCATTCCTCGTCTTTTTGCGTTTCGCGGCAAGTTCCCTGGCTTTATATAGCTGGCAATCCATAACATCGGATATCAGCGGAATCCGAGGCTGCGCTGTGGTACGATTCTCCGGGTGAGTACATCTTATCCCCTGTCCAATTCCGACAGCCCAATGCACATAGCTGCAGCCCTTACATTCTGAAGAAAGCAATATCGTTTACTCCTTTGGTTCAATCGTAATTTTTTCAGATGCTACCTTGTATTTAGGCTCACTGTTTCGGGCATTTATAGCCTCCTCAAAGGTTTTGAATTGGAAATTATCCCAAGTGGGTGCGGAATCTTGATCGTCCCAATCCATCACAGTTATTACATAACGCATGTTGTCTGGGATATTACGTGGGACATCTGCGTTTGGGTCGCGCGCGCGTTCGGCTTTCAGTTTACATTTTGCAATTTTGGCTCGTCGATTTTTTTTCTTCATTAGCTAGATACTTTCAAATTTGTGTATTTTTAAGGGTAGCATTTAGACAGCTCAACCCCATTTACCTGCAATTCGTTCCACAGCTCAGCGCTGTTTGCGTCCTTTACTCATGGGTGCTTCGTCTCTTCTAGTTCATTGAAATTCCATTTATTGCCAAGCATCGGGCTCGCTGCTTACGCCCCAGGGTAGGCTCGAGCCAGCTGCTCGGCGCCGTCATGTTCATGTTCGAGCCGCAGGTAATCGCGCACCAGACGGGTGATGATGTCGGCGCCCTCGATCACCAGGGCCCAGCGGTGTTTCAGAGTGGACAGAGGATCGATCAGCCCCATCATGTTGCCCGCAATTGCGCCAGTCGAGTCGCTGTCACCGCTGTGCAGGACAGCAATCTGAAGCGCGTTATCAAATGTCTTGCCGGCAAGGCAGGCGTAGAGCGCGATCGACAGCGCTTCTTCGGCGGTCCAGCCCCCTCCCAGGGTTTCAACTGTCTCGGGGGACCCATCACGCGGCGCATCCAGCGCCTTGCGGATTGCGTGGGCAGTTTCGTGGCCATTCTTCAGCTGTTCGTATTGCCCAGCTATCGTTGCTGCTATTTCTTCCAGCTTTGCACCTGTCGCGACGTCAGCCAGCATCTCGGCCCAGGCTGCGGCGGCCAACTGACCGGTTGGATGCCCGTGCGTAAGCGCAGAGGTTTCGATGGCGATAGATCGCACCTGATCGCGCGGCACCATAAGTGCCACCGGCGCCACGCGCATGATCGTCCCGCAGCCCTTGCTGTCATTCTTTGCAGGCGTTCCGAGGCTGCGGACTTCACCGAGTGACGACAGGCAGGTCAAGCCAGGGGCGCGTCGCGCCCAAAGCCGCCGATCGGTGATCAGGCCTACATTGTCCGTTTCCACATGGGGCTTGCAGCCTTGCGTGCGATACCACCGCAAGAGAGCGTGATGCACCACAGAAGGCGGATGGCTGATGCCCTTGAGGGCGCCGCGTACATGGGTTCGAATGAGCCCCTCGGCAGTGAACAGCGTCATCTGACTATCGTCGGTGATCGCGCCCCGCAGGCCCTGATGCGGGGGCAGGTCTGAAATCCCGTCAGGGAATTGTCGCCTGATTGCATCCAGCGACAGGAATTCGATTTCGGCACCAAGGCTGTCGCCATACGCGCCAGCGAGCAGGCTGGCATGAAGCCGAATGCCCGGTAGTCCGTAATGGCGGGCGCGATGGGTAACCCAGCGTTCCTGATCTGCGGTTTCAATTGCACCTGGACGAACAGCGCGCACGTCGCTTATCGATTGAGGGGCGGACAATCCGCGTTCGATGAGCATCAAGGCCGCGATCGTGCCTGCGCGGCCCAAGCCGCCGCGGCAATGGACGAGAACGCGGCCGCCGCGCTCCAATGTGGCATGCAGCTGCGCCGAAAGCGCAACCCATGTGCCCATGGCGTCGTCTGTGGGTGTCTTCAGATCTTGGATCGGAAAGTGACACCAGTCAATGCCACGCGATTTCACGACCGCGCCGAGCGTTGGTACACCGAGCATGTCGAATTCGTGGTCTTCGATCAGACTCAAGACGGCATTGGCACCCCATGCCTTGATCGCGTCAATGTCGAGATCAAGGTCGCGATACCATTCAGCGCCAAAGACACTCTCGCCTTTCTTGCCTGGACAAAATGTGATGCCCAAACATCCATTTCCGAGGGGTAGATCGTCAATGCGTATGGGGTGGGATGTGCTCGTTCGGACCAATCGCGTCTCCTTTTCTTTTTGATTCTATTTGATACTAAATTAACGATGCGTCAATTTCGGACGTATCTCTCTGCGGGATGGGTTGTAACGTGCGGCCTTTCCCGAAAGAATATGCGCAAACAGGGGTTATGGGACTAGGTATTGTTTCGATTCGCTAAACAGTCAGTGGTCTTGGATAAATGTGGTTCTGATAGCTTCGTGTTGAAACGCGAGTTTAGGTTTATGCCAGTCCTGGCGAGGAGGTGCGAATGAATGGTCTTGAACCACTGATGACGGTTCATGCCGGAACGGGCGCCTTTCGGGCCATCACGCCTGACCTTTTGGCGGAAATCTATCTTGCGCCGCGCCCGCAGGGGATCGACCTGAATTCTGTGCTGGCGGATGCGGCGTTTCCTTGGTCGGCCAGCATGATTGTTGCCCCGGTTGAAACAGCTACTGCAGTTTCAACGGCCTTGCGGAGCTTGGCGGTAGCGACTCACGGCCTGAGACCGGGTGAGGTTGGCCTCGATGCGCTGGATCGCGATAGCCGCCTTTACAAACATCTTGCCGCGCTCTGCGATCTCTGGCGTCAGGCCCCGGCCGCGCTGCCGGAGGATCTACAGGTCTATGCCCATGTTCTTAGCTGTGCAGCTGAAGACGCGCTTGAGCCGTTGCCCTTGGTGGTGGGTGATCCATGCACCTTCGCCTCCCCACTTGAAGGCCGTCTGCATGCGCAGCTGCTGGACCATCACGGGCTCGCCTCCGAGGAATTTCGCGGGGAATGGGCGGCGCGTTGCGCGCCGCTATTAATCGGCGCCGCCGAGGGCACGAGCCTGTGGCGCGCGCAGCAAGGTTTGACAGGCGCATTCATCCCTTCAGGGCCACTGGATGACACAATGGCGTTCTTCGCTTTGCGCGATGAGGCAGAGGAGGCAGATTTTGCGGCTGCGCGGGCCCAGCGCATGATTGATCAAAACGTATCACCCGAGGATATCGGGCTCCTGGTACCGAACGAGGTCGGCTATTTTGCGCAGCTTCGACGGGCCTTCGCTAACGTTGGCATTCCGCTTTCGGGTTTGCCCACGCAGCCCAGTCGCCGAGACATCGCAGGCGAAACACTCCTTCAGCTTCTTTTGTGTTTCCAGGCCCCCGCGCCGGCCATGGCGCTTGCCAGTCTCTACATCTCTCCCTTGCTGCCATGGCCGGCAGAGACCGGGCTGCAGCTTTCGCGCGAAGTTATGAAAGGCCGGTTTGAGCCCTTCGCCGCCCGGTCGCTGACGGGTCGTCCACAGCGTTTCTACAAGCTGGTGCGGAGCAATATTGAGCAGAGCCCACTTGGTGTTCTGCAAGCTCTCGAGCAGGCCGCTCAGCTTCTGACTGATGTCACAGAGCTGCGCGAGGATGTTGCTGCATTCCGCTCAAAGCTGGGAACGATGCGGGCCCAGCTGGCGCAGAGCCGTTCGCTGGATTGGGCTGCGCTCTATCGTGTCGCAACACCAACAACGCCCAAACCATCACCGTCCGAGGCGTTCGTCGAGGGCGTGAGCGTGTTTACGGAAGCGACCATGCCTTGGCGCCCAGCGCGGCATTTGATTGCCATGGGCATGAGTGGCAACCGCTGGCCACGTGCGGTCTCTGCATCGCCTCTGTTTCTCGATGGTGAACTTCAGCTTCTCCATGAAAAAACGGGCCTTCGTGTTGAAACGCGCGGCGATGCTCTGGCGCGGCGCCTCGAAAAGCTTCGGCGTCAGTTACTGTGCGCCTCAGGGTCCGTGACCCTATTGCGCCCCGTCTTCGCGCCAAATGGCAGCCGCCAGGCTCCCGCGGCGGCTCTGTCGCTTGTGGCGCGCACAGTTGGAAATGGGGACAAGGGCACGGAGGGTGCCGAGGTGTTGATCCATGATCTGCGTGCGCTCCCGCGCGACCGTTGGCCGTTTGAACATCGCGTCGTCGTAGCATCCATGGACGCGCTGACCAGCGCCGTGCCGGATGACGGCGTTTTGCGCTTGGGTCACGATTTGCTCCGCCGTCGCCTTTTGGATGACGGGCGGATGCGTCCCCAGTCGCCGAGTCGACTGGAAACGCTCATGGTCAGCCCTTTGGCCTGGAGCTTGTCCGTGTTTGGGGCGGAGCCAGTGACATGGGCGCCCGACGGTCTCAACGTCATGGTTGCCGGCACCATCGCACATGACGTTCTGGAGTTTCTGTTTCCCAAAGACGTGGCTCTTCCTGATCATGATCAGATTGAGGCTGAGGTACCGGAGTTGCTGGCTTCGGCAATCCGTAAATATGCACCTTTCCTGCAGCGTTCGATCTGGGCTGTTGAACGTGAAGGCTTACTGCGGGATATCCGCACTGCAGCGCATGCCTGGCGTAACACCCTCGCCGGCCTTGATGCCCGCGTGATCGATAATGAGATCGGTCTCCAGGGCGAGGCACTAGGCATCTTGTTGCGCGGACGCGCCGACTGCCTTCTGCAACTTGCCGACGGCAGCCTTCTGGTCGTTGATCACAAGAAGAGTGGCACGCCGAAACGTCGCGCACGTCTTGAAGCAGGCTGGGATCTGCAGCTGGGCCTCTACCGCGAAATGCTCAAACGGCCAGAAAAGACCGGCGAAGTTCTCGAGGCCGCCTTGGCCGGCAACCCCAAAATCGGTGTCGCTTACCACCTCATCAACGACCAGGGCGTTCTGCTCGAAGGCCTTGAGCCACCCGCTGGCGTCGTTACCGTGGTGGATGGAGAGATTTCGGCGCAGGCCATGGATCTGCTCATCAAGCGGCTTGCCGAGGTTGAGGCAGGGATGATCGGCCTCAACAGCGAAGATGATCGCAAATTCTTTGAGAAGACAGCGAACCTCGCGCCTTATGCGCTGGATGCCTCGCCGATTGTCTCGCGTTTCATGATGCCTGGGACCGAGACGGATGACAGCATGGAGGACATCGATGACTGAGATGCTGACGATTGTACCAGCCGGGGCCGGCTCGGGGAAAACTTTTAGGATTAAGTCCGACCTAACCAAATGGGTAAAGGATAACCTGGTCGGTCCTGATCGCATTCTGGCCGTGACCTTCACCGAGGCTGCGGCCGCTGAGTTACGGGGGCGGATTCGGGCGAGCCTTTTGGCCGAAGGCATGGTTGAGGCTGCCCTAGCTGTCGAGCAGGCTTATGTATCGACGATCCACGGGCTGGGTCTGCGCATCCTGTCAGAGCATGCGTTCGCTGCGGGGGCTTCTCCTCAACCCCGCGCCCTGGCCGAGGCAGAGCGCGACCTGCTGATCCGTCAGGCTATGGCGCATGCGGAGTCGCTTGAAGCGGTCAAAGCCGATCTGCCGCGCTTTGGCTATCGGTCGAGCTTCTTTTCGAATGCTAGCCCGGAAGACAGTTTCCGTAGTAGGATACTGACCACGATCGATCTGCTGAGGGGGCTCGGCGACAACGGCAATGGCCCGCAATTGGCGGACGCGGCTGTGGCCCGCATGCGCGATCTTTACGGTCGGGTTGAGCCAGACGGAGCCCCCTTAGAGGCGCGGCTGATTGCGGCTATCAACGCCTTGTTAGCGGCATTCCCGAATGACCTCACCGCCCATGCAACATCGGCAGCTGCGCGCACGGCGTTTGGAAAAGACTTTCGAAACATGAAGCGCGCCCTGCGCCCCGGGGAGTTGCGCAGGGATTGGGGGCTCTGGAAGAGCTTAAGCGAATTGCGTCAATCGAAGCGAGGCGCTCCCACACCGGATGGGTATGATGCTCTGTCTGATGAGGTGATCGCGGCGGCCTCGGATATCGCAGTCCACCCAGGCCCCTTGGAAGACGCCTGTGCGCATCTCACCGCGCTGGTCCATGGCGCCCAGGAGGTGATGTCAAAATATGCTGACATGAAGCGCGAAGCGGGGGTCATCGACTATGCGGATATGATCTGCGATGCTGAGCGCCTGCTCCGGACGCGCCCGGAAATCCTCGAGGCGCTCTTGTCCGAGGTCGACTGCGTCATCATTGACGAATTTCAGGATACGAACCCGGTGCAGTTCGCACTTCTGTGGCGGATAGCGCAATCCGCAAAGCGCGTGCTGATCGTGGGCGATACTAAGCAGTCGATCATGGGCTTCCAAGGGGCAGACCCCCGCCTGAGCGAGGCGCTCGAGCGACAAAACCCAGAAGCGGCCTCGCCCCTGACCGGTAATTGGCGCTCCGATCCTCGGCTGATGCAAATGGTGAACACCATTTCGGCGGGGCTCTTCAAAGAAGCCTATGTGCCGCTGGAACCGCAGCGGCCGGAAACAGGGCAGACCTTTTCCGAAATCTTGCGCATCCCGGAAGGGCGCCGATCGAAGAAATCACGCCCCGAGGAGCATGTTTCAGCCCGTATTGCTGACATCCTCGCGGAGGCTGGGCCAGTGGTTGAGCGGGAAAGTGATCCCAAGGCTCCGACATTCCGCCCGGTTGAGCCGCGCGATATTGCCATTCTAGCGCCGACCCATTCGATGGCGGCGCGCTATGCAACTGCGCTCAAACGGCACGGTGTGCCTGTCCGGATTAGTGCTGCAGGCTGGTTGGATTCGCCTGCTATCATGGCGGCGCGAAACGCTCTGGCTTTTGCGGTTGATCCAACAGACCTCCACGCCGCGCTGGCGCTCCTGACACTCGGCCCGTTTGCTGTGCCTCTCCAGCAGGCGATGAGCCTGCTTGCCGATGGCGAGTTGGAAAACTGTCCCCAGCTTGCTGATTTGCGTAGCCTCGCAGGGACAGCGCCCTCCATGCCGCTGGAAACTCTTCTCCCACAGGTCCTCAGAGCTTCGGGCATCCTTGATTGGGCGGCGCTTAGCCCGGAGGCGACGCAAGCCCACGCCGACCTGATGCGGCTTCACGCAGAGGTGAGCGAATTCGTCTCGGCCCATCGTGACTTCAAGGCCGCGGCGGGTTTCCATGGCGCGAGTGCGCAGGTTTTCCTGGGCTGGCTCGAGGCGCGTCGCGATGAGCGCGATTTCGACCGCCACCCCGATCCGGGCCAAAGTGAGGGGCAAGGGGTCGAAATCGTGACCTGGCACGCCTCGAAGGGCCGGGAATGGCCCATCACTGTTGTTGTCGGATTGGATAAGGCAATTGGTGAAAAACCCGGAACTTTGCGTGCGGAGTTCACCGATTTCAGCGATCTCGGTGCCATCCTTGAGCATGCCCGTCTGATCTGGACGCCCGATCTATCGATCAAGGAAAAGAAGGAGATTTTCATAGAAGATCGGCGCCCAGCCGCGGAAGCCGATGCACGTCGCCTTCTTTATGTCGCTCTCACCCGCGGGCGTGATCGGTTGATCTTTGAGTGGCCGGATTTTGCACTGAAGAAACTTGGCGAAGGCGATGGACCGGCAAACCACGCTGAAATGCTGGTGCTTGAGGCTGGTATGGAGCCGCAGGCCGGGAGCCTGAAAGTTGGTGGTGCAAGTTTCCCGGCTAGAATGTTGGCCTGTATTGCAGCCGTACCTGATATGCCAGATCTATCTCCTGCGCATGCGTCAGGGGCCCGGGCTGCTTTTGGTGAGTTGCGCGCCTTACAGGAAACCAGGCCAACAGTTTGGCGCACGCGTCCATCACAGCTTGGATCTGAGTTGGGGCCAGCAGTGAAGACGGAAGTGGTCACGCTTGATATCCAACACCAAGTCGCAAGCCTCGCGGCCACGGCCAGCGAAAGGGGTACCGCATTGCACAAGGCACTTCGTGTTTTGTTGCTGCGTCCAGATCTCCGGTCACGTTTGGTCGAAGCAACTGGTTTTGATGAGGCGACACTTGGCGTTTTGGCGGAGCAAGCAGCTGCTTTGAACCGCTGGTTGACCGCGGAGGGGTACACAGAAATCGAGTGTGAGGTGCCCATCCAAAAGCGAGAAGCATCAGGCGTGGAAGTGAATGGGATCATCGACCTTCTCGCCACGGGTGCGGGCAAGCAGCTAATCCTTGACCACAAAAGTGGGGCTGGCACCTTCGCAGATTATGCTGCGCAACTTGATGCTTATGGAAAGCTGCTTGCACAGCAATCTGATGGCGATTTGCCACATTTGGCAATCCATTGGATTGATCGAGCACAAGTGGAAACCCAGATCGGCTCTCAGAAAAGCTGATCACAAAGACAAACAAGAGTGGGCAATCTTATTTTTGTCCGGCGTAGAGCGAGGCAAGACTTACCTATGAGCGTTACTGACATTATCCCCGATATACATGGCCAAGCTGAAAAGTTGCGTGTTGCACTTCGTAATCTCGGGTGGCAGCGCAATGGTCTGACATGGTCGCATCCAGACCCAGACCGGGAGATTGTTTTTCTCGGCGATTTTATTGATCGTGGCCCTGAAAATGCGGCTGTTATCAGAATTGTGCGCGAATTGATCGATGCAGGTCGGGCGCGTGCTATTATGGGTAATCACGAGCTAAACGCTCTTCACTTCCACACTAAGGATCCCGAGACCGATCTGCCCCTCCGGGCTCACAAAACGAAGAACTTTGAACAGCATGCGAGTTTTCTGAAAGAGTTTCCTCTGGGTGCGCCTCACACGAAAGATGTGCTGGATTGGATGAAGGGGCTGCAGCTGTTCATTGAGGCCGATGGGTTTCGAGCGGTTCACGCTGCGTGGATCCAGTCGGATGTTGATCGCCTGCGCAAGTACTGTGAGACTGGTATCTTGAATGAAGATCAGCTGATCAGGGCTGCTCGAGACGGCGATGAAATTCATAGCATAGTTGAAACGCTCACCAAAGGGCCGGAGCAAACGCTGCCACAGCCTCATCAATTTGTCGATAAAGGCGGTCATGTTCGGCGCGATATACGTGTCAAATGGTGGGGTACTGAGGCGAAGTCCTGGCGCGATGTCGCGATGTCTGTTCCAAATCTCGACGACCTTCCAGACCTGCCGTTGCCAGATTCATTCCCGACATACGGTTACCTCGCCAAAGAGAAGCCTGTGTTTTTTGGACATTACTGGATGTCTGGGCAGCCGGTGCTGCAGACCGAAAATGCGCTGTGTCTGGATTATTCGGCCGGTAAAGATGGCCCTCTAGTGACTTACGAGATGATCGAAGGGGATGAAAAGCTGGATGCCAGTCGCATCCTCGTACATGACGATCGTCAAAGCTTCATTCGCACTGGGCAGAAGAAAGGGCGTAAAGGATGAGCGCGGTGGAACAGAAAATTAACGAAACGGTCAAGTTTTTCGAAAGTAAAGAGGTGGATCGACTTGAAAAGTTGGTGCGCTTTGTCACGACTAAATTGGAGAAGGCTTTGGCGGAGCATCAAATCCTAGCCCGCGTTTCATCTCGTGTGAAAAGCTCGCAAAGCCTGCGCGGGAAGCTGGATAAATGGGCTGAGACCCCAGATAAGGAACCTGAGCTGCATCTTGAGCCGCAGGAAATTCTTCATAAAGTGAACGACCTCGCTGCCGCGCGTGTCATGACGTACACAGAGAAAGACCGTGATGCAGTTGCGGAGTTGGTCCGGGAAAATTTTGCTTGTCCTGGTGGCTTTGAGATCCCCTTTGATCTTGAGCGAAAAGAAGAGAGCCCTCGTATCAAGTCGAATGACCAGAACCATTATCGCGCAACACACATGATGGTAGCTGCAAATGAAAGTGACTGTGTTGGCGAGTTTTCCAACCTAGGCAACGATAAGTGTGAGCTCCAGATTACAAGCCTTCTGGCGCACGTTTGGAACGAAATTGAACATGATACAGTTTACAAAAATTTGACCGGCGAATTATCAGTTTTAGAGCATGAGGCCATCGACTCACTTGGCAACCTTACAAAGACAGGTGATAGTGTTATAAAAAGCTTACTTCGCGCCCGCCAGGGGCGTGAAGACAAGCAGCAGCTTGACTTGAGTGAAGAAAGTGCGCGCTTTGCAACTGCTGAAGAATTATCTGAATTTTTGTCAAAGCATTTTGGGCCAAAGGTAAATGGCCAAGAGATGGATTACGCAGCAGGTGGTCGTGAGTTGTTATTTTGCTTGCGTGCGGTGAACTGGCATCATCCTCGAGATATAACAGGGCAGTTTGCGCCGCGATTTTTGCTGGATGCCCGCAAAGAAACGCTGCGCCTAAAGAGATTTCTAGAAAAAAGTCAGCGGTCTAGGCCGACGCTTGATGCGGCCTCCTGCGATCTTTTCATTGTGGCCGTTATCATAAAAAAGCACGAGGCTTTGGCGCGGGAAATGCGTGATGTTCACTCGAATAGACGTGAGAAAGCTATCTTGGGTGTTTTCGAAGAACGTTCTGTTAATGGGGAGAAGTAGGTGGGCATATCTCGTTCCTGCAGGCGGGGGTTCCTGCAGGCGGGGACAGGTGTTGTTGTGCGCGGATCGACCAGAACGGCGTCAGCTGCTTTTGCCCGAAGGTGTTTCCAGTGGGGTCGATAATACCTATCAAGCAGTTCATCTCTCCGAACCTCGGTCAAGGCATTACGGATTGGCCGCATCTGGTGATCACAGGCGTAGAAGACCCCGCGGCCAACTTCTGCCATCTCCTCCTTGCTGTCGTCATCGTAGCGCTCAACGTCGACCACAATGCGGGACACATCCGCCTCAACGATCTCCGCCAACGGCCAGGCCTGCTTTGCCATTTCGTCCGTGTGGAGATCAGCCGATTCCAAAGCCTCTGCTTCAACGGCAGCCCGCGGGAACAGAAGTTCTGGCCACGCGTCATCAGGGATAGCGAAGGAGGCATGTGGAACATGGACAACGAGCTTCAGCATAGCATGACTACCTCAACAAGATAAGCTGCGGCACAGCGTCTGCATCGGCCCAAACGATAGCGTTCTGGCCAAACTCCGCTCCTAGAGCCTGTGCCTGCTCAAGGTCCAGCCCGGGCACGAAGATGCTCTCTTCCCCCGGCCAGTCACCGGATGGGTCAATCCCGAGGGCGTTCATGGTAGGAAATTCCTCAAGGGCAAGCCGTCGCAGGAGACGCCTTTGGGCTTTCCTATTGTCCTCCTCTGAGGTTTCTGCGCTGAAAGGGTTCCATGCGGTCAGATAACCTGCGGAAGACACTCGGAGGGCCGCGTATAACGCTTGTAATTCAGGTGAGTGGCACCCAATGCGCAGCGTAAATTCTTGCGGTTCGAGAACCCTGAAATCCGTCGCTTCATAGGCCTCTATGAGATCTGCGGGGATTGCAGTCATTGAGAAAATTTCCATCTATGCATTATCAAAGGTTTTCTCCAAATTTCGCACATCCGCCTCAAGCTGGCTTCCTCTAAAAAGACCAAATTGCATTATGATTGATTGGAGTTCTGGTGATAGGCATCTCTTCTTTTTGAAGAGGTATGTGCCCTAGCAGCTTGGAAAGTGCTTAATGCGAGCTTAGGGTTAGGTGAAATGCCTTATCTATTTGAAAGTCTAGCTGCTTTCAAAAGCCATTTAGTCGTGCTGCCCATTGTAGTCCGATAAACGTACCCTTTGTGCGGAGCTATGACTGAATCTGGTGTTTGAGTGGTTTGAAGGTTGGCGGCGTATCTGGTTGAATTGTTGTTGGAAGACAGCAGCCCAACCAAATGAGATACACCACCATGGGAACTACTAACATTGTTGATTTTGCGCGTCGAGACGAGATGACGGACGCGTTGACGGAGTTGCTGAAAACGGGAGCACAACAATTGATCGCGACAGCAGTTGAGGCTGAGCTTGTCAGTTATTTGGCGCAATTTACCGGCTTACGCACCGATGCCGGTCACGCGGCAGTCGTGCGTAATGGACATCATCCGGCCCGCCCGTTTCAAACGGGCATTGGCCCTGTGAGCGTGCGCATTCCAAAGGTTCGGTCCAAGGACGGCACACCGGTGACATTCCGGTCTGCCCTGGTGCCGCCCTATGTGCGCCGCACGAAGACGCTGGAAGCGGCCTTGCCATGGCTTTACCTCAAAGGGATCTCCAGCGGCGAGATGGCTCCCGCCCTCAAGGTTCTTCTGGGCCCAGATGCCGTTGGCTTGTCGGCTAATACGGTTTCGCGTTTAAAACGCGATTGGGCCAATGAATACGAGGCTTGGAAAGGCGCTGAGTTAGATGACGAGCCCATCGTCCATATCTGGGCCGACGGCGTTCACAGCGGCCTTCGGGGCGAGGATGACAAGCTCTGTGCCCTTGTTATTATTGGGGTAACTGCCCGTGGCAAGAAGCGATTTCTGGCAATTGAGGATGGGGTGCGCGAGTCCACGCAGAGCTGGCGCGAGGTTCTGCTTAACCTCAAAAGCTGAGGCATGAATGCGCCCAAACTGGCCATCGGGGACGGTGCCATGGGGTTTTGGGCGGCCATGGACGAAGTCTATCCTGAGACCCGCCATCAACGCTGTTGGCAACACAAAACGATGAACGTGCTCAATTGTTTACCCAAGCTGTCTCAGCCAAAAGCCAAGGCCGCGCTGCACGACATCTGGCAGGCCGAGACCAAAGTCGATGCAGAAAAGGCGTTCGATCTGTTCATCAAAACCTACGAACCCAAATATCCCAAGGCCACACTATGCCTGCAAAAAGATCGTGAGGAACTCATGGCATTCTTCGACTTCCCGGCGCAGCATTGGCAAAGCATCCGCACTAGCAATCCAATTGAATCGGCCTTCGCGACGATCCGGCATCGTACCAAGCGTTCAAAGGGCTGCCTGTCACGCGATGGCATGCTGCACATGATGTTCAAACTGGGGCAATGTGCTGAGCAAAATTGGAGGAAGCTACGCGGCTTTGACTACCTCGCAAAAGTCATCACAGGCGTCACGTTCAAAGACGGAATCGAAACCACAAACCCCGACCAGATCACCGCATGACCAACAATACTCAAACACCAGATTTGACAATAACTCCTTTGTGCGCGGTAAGAGCCAAAGTGCTAAAACTGTGGCTGCCCCCATTAACGCGAACGCGACCAAGAGTGGGTTCGGATCGTAGTTCGCGTAGATTATTGGAAGAAAAGGGAGAATTAACCCAACGACGACCATCAGCGTGAAATACGCTGGGCCATCGTCAACACTGGCATGATGCAGGTCGATCCCGCAGTGGTCGCAGTTGTCTTTCACCTTCAGGTACTTGTGCAGAGTCTTTCCAACACCGCAAGATGGGCATTTGAGCATGAAGCCGCGGATAACTGCTTGCTTCTTGTTCCGTTCGATTTCATCGCTCATGTCAATTCACTCTCTTGATGATGCATCTGCGGATTTCAATGTCAGATGGCCAGGCGGACTGCGTAGTACGGCGTTGTTTAATGGCCCCCCACTCCACTGATATTGGTAGCGGCCTGCATTCTTGAGAATGCTATAAATGCCGCACAAATTCAACGCTGATCGTCGCGACAAAATCGCGCGAGCTATGACTGAATCTGGTGTTTGAGTGGTTTGAAGGTTGGCGGCGTATCTGGTTGAATTGTTGTTGGAAGACAGCAGCCCAACCAAAGGAGATACACCACCATGGGAACTACTAACATTGTTGATTTTGCGCGTCGAGACGAGATGACGGACGCGTTGACGGAGTTGCTGAAAACGGGAGCACAACAACTGATCGCGACAGCAGTTGAGGCTGAGCTTGTCAGTTATTTGGCGCAATTTACCGGCTTACGCACCGATGCCGGTCACGCGGCAGTCGTGCGTAATGGACATCATCCGGCCCGCCCGTTTCAAACGGGCATTGGCCCTGTGAGCGTGCGCATTCCAAAGGTTCGGTCCAAGGACGGCACACCGGTGACATTTCGGTCTGCCCTGGTGCCGCCCTATGTGCGCCGCACGAAGACGCTGGAAGCGGCCTTGCCATGGCTTTACCTCAAAGGGATCTCCAGCGGCGAGATGGCTCCCGCCCTCAAGGTTCTTCTGGGCCCAGATGCCGTTGGCTTGTCGGCTAATACGGTTTCGCGTTTAAAACGCGATTGGACCAATGAATACGAGGCTTGGAAAGGCGCTGAGTTAGATGACGAGCCCATCGTCTATATCTGGGCCGACGGCGTTCACAGCGGCCTTCGGGGCGAGGATGACAAGCTCTGTGCCCTTGTTATTATTGGGGTAACTGCCCGTGGCAAGAAGCGATTTCTGGCAATTGAGGATGGGGTGCGCGAGTCCACGCAGAGCTGGCGCGAGGTTCTGCTTAACCTCAAAAGCCGAGGCATGAATGCGCCCAAACTGGCCATCGGGGACGGTGCCATGGGGTTTTGGGCGGCCATGGACGAAGTCTATCCTGAGACCCGCCATCAACGCTGTTGGCAACACAAAACGATGAACGTGCTCAATTGTTTACCCAAGCTGTCTCAGCCAAAAGCCAAGGCCGCGCTGCACGACATCTGGCAGGCCAAGACCAAAGTCGATGCAGAAAAGGCGTTCGATCTGTTCATCAAAACCTACGAACCCAAATATCCCAAGGCCACACTATGCCTGCAAAAAGATCGTGAGGAACTCATGGCATTCTTCGACTTCCCGGCGCAGCATTGGCAAAGCATCCGCACTAGCAATCCAATTGAATCGGCCTTCGCGACGATCCGGCATCGTACCAAGCGTTCAAAGGGCTGCCTGTCACGCGATGGCATGCTGCACATGATGTTCAAACTGGGGCAATGTGCTGAGCAAAATTGGAGGAAGCTACGCGGCTTTGACTACCTCGCAAAAGTCATCACAGGCGTCACGTTCAAAGACGGAATCGAAACCACAAACCCCGACCAGATCACCGCATGACCAACAATACTCAAACACCAGATTTGACAATAACTCAAATCGCGCGCGCTGCCGTCGTACGCCGAACAATCCCCGTCCCGTCATCAAGCATCATATCACCTCCAAATCAGTTGAAGATCAGACTCTCAGATTAGGCCAAAAGGCGATACCATGGGGCGTACGCATCGCTTACATTTTTCGGGGGGATTACCGGATTACTTTCGACAGGTCCAAAATGTCGTTCATGTGGGCGCTACCTCTGCGATAAGCGGCACCGAGTGTCTCAACCGGATTGCCCAAGAGGTCGAAACGGATTGCGTGATCTGGTGTGTAATTGATAACAAAGCCTTCAACCTTGCCAAATGCCAGAACCTCTTCTGGAACATGTTTGGCAATCCAGCTTGGCCAAGCCAACTGGGACAGATTGGCTGGTGGGACAACGTACAGTTTTTTCGTCGAACCGGTTATAGCTGCTACGAATATTGGGCTCGGTATTTTATTCGCAGTGTCCAGGACTGCATGCGGCCGGAATGAGGCACGCCAAGCGGCATCAATCTCACCGTAGTATGTGTCTTTGCTCGCTTGGATTGCCTCATCCACTTGCTCGATCGTGACGTCTAGAACGTCTACTATCCGATGCCGCATGTGGAGCATTTTTTCCATCTGGTTGCATTTTACTTGTTCTATAAAGGGTTTCACTTTGTGGAATTTCTTAATCCCAATAAGGCGGGCAAACTCCTGATCACTCACCCTCATTCGGGCACATTCTTTTTCAATAAGGATCTGGAGTGTTATAGGCTTAGTCTGACATTTTGACATTATATTATATCCTTTTGCTGGTTCAGGAGGCGCTGCAAAAATTATGCAGTCAGAGAAGATGTCGCGCGACCAAAGAGGAGAGTAGAGCACGCCGAAAGCGTGGTGCCTCAGCAACTGGCCAAACCGCGGATCACGCAACCTGCGCGACGGACAGCCCCGCCTTCTAACCGCCTGCGCAGGCACACCGGAGACATGCCCAAAATCGTATCAAAAATGACAGCTCATCTACGACGGGTCATACAAAAGCGGTATTTTGCTGCAGCAAACTCAGCCCACGCGACTTGAGCGAGATCAAGCGTACTCCCCGCATCAAGACACAGGCGGCCATGCGTTGCGACCCGATCCGCTGCCTTTTCCAGAACCTTGAGGTTAGTGACCTGCATTGTAGCCGGTGTATGCCCGTGAACCACAATCCATGTTTTGCAATCACCCCAGCCACCTGTCCATTCCAGAAAAGGTTCACGTATCCACGCCCAATGACACTCATGCACCGCACCAAAACGCGACTGGTTCAGGAATTCACTCGGCTCAGCCGTTGGATCCAGCCCAGCATGTATGAAGAAAATATTTCCCTCCATATGCCAAGTAGGACATGTGCGGATAAACTCCAAGAATTCCTCACCAACTGCGTCTCGAGCGATATCCGCAAGTTCTACCAAGCGCCGTGCGGTGCAGCCCGGCACAGCCTCCTCGATTAACATGTCTCCACCATTGTCGAGCCAGTCACAGATAAAGTGATCAGGCTCACTGATACCGTCAAGAAGCATGAGTTCGTGGTTGCCGGGGAGTAAAATGACATCATCGACCATGGCAAGATCACCAGCAGATTTATACAACGCAATAGCTGCGAGGCTTTGCGGTCCACGATCGATAAGATCACCGAGGAAAATTAAACGCCGCACCAGATGACTGCGTGGAACAGAGGCGATTGCGTCAAGGGTTGCAGCAAGCGTGTCAGCTTGGCCATGCACGTCTCCTATCGCAAAAACTTGGGCATCTGCAGCATGCGTTGGAAGAGTTTTCCAAGGGCTCATTTCTGTAATAAAGTTATCCATTTTGATTTAGCTCCCGAGTTGATGGGTTTGTGGTGGGCTCGGCTAATATCACGCCACGTTCCTCGCTGCTGAGGTGCTTGCTTCGTATGTCCATCGCAACATCCTATGCCCAAAGGGCTCTGAGTGTTGCATTCGAAACTTGAGCCCAAGCTATTTTCATGGAATTGTCACGAGGAGGTCTTGGACTTGTCTCAGCTGCAGTCTTTCGGTTGGTCCAGTACGTCTTTCAACAGGTCTTGAAACATCAGACTCAATTCTCGTGGCGCGAGGATTTCGACCTGATCGCCCCACCGAAACAGGTGCCAGCACATTTCACGCAGTCCACCTGCATGAAACCTTACTGTCAAGCTTCCGTCGGGCTCGTCCGTCATTTCCTGTGTCGGGTGGAATAGATATCGCCGTGCATCTGGCGCCGCTTCCGGGGTGAAACGCCAGACGACATTGTATATTTCCTCCTGCCATATGCCGAAGGATCGCTGCATCCAAGCGGCTAGGTCGAAATCTTCTGGGCGTTCGAAAACGCTATTGGTAAGCTCAATCCGCTCCAATCCGGCCAAAGCGAAGAGGCGCACATCCTTTGCATAGTCGCTGTAAGCCACAAGATATTGGCGACCTTCGCCAAGCAGCAGCGCCAAGGCGCCAAGCCTTGCATTACGACTCAGCAGGCCGGTTGCGCGCGCGCGATGATCCACCTCAATCCATACGCCAGCGAGGATAGCTTCGCGCAGGCTGTCAAGTATTTCTACATGGATCTGTTCTCGTGGCCCGGGGCGTAGCGCGACCCCGTCTGCTTCGAGCAGTGTTGCGATATCGGGTTCAAGTCGGGTTCGCTTTGGTCCAGGCAAGCGCGCACGAAGGCGATCCATGAGTGTTTCCAAATGATAGGCAGTGGCGGCGTCTCCGGATTGGCGCGCAAGTTCAGCGCCACGGTTAAGTGCAGATATGTCGTCAATGGTGGGATCGGCTAGGCGACCCGCTGTGCCCGGTGGCAGGCGCCAGCGCTTACGCCCACCCGGCTCATGAAGTTCTTCTGTTTGGGGGAACGCGTCGCGGATTGCGTCGCGCATCCGTTCTGCGGTTCTACGCGAAACTTCATAGGTCTGCCCGATGTCATCGAGTGACAGGCCATCCGCCCGACCCTGCATCTGCAGGGCCAGTCTTACAAGATCAGCCAATCGGCCATAACGCATTGGGTAACCTCCATTTCTTATACAGTGACGGAAACCCCGCATGGCTTCAAGCGGCAGGATTATGCAAGAATTCTGTGTTCTTCACATCGAACACTAGGGTTAACTTGCCACCTGAAACCCGATCGGATTTCGCGTATTGGGTTTAGAAAGCTGTTCGCGGTGCAGTTCTGCGAGGATGGCTTCAGGTTCGGTAATGCCAAGAAAATTCGATCGCTTGGCAGCAACTGCGAAATCTCCTGGCGTCAACTGATCGAGGTCCTGAAGACCAATGGGCGGATCGAGCTTGAAGAACTGTCGGAAGCAGGCCGTACGCTGCTCGGAGCTCAGCGGTAAAAATCCAATCTTCAGACCAAAGCGCCGGGAAGTCGCAGGATCGAGCTGGTCGACGCGGTTGGTGGTGCAGGCGAAGGGCAGCGGGTGGTTTTCCATCCAGGTGAGCATTTCATTCACTTGGGAAATTTCCCAGCGATGGGTTGCTCCATCCCGTGCACCCAAGAGTGAATCTGCTTCGTCGAAAATAAGAAATGCGCTTATGTCGCGTGCTTCGGCAAAGGCGTCTGCAATATTACGCTCACTACCGCCGACGTATCGATCCAGAAGATCAGAGGCTCGCCGTACTAGGACGGGCATATGCATGCGCTCAGCGAGATAGCGCGCGAAAGCGCTCTTGCCGGTCCCGGGAGGGCCGCTCAGACAAAGTCCTCCGGTGTTGGAAGGACCGCAGGCGACGAAGCGTTCTGTGATTAACGCAAGGTCGTGGTCTGCATTGGCGAGCTCCGGCTCGAATCTGATGCTGCTTGGCGCTGTGGGTTGAGTGTGGCCGCCGCGTACGGCTCGAGAAATCGCCATTGCAACAAGCTTCACGTCATCAGGGCCGCCTCGCGTTATACGTGCGGCACGAAGTGCGCTGTTTGCAATAGCGGGTGCATCGTCCATACTGTGGGCGAGTTCGCGGCAGAGGTCTTTCGGCAGTGGCACCCGATGGTGCAAAGCAAGCTTCTCCCAGATCCGGCAGCGCACGGCGATTGGAGGGGTCCGTAGTTCAAGTGTGAATGAAATGCGTCGCAAGAATGCAGGGTCGCAATCGCTGATATCGTTTGTCGTCCAAAGCGTAGGGACAGGATTGCTCTCCAGAAGCCGGTTCAAATGTACTTTTGAACCTGTACGGCGCAGTGAAAGGCCGAAGAGCCCATTGTCAAGCCCTGGGAGTAAGTCTTCCATTTCGTCAAAGAGGATGATGCTTTTGCCCTGATCTCTAAGGAGCCGTTGACCAAGGCGGAGTTGCTGCAGGCGTTCAAACCGGGATGGCTCATCCCCATCGTCATCTGTTTCACCTACGGCATGAAGGCTGGCGCCGAGCCGCTCCGAGAGGGCCTTGCAGAGCTCTGTTTTGCCCGTACCTGGCACACCATGCAGCAGAATGTTCACACCATTCTCGCGCCGCTGGAGTGCCCCATCAAGCAGTCGAAATGCAAAGTCACGCCCAAGCCCAAGGTGCTCGAAATCATCCCAAGCCACGGCTGCCGGGGAGACGCGGGCGAAGAGTTTGGTCAGAATGTCATCGAGGCTACGCGACGGCGGGTCAAGAGCCACAAGAAGACGGTCAGTTGCCAATAGGCCGAGACCGCTAAATGGTGGCTTTTCAAATTGCAGAAGGCCCGAAACGAGTAAACGGCCTGAACTTGCAAGCAAGAGTCTTACGCGGTCCGGTGCTAGCCCGGTCAGATGGGCGATCACGTCCTCAACTGGGAGCCGCGCATCATCGACGAGGGCATTGCATAAAAATCTTACGGGGCCGCTACGCGCGGCGCGAATAGCCAGTTCAAAAATGGCTTGCTCATCAGGATCTAAGCCGACATGAGCAGCCAAATCTGTTATGTTACGCGCCATTGCATCCGGCTTTTGGCGTGGAACTAATCTGTCCCGCTCTGCAAGAAGGTGGTTGAGTTCGGACCAGACATTTGCCGGGACACCTTTGCGTTTAATGTTGTTAATATCTGGGTCCCAAGAAAAGCCTAAATCCTGATCCTCAATCCAGGTAGACAGTTCTTGAGACACGACACTTCGTGCGGGAAAATTTGTGGAAATCCGGACTGCAAGGTCAATCAAGTATCGCTGTTCGTATATATTCATCATGCAAACTCCTTAGTGATATGCAGGATATAGCGAACGGATGCGTCACATACGGACGTGTCATGTTTTGAGAATTTGATTTCTACGTGACGTTATCGCCGGAACAGCATATCAAACCTTATGAACTTTGCATTTTTTGACCTTGAGACCACGGGTGTCTCGCCCGCGTTTGATCAACCACTCCAGTTCGCTGCGATCCTCACGGATTCGGATTTCAAAGAGATAGAGCGGGTGGATATGCGCTGTCGCTTGGCGCCTCATATTATTCCTTCACCGCATGCTTTGGCTGTTACGGGGCTACGCCCCGCCGAACTGATCGATCCAGCGTTGCCAGAGTTGTTTGAATTCACCCAGTCATTGACCGAGCTTGTGTCGCGTTGGTCGCCTGCGATTTGGACTGGCTTTAACAGCATCCGCTTTGACGAAGAAATGCTGCGACAAGCCTTTTACCAGAACCTTCAGGCGGAGGTTTTCGCAACGCAATTCAACGGCAACACGCGTTTCGATATTATGACAGCTGTCTTTGGGGTATGGCATCGGCACCGGGATCTGTTGGAATGGCCTGTAGACGAGACGGGCAAGGTCCGGTTCAAACTCGACCGCCTCGCACCGCTGAATGGCTTCGAGGGACATAACGCCCATGATGCCTTGGGTGATGTGGAAGCCATAATTCATATCGCGCAGCTGATTGCCCAGCGCGATCCAGCCCTCTGGACAGAGCTGCTTGCAAGTCGGGACAAGGGATATGTTAAGGCCCGTCTCGAGCGACTTTCCCCGCTAGAGCTTGTGGGACGTTTTGGTGGCGGTCCTCCGAAGGCTATCACGGGCTGCCTTTGCGGCTACTCGAGCAAGAACGCCAATCAAGCATTCTTTTTTGATCTCGATGCGGCCGATCCTGCCGATCTGATTGATGCGTCCGATGACACTTTTGTGGCGGCGCTGGAGGCTGTGCCATGGGCCATTCGCTCTTTAACGATCAACAAGGCACCTGTCTTATTGGAACCTGCTGCAACGACGGATGAACACGAACGCCGCGCGCGCCTCATTGCGGAGGCGCCGCAGTTTCGTGAACGCGTGGTGCAGACGATGGCGGCGCGCTACCCGACAAAGCCGGATGCAGAGCCGATCGCGGTTGAGAAACAGATTTTTAACGGTTTCTACAGCTGGGCAGACAAGGAGCGTTTGAAGGTTTTTCAAGGGGCCGATTGGCCACAGAGACAGGAGATCGTTGCGACCTTCGACGACTCCCGACTGCGTCAGCTAGGGCGAAGGCTGGTAGCATTCTATGCGCATGACCTTTTGTCAGAAGAAGAGCAGCGCCAATATGGTGAGTGGCTTCATGGACGCTGGCAAGCGGCGTCTCGGCTGGAGACAGAATGGATGACAACTAAAAAGGCACGGCAGGCGATTGCAGAAATGAGGGAGTCCTCAAACTATGACAATTTAATGCTAGAAGAGATTGAGGCCTTTCTAGGCTCTTTTGACAATAGCGGCAGTATGGAAAGGAAGGTATAGGAATGCAGGCAATTGATGCTGAACCAGACATACGGCAGGATGCGGTTCGTCTTGACGAAAAGTTGACCCTCCAGCAAATTCGCTTTGTTGCGGAAAAATTGCAGGATTTGGTTAACAAATATACGCTGAGTTCGCGGGATGAAAGGATGCGTCCCACTGAATGGCTGGAGTGGGATGCTTTTATCCAAGCAGCATACGCATGTGGTTTCGTGTGCAGCGATGCTGGCCAAGATATGGGAGATGCTGCGCAAACACCGGTCCCTGACGTAATCTCGCGGCTTCAACAAGATCCGCGCTGCGTGGAAGACCTTACACTGCGAGAACTACGCCGCATTCTTCACTACATTATCCGAAGTGAACGTTGGGGCGATGCTGGTGCTAACACTGGTGGGGGTGCGGTTTGGGGGTTGATCTCTTCCCGCTTGGGTGGCGCGATCGCCAGTCGGTTAGGCGCATGACAAACACGGCTCAGGTTTCGTCTGAATTTGATTACTTACGAGAAAAGCACAAGAGGCTTCGCGAACAGAATTCGCCGGAGTTAAATCTTCGAACACACCGTTCCATCAGCTGGCTTAGCCGCGCGGCCGCTTTGATCGATGAGGATCCGGACGCTGCTTTTATTCTGAGCTGGATTGCCTTTAATGCAGCCTATGCCAAGGATTTGGGAGATGACCCCGGCTCATTTGCGCGTGCTAATTTCCAGGGTTTTTTTGATGCACTGGTGAGATGTGACCCAAATGGACGCATAGAACATGAAATCTGGTATCAATTCGAAGGCGTAGTGGCCGAGCTTCTGGACACCAAATACATCTTCAATCCCTTCTGGAAGTTCCACAATGGCGATGCCCAGTATGACAACTGGGAGCTGCGCTTTGAAAATGCCAAGAAGGCAGCGCAATATGCCATCGAAGGGCAGGAAACAGCGAAGCTGCTGAGCATCCTTTTTGACAGGCTGTACGTGCTCCGCAACCAGCTTGTGCATGGTGGCGCGACCTGGAACAGCCAAGTGAACCGCAAGCAGGTGCGTGATGGGGCGGAGCTACTGCTGAGCCTGATGCCGGTTTTTGTCGACACGATGATGTCGAACTCGAATGAAGATTGGGGTGCGCCTTATTACCCCGTCGTGGATTGATGGGAACGCCGGGTGTCGGATGCTGCCGCGGGACTGCTCTTTCTCATTTTAGCCGGCATGGTTGCGATAGGGCTGGTTGTCCTGTTGCTCCGCATCCTCACAAGCCGCCTGTTCCTAAACCTTTCAGCGCTCCTGGCGATTGCGTTTCTGGGGTTTCTTGCGGTTTTGATCGGTTGGGGAGGGTGAGCGCATGATTGGAAAAGCGGCGGATTTGGCGGAAGCCCGAGGCTGGGATCATGACTTGCTGTCGACGTTGAGTCTCGCTGTGGCAATCCCGTCACCCCAGTGGGGGACCATCCATTCAGTGGAGATATATTGCTCGATCGATGGTGGATCTTGGTGCTTTGTGATGCTGGAAGAGTTCTCGACCCTGACTGAGCGAAGCGAAGAGGTCCGTTGTGCTGTTCGCTGGCTCCGCCAGTTTTGCAAGCCCGCTGAATTTGACCTTCTGCCGGAACCTGACTGATTCCTGAGATATATCGGGGAACTCGACATTCAGGAAGAGGTCGAAAACCATCTGGGTCGCGCGATAGATGATGCGCTGGCGCAGATGGATATTGCTTGGACGGTTTTGCATTTGGTCAATTGGGGTAAAAAATCTGTCGATCAGGCGATCTCCCAGATCCAATCATTGGATACTCAATCACCACAATCAACATAAGAGTGGAAACAAATATGAAACGGAAAATGGCATGGCGCTGAAGCAGGATGACTTCGCAATTCCCCAAGAAAAGCTTGATGAGTTGAATGTAGAAATTCAGCGCGCAATGTCAGACTATTTTGCACGTAGCCCAGAAGCGGCCCCGCTTGATGGGATGTCGTTGACCTTCAACTTCGCCTTCGGGTTCGGGCGCGAACTGGACGCGCATGTTGCGGGCAAGATCATTTCAGTCGACTTGGATTAAGCAGGGAGCATTGGACGTTGTTTGGTCTGGGCAAAAAAGACAAAGACAGCAAACAGGTCCGCATCGAGCATCGTGGGCAACACACGCGTGCATCGCGCACGGGTGGCGTGTCGGTGCGGGGCGAACAAAAGGCTGGCCCGGTCAACCTCACCGCCAATTCGGCAAAGGGCCTGCGCGCATCCACACGGATTGCCAACGGCACGCGTGTTGCGCTGCAAAATGGCCGGTCTCCGGCCGGGAGCAACAAAAGTGTGGGGCATTCACATTGGCTAGTTACCCAGATAAAGTTTGCTAACGTGAGGCAAGAAGCCAAGAAGAGACAAAAAGGACCACGGATTGTAATTATTTAAGCAGTCAAGCACGGGCAGTATAAGCTCAATGCAGCAGGAAAGGTTCCTGCTTGAGAAGGATATTCAGCAGGTTGTGGAAGCCAACCTGGTTGAAACATTCAACCTTCAGTTCGTTGCTTCCGAGCTTACAGTGGAAAAATTTCGAGTAGACACGCTGGCGTTTGATGAGGAAAGCAATTCCTTCGTCATCATTGAGTACAAAAAGGGCAATAGCTATTCCGTCGTTGACCAAGGATACTCGTATCTATCAGTGATGCTCAACAATAAAGCCGATTTCATTTTGGAATATAATGAGCGTCTTGATCAGAGTTTGCGCCGCGATGATGTAGACTGGTCGGCATCGCGAGTGATATTTATTTCGCCAAGCTTCAACGCTTACCAAAAGAATAGCGTGAATTTTCGTGATATTCCGTTTGAGCTCTGGGAAATTCGACGCTTCGAAGGTGGCGTCATTTCTTTGACGCTACATCAAGCAAGTAGTTCTGAAGACATTAATCTGATTGCTGATACAAACCCCGAAAGCCCTATTAAGCAAGTATCAAGCGAGGTTAAGGTCTATAAAGAAGAAGACCATACTTCGAGTGCTTCTGCTGTGGCACTTGACGTATATCAGGCACTGCAGGAAGAACTCAGGGGTTGGGATGATGTGACCTGCACCGCCATGAAATACTATGTTGGCTTCAAAAAGGGCAACTCTTTGTTCGCTGCAGTACGCATTTTCAAAAACCATTTGAGCATAGATTTTTCTCGGGGCCAAATCTCGCCTGATGGCCAAAATCAAAAAACTTCTTCACAATCGATGATCCAAAGGAGATGCTTGACGCTAAAACATGGACGCACAAAAATGGACGAATGGGAAACTCCTATGTCATGAAGTTGTCCAAGGCCTCAGATCTAGAGTACGCTAAGTACTTGATCAAACAGAAATATGATACTCTGTAAGAGGCAGAGCGATGAGCGATGAGCGATCGGAGAGATTGGCTTGGCACTAAACGCGATGATACATTGGGGATTTATGCTGCGGGTCGACACGCCGCACACAATCACCCAAGAAGGCTGGAAATGGTTGCTATCTGAGGCCCGCTTTCCTTTTAATTTCGATGGTGAAATTTTTGGGCTTGGCTTTCTGCTAGAGGATCAACTTAGAGAATTTGGGTTTCGCGGTAGTGAAGCAGGACAGGAAGCAGACTTTGTAGATGTTGACCGGGTTATTCACGCTGCCTCAGAAGCTGTGAACTGGTTAGAGCTTGTCGCTGTTAAGCCGCTTGTTGGTGGGTTGAAACCTTTCGAAGCGTGGAAGCTTAAGAACTCCGGCGTGTATGATGTTGCCACATTCGATGATCAAGTTGTTACCAAAGGTACCCAAGTAGACTGGCCGCCACTGATCGGGAAGATTTATTGAACTATGATTACCGCAAAGCTAGGTGACATCACTAAAATACCGGCGCAGGCCATCGTGAACTCAGCAAATCCAAGCCTGTTAGCGGGAGGCGGTGTTTGTGGCGCTATCCACCGAGCTGCTGGCCCACAGCTTGAACTTTCGTGTCGTGCAATTGACTGCATCAAACCCGGTAAAGCGGTGATGACTAATGCTTTCGAACTGCCCGCTGAGTACGTTATACACGCAGTCGGCCCTCGCTACATGGACGGCAATCGAGGCGAGGCTGACGTTTTGGCGCAGACCTACCGTTCCATTTGCCAACTTGTCGAAGAGCACCGCATCACCAGCATATCCATACCATCTATTGAAACTGGTATTTACCGGTTTCCGTTGGACTTGGCTGCTGAGATCGCAATTGTGACACTGCGCAAATTCGTGCCTGAAAGCCTCAACGCAACATTCATATGCTTCGACGACGCAACTCTGGCAGCCTATGCGGAAAGATTAAAGTGATGCACACCGACGCTGAAATCGACCACCTTGAAGAGCTTTTAGGCAATCTCGAAGTGATGCTAGACGCAATGTGTGTCAGTGAACTTGATGGCTATGTTGCAGGGCTACTGCTGTGTCCTGATATGATCATGCGATGGCTGTTGCCCTCGAGCGGCTCTGCATCGCGCAAGAGCTTCTCATTTAGCTTCAATCGTTTGACCATTTGCGCGGCCCTCCTTTCGTGATCGACACAGGCGTAGATCGACGCCTCTATCAAGTCAGAGCATGGGGACAGGGGTGGAAAATAGGCGGAAGGTGGAATTGGCGCCAGAAGGAAATTCCGCATAGCGACGTCAAAGGGTTAGTCGTACCGCCCAGCGCGACCAGGTTAGAAATCGCCGCGAAGTACAGGGGAAATCCGAGTACTGATGGCGTTGCGCATCGCAAAACCAGCGAAAAACGAAAAACGAAAAACGACGTAAAGGGTCCCAGCGCAGATTCCACCCTACACATTACTGGATGCGTGATGGAAAGCTGAACAGTGGTTTGGTGGCGTCGCATCTCAGCAAGGTGAAAGTGCTGAACGTTGGCTCCCAGTCGACTGCAAGAGGGACATGACCAACGCGATGGGCGGGAAGGCAATCGGTCCAACACCCGGAACGGTCATCATCCGCATGCACACCTCATCTTGGCTGGCAGCGCGTTTGACCCTGCGATCCAGTTCCAAAAAGTGCTGATACAAAACCACGCGCGCGTCCAGCAGCGGCACCAAAGCATGGGCCAGAACTTCATCCATCTCGATCAACGGTCGAACAACACCGTCAAAACTGCCGTGCTTCACAGTCATGGGCAGGCGAATGCCAAAGATCTTCAACAGCTCACGTACCTCGTTGGCGAGATCCATCGTCTTCTTGAGTAATGCCTTGCGCGTGCTGAGCAAGGCACGGACGCCATGCGCTTCTCGGCTCTTCATGTGAACTGGGCTGAACCAACCAGTGCGCAAGACTTGAGCAATGCCACGCGCATCATTCTTGTCTGTCTTGTTGCGCGTTGCCGACAGCGCTGCATTGACCTGGCGCTTCCATAAGCGGACTTCCTTAATCCCAGCGGTCGGGCTTGAACTTGCGCTCAATAACCTCGTCACGCCGTTTGCGACGCTTCGTCTCCGGCGCTTTATCATCGGTGTCAAGGATGTGGTTCTCGTTTGCTTTCGTTTCCGCGCTCTCTTCTTTAGAGACATAGGACCGCCCGTCGTAGCTGAACGAAAACATGCCCCGAAAAGCGAGGCCCGCAGAGCTTTCTCCCTCCATCCGCCAAGCCCGAAGCGCGAAGGAGATCATCTCCTCCTCACGCAGATCACACAGGGTCTTAGCAACGACCAGATCGCGGTTTTCCTTAATGGTAGACCCGTTGAACCGGTTGCCAATCGGCCCAAATTTTTTATCGTCACGTGTCTCCAGCCTTGCGCAAAAGGCGTTTGCCGACTTTACGCATTGTTCGAGCCGCGAGTTCTGAAGCAAAAGGATTGTTTTGCTTTTTTTCTTTTCAAAAACTTCCAGCTTATCTTCGAGCGATTTGTTTCCAGCAGATGAGTTGATCCCATGGGGTAGGAGCATAAAGTTCCCGAGGCGTCGAAGCTGCTGGCTATCCTTATAGGTCTCGACAGGTCCAGTAGTGCTTTGCGGAATGATATGTTCACGGGCGAGATAGTCGTCTGGTTTAGAGGCTCCCAGTCTGCGCTTGAGGCGTCCGAAATCGAAGCTTTGTGTCTTGAGCAGTCCTTCCTCCCAGCGCGCAAGGAAATAACGTAGTTCGTCCCAGCCGTAGAAGTCGTAACCGTCGTCGTCGTCGAGCGTCAGGCTCGAGACGATCTGGCGCATGCCGTCCTTGTGCTGTGCGTGAACAATGCCGGCCAGCACCACGACCACAGAGGCGTCTCGCACGATCGTGCCTCCGACATGGATCTCCAGTTTCTCACCCTTATTCTTACCGCGCGCGAGATAGGCATAGGCCAGCTTGTTGAGGGTCACGTTTCGGCTATCCGATCGAGCGGCTGCGCCGGGAAGGCCGTAGAGTCGAAAGTTGGCTTTCTCGATTGCCTCCAAGACAGGGGCATCACTTTCGTCCTGATTACGCATCCATTGACGGGCGAAGATCAAAGGCAGGATGCCGGCAACATTCGACTGGGCATTTAGATATGTCAGCTGCGTCGCCACCGGGTCACGCTTTTCGGTCTGCACCGCAGCTCGAAGGTCACGGAACGTCCTGAACGCGGATTCCAGAAAACCGAGAAACCGTTCGAACTTATCCTTATCGCCTTTTTTGGCGACCTGAGCCGAGATAATTTTGTAGTCGGTCTCGCCAGCCTTGCGCCGACCCGGATAGAACATCGCGTTGACGACCGCGCGCAGGACAGTATCCACACTCTCGCCACCGCGCATCTGGGTATCTTGAACAATTCCCTGAATAGTCTGCCAGACGCTATCGACAACATCGTCCCAGCCGTAGAGCGCCTGCATGTAGATCAGATGATTTTTGACGAGATCCATCTGCGTGAGGGGCTTGCCTCGATTGTTGATCGTCTCGAACACCTTCGAGACCTCGCCCGCATTTTCGAGTGCGAAAAAAATTACGTGTAGACGACCCTCTACGAGCCGCATCATCTTCTCGGAACCGCTTCCGAGTGCCTCAATCCAAGCCTCTATCTCCTTAGCGGCGTCCAAACAGTTGCGCTGACCGAGGGTGCCGACTTTCGTCAAATTTTCATTCTTGACGAGCGCTTTGAAAAAGCCGCGATCACTACTTTGCGGAAGGAATAGAAGATTGTTGTCGCGGACTACGCATGAAGCCCTGCCGGTCTTTCGAGCAAGCAGTGCATCGATGAGCACCAGCGTCGTCAGCCGTTGCTGACCATCGACAACATGAAAGTGGTTCGGCCGCTGGGGAATGGGCGTGCAGATCACTGTGCCGCAGAAATGGATGGCATTTGAGCCGAGTCTTCCAAGTCTCTCCAAATCGTCAAAAAGATCCTTTCGATGCTCCTTGCGCCAGTCGTAGCCGCGCTGATAGTTTGGCACCTCGAGCACTATAGGAGTGTCTTCTCCATTCGGTTCAAAAATTCCTTTGAAACTAACGTAGCGCGCACCTGGGATCTTGTGTGTCATCTGTTTCTTTTCTTATAATCAACTGAACGTGATCTTCGTATAGGGCGGAGCGAGACCTCGCAACCTCCGCCAACTATGCCTGCCGTTTTTGCCATAAGAACGAATGTTCGGTCTGATAGGCCGCACTGCGGCATTGCTAAGGGTGGGTGAAGGTCCGGTATGGGCCTATTCTGTTGAAAAACTCCTGTTGATCTGGGTCCTTACGGCTGATTCAATATCTGTATTGATATTGGAGATTGATCGCGCTGATGGGACCACGCCAGGAAGCACAATCTGCTTTTTTCTATGGTTTCTCGATAAAGGATCACGTTCCAGAAGATCATGTGTTGCGCGCGATTGAAGGCGTCATTGATCTATCCAGCGTTCGGACGCATCTGACCGCGTTTTACAGCTCCACAGGCCGCCCTTCGGTCGGTCCCGAGTTGATGATGCGGATGCTGTTGGTGGGATATATCATGGGCATTCGATCAGAACGGCGTCTGTGCGAAGAAGTTCATTTGAACCTCGCATATCGGTGGTTCTGCAAGATGGATTTGTCGGACCCAATTCCCGACCACTCGACGTTCTCGAAGAACCGACACGGCCGTTTCCGCGACAGCGATGTGCTGCGCCATGTGTTTGAAGCGGAGCGATGGAAAATTTGGCTCGCTGCCGTTTGGCAGTTAAAAATCCCTTCCCTCAAAATGAACAAAATGGGCTATGCCGCTCAGTTTTTATGTAAAATATACCAAATATTTTACCAAAAATAGAATGATAAAAATACCAATTTGGTAAATACTCCATCTCAAGGATGCATCAGTTTACCCATATTGAACGCATCAACCGGAGTATCGCCATGACCCTGAATTCGCAATTTGCACCGTTTAGCAAACACGCCCAGAAACGCTGCCAACAACGCGGAATACGCCCCGCGCTGATTAGGACAATCATCGAAAATGCAGATGTAGACGTGCCGGCAGGCAGCTGCGCGTCAATTCTCTCGGTAAGTCGGCGAAAGGGAAAGCGCCTTAACCTTGGTGATCAGGTTGGGCGGCTGGGGGGGGGTCTTTCTGAAGACGGAACCATCATCACGATCGCGCATATTTTTGATAATCGTCGTGGCAAGTCTTGGCGCCGTGGTCGCAATTAAGGAGGTACAGATGTCGAAAAGTGAAGAAACACCACGCGAGGCTGCAGATCGCGTCAGACAAGAGCTTCGAGAGCGCATTGCGCGGCATGTCGCTGGCGGCGCTCCAAAGCGCCTAAGCCCCATAAGACGCCTGCATGCGGCCGCCTATATCGGCCAGTTGGTCACGCAGCTGCGCGATGACGGTTTGTCGATGACTGAGATTTGCGAGAATCTCGGCACCAAAATGCCGGGCAAGCAGTCAAGTCGTTCTATCGAGCCGTTTCGGTTGCATCGCTGGCTACTTAAGAAAGGCGCGGACGATGTTACGGACGAGGTCATCGCCCACTACCGTGGCAAACCTGAGCCGCTTCGTACCACGGCAACCTACCTTCATTTGGCAGGATACTTAAGCACTATGTGCGGCCTTGATCCAACGGATTGCCAAGGCGAGCTGCTTGAAAAGCTTGAGCTTAAGAATGGCTATGTCTGGGAAGATGAAAGCAATTCGCAGCCGGAGCAAAAACTGGCGGCGCTGATTCAAAATCATGCGGCAGTGGTGGCTAGGATGTTGGATTTGGGGGCCATGCTACAGCGTGCTGAAAGGGTTCAGGGGGGGTTAATCTCAAGGTTGGACCAGATGTGGCCGTTGATCTGACTAAAGATTTTAACGCTGAATTTTCTGCAAGTGGACACATGAGTCATAGTCTTTGGTTGGAAGTCGAATTCCCCGCCCTTCCGACTGTGATGATTGCGAGAATTCCCTTTGGCATTGTCGAGGGGGCGTTCAAACTTACATCCCAGACTTTAGACAAAAAAAGAGCGTCGCCGGAAGTGCTGTGGCTTATTGGGATCTTCACCTTGCCATCGGACCATCTGGGCCCCTGAACGTTGGCGCATATTTTGTCCGATCTACCAGCGTTGAGCTGACATTGGGTGATGATGTTTTTGCCCTGCCAGACCTCCAGGATGATGTGTATCAGTTTGTTTCTGGCTTTCCTTGTGAACCTGTTGTTTCTCTGGATGATATAGCATGGACGGTCGCCTTTGAAGGAGAGCCTTTTTACCGTCCACAGCGGCACATTTCTTGTGAAGAGAGCCCTCCATCAGGTAGTGTTCCCAACGCGCACGTGACCCCTGTCACGGCAGCAAGTATCAGAGCCTGGCTCATGACGCCTCTTTCGCTTGATTTGCCATCGGGCCGGGAAGCGGGGTCAATTCCGATGATTGATGTGTTGGAGCGCCACCCCTCGCCTGCACCAGGATGGATTCGGGCGCACTGCTTGGCCCGCAGCCTTGAAACGGCGCTGCGCGATACAACTCTTGAAAGCAAATTTGCGGACTGGATGACCCGCTACCTGCCCGCATTGCAGTCGATGGAGAACGATTGGCTTCACGAAACACAAAACAAAGACAACGCATTGTTGGCGCGCTGGCACGACACTGATTTGAAAGGATATGACGTATGAGCAAACCCGACCAACAGCCTTCTGAGTATAGGGCCAATGCAATGATCAAAATGAGAGATTTGAACACTGGCTTTGCATATCGCTCGTCGTGGACCGGATACGCCAGGGGCCGAGGTCTTGATGTCAAGAACGCCCCGGTTCTACACAGCGCACGCATTGACTCCAAGAAGGTCTACTACGATCCTTTCAAGGGACCTCGGCATGGTTTTTTGAAAAAGTACACGCAATTCATAAAGGCGATTACATCAAGCGAATACGCCATCGTCCGACATGGCAGAAAAGATGAAAACCAAGAAATGGTTGGGTCAGGTAGACTGATTGCTGTTTACGAACTTGATTCTTACAAAATTGACGAAAGTGGCGGCGTTGAGATCCAGCTTGGTAATAGGATCGCATTTTAGGCCGTCACTTACCGTGATCTGACCCCGACGCACCTTCGAGCGACTGCCAACCCTCTGTCGCCGTTGCGAGCGGCCCTTAGCCGACCTTCGTACACGGCGCAGCGAATGGGGTAGTTCAGAGCCCAAAGAAACTTATTTCTTGAAACCAACAAGACTAACATGAGACTCATTCGGATGAGTTCAAACATATGCAGTGGAACAGCCAATGATCTTTAATGATATTGAATTCAACATGGACTGGCGGCAGGGTAGCAGCCCACGTGAAACCCTTCCACGAAGCTATGGGGTATATTGTGAAATTGTCTGGCCTGTTCGAGGAATACGCATTGGGATTTCAAAAAATATTTGGGGACGGCATGGCCGTCATGTTAGTTGGATGCGCAGCATGAAAAAGGGAACGGGTTCTAGAGCTAATCGCTCTGGCCCTCTAGCAAACCATGCAAAGGATTGGGGAGATTTGGGACTAGAGACGTTCACGCTTTCGACCGATCCTCGTTTGCAAGAAGACGAACTCAGGTTTGCTTGTGAAACCGAATTGCATCGATGGGCTGAAGAGCAGACGGACTGGAAAAACTTTAACGGTGAGAAGTGGATTCCTACCAACTATGGCAAGCCAGTTCTCGACGAAGACGATGCGGCGAAGACGTGGGGCGTAACATTGAACTGGACTCGGGGATGATTTTCTCGCGGTCTTTATTCTGTGCTGATTTATGAGTGAACGTATTTGCAAATACGCAATTGAGGTCCAAGTCCTCCATTTTTAGAGTTTGGCTAAGTCCGGCCTACCGACGTTTCAGCCAACAAAATGCTGCATGATGCACGAATGACTGGTTCAACGGGTCGCACCGCAGCATTGGGAAGGCATGGTGAATGTCGGCAAAGGGCCGAAACCGTCGACGCGGGTGCCGTCTGTGTGTTTGGGGGAGCGGTAATTTTCTCACCATCGAAAGAGGTTGCTGCGCAAGACCATTTTTTGATGGCTCTTTTTAGTGATCATCTGAGAATGCTGGTCAACGCCTGGTCAACCCGTGAATGCTATACTCGCTTCACCCGAGTCCGTGTCAAAACGACGAAATCCGGTGAGAAGCGGCGGATAAGTTGTTGCTTTCAAAGGCTTGTCTGCTAAGCCGTTGAAATACATCAATAATGGAAATTGTTGATGTTTCGGCTCATAACCTGAAGGTCGTTGGTTCAAATCCAACTCCCGCAACCAAATTTACACAAGAAATCAGTCACTTAAAACCTGACTGATTTACTTGTGTATAAGCTGTGCCGGTTTTGGTCAACGCCTGGTCAACATTTGGCTTGCCCACCTTACTGATGTGGTCACCGCTTAAAGCTTACCGATGTGGTCAAACCGGTGTGACCCACCTGGAAACGTTCTGGTAGTGAGCATAAGGGCCGATAGTAACATATGTTGCGCCATGCACATTTGGCTGGGCTTTGTGGTTCTCGGCCAGACGAGCAGCTTCGACCAGCTTCTGGTTTATCTCATCAAGCAAGCCGTCATCGCGCCACGCGTAGAAATAGCCCCGAACCGTTGAAACCGGCGGGAAGTCGTTGGGCAACATACGCCATTGGCATCCGGTCGTTGCAATGTAGAGGAGCGCGTCGACCACGTCGCGCAAACATGTCGTACGGGGCCGACCAGTTGTCTTCGACGGCGGCATCGAAGGCGCTATCAACGCCCATTCCGCGTCCCTCATATCGCTTGCGTATTTATCGCCTTTTCGGTCATGTTGACTGCGGGTGATTTCAGTCCAAGCCATTGTGATCTCCATTCAGCTTCACAACCGAACAGAATCACAAACCACTGAACTCACTCAAATAGTTTTAAATCGGGCTCTTAGGCAATAATGCACCAAAAGCGTTTGGGAGCTATGACTGAATCTGGTGTTTGGGCGGTTTGAAGGTTGGCGGCGTATCTGGTTGATTTGTTGTTGTGAGACAGCAGCCCAGCCAAAGGAGATACACCACCATGGAAACGACTAACATTGTTGATTTTTGCGCATCGAGACGGGATGACGGACGCGCTGACGGATTTGTTGAGGACAGGAGCCCAGCAATTGATCGCGACAGCAGTCGAGGCAGAGCTTGCCTGTTATCTGGCGCAATTTGCAGACTTGCGCACTGATGCAGGTCTCGCAGCTGTCGTGCGCAATGGGCATCATCCGGCTCGACCAGTGCAGACTGGCATTGGCCCTGTGAGCGTGCGCATTCCAAAGGTTCGGTCCAAGGACGGCACACCGGTGACATTCCGGTCTGCCCTGGTGCCGCCCTATGTGCGCAGAACCAAGACGCTCGAAGCGGCCTTGCCCTGGCTCTACCTCAAAGGGATTTCCAGCGGCGAAATGGGCGCGGCCCTCAAGGTTCTTCTGGGTCCTGATGCCGCTGGCTTGTCAGCAAATACGGTCTCGCGGCTTAAGCGTGATTGGGCCAAGGAATACGACGTCTGGAAAGACGCTGCGTTCGATGACGAGCCAATCGTGTATATCTGGGCCGACGGCGTTCATAGCGGCCTTCGCGGAGAGGATGACAAGCTATGCGCCCTTGTGATTATTGGGGTCACGGCCCGTGGCCAGAAGCGGTTCTTGGCTATCGAGGACGGGGTGCGCGAGTCCACGCAGAGTTGGCGCGAGGTTCTGCTCAGCCTCAAAAGCCGGAGAATGAATGCCCCCAAGCTGGCCATCGGGGACGGTGCCATGGGGTTCTGGGCCGCCATGGATGAAGTCTATCCCACGGCCCGACAGCAGCGGTGCTGGCAACACAAAGCGATGAACGTGCCCAATTGTTTACCCAAGCTGTCACAGCCAAAGGCCAAAGCCGCGATCCACAACATCTGGCAGGCTGAGACCAAAGATGATGCGGAAAAGGCGTTCGATTTATTCATCAAAATCTATGAGCCAAAATATCCCAAGGCGGCGCTGTGCCTGCAAAAAGACCGCGAAGAACTCATGGCATTCTTCGACTTCCCTGCGCAACACTGGCAGAGTATCCGCACCAGCAATCCAATTGAATCGGCCTTCGCCACGATCCGCCATCGCACCAAGCGCTCAAAGGGCTGCCTGTCACGCGAAGGCATGCTGCACATGATGTTCAAGCTGGGACAATGCGCTGAGCAAAACTGGAGGAAGCTACGTGGCTTTGATTATCTGGCCAAAGTCATCACAGGCGTCACCTTCAAAGACGGAATTGAAACCACCAAACCCGACCAGATCGCCGCATGACCCACAAGCCTCAAACACCAGATTTGACAATAACTGCCAAAAGCGGAATCCATACCAGAACGGGTTATGGAAAAGTCATATTTATAGGGGTTTCAGAGATGAAATCAGGTTCCGCTTTTAAACTAAAGCGGAACCTGTCCAAGCTTGCCCAAATGATTGATCTTGAACTTTTAGCTGAAACGCCGCACCGACGCGAAGGGTGAAAGCCGACCTTCGCTGCACAGTGCATGAATTCACACACTGCGGACAATGCAGACCTTTGCAGTTGCGGCTATCGCTGGCGCAGCATTTTCTTGCAGGTGCAGCAAGTCGGTTGCTACAATGCACCATAGCAGTCATTAAAATACGATCTCGGGTACCAAATCCAAACAACGCTTTTGGTGCGAGCGGGTCGAACAATCTGGTTACACACCAAGCGGCCCTTATTGTTCTGCTCATTTGCCACGCAGGCTATAGTTCATATGCTCGTTACTTTCTGGTCAAGGCTACTGTCGCGCATCTTATGGACGAATACCGTCTTGTTATTTAATTGGCGTATTCTCCAGAATCACGCTGTCATGCAGTCTGCGATCATTTATCTGTTTGACGCGTCTGTGCTAACAATTTAGCAATGCTGTTAATATCTGTTGGGGCGCCCTGATCCGGGCTGAGATGCACAAGCTGCGAACCCATTGAACCTGAACCGGTTAGGACCGGCGGAGGGAACAGCTTGCGGACCTCGCATCCGTTATGGCCTGCGCCCTTTCCCATCCTGATCCCTGAACCAAGGGGCTATGACATGGTAGCTAAGGCGTTAACGATTGCCGGGTCCGATTCTGGCGGCGGGGCTGGTATTCAGGCCGATCTTAAGGCCTTTTCGGCAATGGGTGTTTATGGTGCTTCCGTTGTGACGGCGGTTACGGCACAGAACACGAAAGCTGTTACCGCCATTCATCCGATCCCGGACGACATTGTTGCCGCACAGATCAAAACCGTTCTGGATGACATCCAGATTGACGTGGTCAAGATCGGGATGCTGGGGACACCGTCGCTGATTGCAGCGGTGGCGGATGCACTGGCGGGTTACGCCGGGCCGGTTGTGCTTGATCCCGTGATGGTTGCTAAATCAGGCGATACGTTGCTGGCTGATAGTGCGATAGATGCGTTGAAATCTATCCTTTTCGCACGCGCGACACTGCTTACCCCCAACCTACCCGAAGCTTTGAAACTGGTGGGCGAGGGCAGCACGCAAGCGCAGGCGAAGGCCCTTTTGGACCTTGGCGTCGGTGCGGTTTTGATGAAAGGCGGACATGCAGACGGCGAGATCTGCACCGATCTTTTTGTGTCGCGAACGGGAACGCAGGACTTTTCGGCCCTACGTGTGAACACCCGCAACACCCACGGCACGGGATGTTCCTATTCCTCTGCAATCGCTGCGGGCCTGGCGCGGGGTATGGCGTTGAGCGATGCGGTAGGCCATGCGCACACATGGCTACATCAGGCGATTTTGCATGCGGATGAATTGCACGTTGGACAAGGTCACGGGCCTGTGCACCACTTTCACGCGCTTTGGAAATGAGCGACCTTTTCACGATCATTGGCGGCGGCGTGTGTGGCCTTGCCATGGCCGCAGAACTGTCGTCACGCGGCGCGCAGGTCACAGTCATTGATCCCAAAGGTGCGCCCGGCGATCACGCCTGTTCTTGGTGGGCAGGCGGCATGCTGGCCCCCGATTGCGAAGGGGTGAGCGCAGAGCCCGAGATTGTGCGCCAAGGCCGCAAAGCTGCCAGTTGGTGGAAAAGCCATGGAGGAATTGTGCATCACGCGGGCACAATTGTTGTCGCCCTTAACCGCGATCAAAGCGATCTGGCAACCTTTGCGCGCCGTGCGCCGACCGCGACATCCCTGTCCAAAACGCAGATCGCTGAGCACGAGCCGCATCTGGCTGAGCGTTTTTCCAAGGCACTGTTTTTAGCAGATGAGGGGCATCTTGACCCCCGCGCGACCCTGACCGCGCTACATGCGCGGCTGGATCAAAAGGGTGTACGTTTTGGCGGTGACATCAAAGGGCAGGTAATTGACTGCCGTGGCCTTGCTGCGCGTGATACTCTCACAGATTTGCGCGGCGTGAAGGGCGAGATGCTTGTGGTCCGCTGCCCCGACGTGACGCTGTCGCGCCCTGTGAGACTGCTTCATCCGCGGTTTCCGCTATATATCGTGCCGCGTGGCGACGATGTGTTCATGTTGGGCGCGACCCAGATCGAAACCGGCGAACGCGGACGTGCCACCCTGCGATCCGTGATGGAGCTGATGAATGCCGCCTACGCCCTGCACCCCGCTTTTGGCGAGGCGGAGCTGTTGGAGATTGGAGTCGATGCACGCCCTGCCTTTCCCGACAACCAACCGCGCGTTCGGCGGATTGGGGATGTGATTTACGCAAATGGCCTGTTTCGGCACGGTTTTCTGCTTGCACCTGCATTGGCGCAGATGACGGCTGACCTGTTGCTGAAAGGCAAAATACCGGAGGTTTGGTATGAAGATCATCGTGAACGGTGAAGCACATGAGATCGGTGCGCCCACACTGGCCGCGCTCTTGGATGACCTGGGTAAAGGTGAGGCCAAGGTGGCTACTTCGGTCAACGAGGCCTTTGTGTCCAAGCAACAGCGTGCAGACCATGCTTTGCAAGACGGGGACTGCGTCGAAATCGTAGCCCCCCGACAAGGAGGATAGAATGCCCACTTTCTACGGCACCGAAGTGACATCCAGGCTGATGTTGGGCACCGCACAATATCCGTCGCCCGCGATTCTGGCGGAGGCCTTTCGCCGTTCGGGCGCAGGCATTGCCACAGTCTCTGTGCGGCGCGAGGCGGGCGGCGATCAGGCGGGGCAGGACTTCTGGGCGTTGATCAGGGACCTCGGTGTTGCCGTGCTTCCCAACACCGCAGGCTGTTATTCAGCGCGCGAGGCCGTGACCACAGCCCAGATGGCCCGCGAGCTGTTCGATACCAACTGGATCAAGCTGGAGGTGATCGGCCACGCCGATACCCTGCAACCCGATCCCTTCGGTCTGGTTGACGCTGCCGCACAATTGACCGAGGACGGGTTCGAAGTCTTTCCCTATTGCACCGAAGATCTGGTGCTTTGCGAGCGGCTGGTTGAGGTCGGCTGCAAAGTCTTGATGCCGTGGGGCGCACCCATTGGCACGGGGCTGGGGCTGAACAATATCTACGGTTTGCGCAGCTTGCGTGCGCATTTTCCTGATATTCCTTTGGTCGTGGATGCAGGTCTGGGCCTGCCTTCGCACGCAGCCCAAGCGATGGAAATGGGCTATGACGCAGTCCTGTTGAACACTGCCGTTGCAAAGGCGGGCAACCCTGTAGCGATGGCGCGCGCGTTCGCTCTGGCGGTAGAAGCAGGCGCGCTGGCCGCGGGTGCCGACCCCATGGATGCCCGCGACATGGCTGCCCCTTCCACGCCCGTCTTTGGAAAGGCGATGCTATGACACTGCCCCGCTTTTACCCGATTTTTGATGACGTGGCGTGGCTGCGGCGCGTGTTGCCTTTGGGAGCCAAGCTTGTGCAACTGCGCATCAAAAACCAGCCGCAAGACGCGCTGCGCGCTCAACTGACCGAAGGCCGCGATTTGTGCCGTGCCCATGGTGCACTGCTGGTGGTCAATGACCATTGGCAGCTGGCGATTGATTTGGGCTGTGACTGGGTCCATCTGGGACAGGAGGATCTTGACGAGGCGGACGTGGCTGCGATCCGTGCGGCGGGTCTCAAGCTTGGGATTTCGACCCATGACAAGGCCGAACTTGCCCGCGCACTGGCGTTGAACCCTGATTACATCGCACTTGGCCCGATCTATCCAACCATCCTGAAAAAGATGAACTGGCATCAGCAGGGCATTGAGAAACTCTGCGTGTGGAAAGACCTCGTGGGCGATATCCCCCTCGTTGCGATTGGCGGGATGAGTACGGACCGCGCACCGGGGGCGTTTGATGCCGGGGCGGATGTTGTCTCGGCCGTCACGGACATCACGCTGCACGACGATCCAGAGGGTCGCGTCAGGGAATGGCTAAAGGTCTGCGGGTGAGCCGCTACGCCCGCCAAACTGCGGTGCTGGGAAGTGCTGCGCAAGATCAGTTGGCAAGGGCGTCTGTCCTTGTCATCGGTGGCGGCGGACTGGCCGCGCCTGTGATGCAATACCTTGTGGGCGCGGGTGTCGGGCAAATCCTAATTGCGGATGCAGATGTCATAAGCCTGTCCAACCTGCACCGTCAAACGCTATTTCGCGAGGCTGATATTGGCTTGCCAAAGGTTGATGTGATCGCGAGTGCGATGACCGCATTGAACCCTGACACCACCATTGAACCTGTTCACCAGCGCGTCGATCCGTCCAGCATTGCGGCCCTTTGCGTGGGCATGACGCTGATCCTTGATTGCGCCGACAGTTTCGCGGTCAGCTATGTGGCGTCCGATCATTGCCTTGAAACTGGCCAACCGCTGATCAGCGCCAGCGTGGTGGGCCGCGACGGCTATGTCGGTGGCTTTTGCGGTGGCAAACCTGGGCTGCGTGCGGTGTTCCCCGATCTGCCAGACCAGCTGGGATCGTGCGATACCGATGGCGTGCTGGGGCCAAGTGTAGGTGTGATCGGTAGCCTTCAGGCACAAATGGCGATGGCGATCATGACGGGCGATATGCAAAGCTTGGGACAGCTTGTGACCTATGACGCGCGGGCGCTGCGGTTTGGCGGGTTCCGCTTTGATACGGCACCTAACCCTGCGCCCAGCCCCGCCTTTATCGCCCTGCGCGACATCGCCGCAACTGATTTTCTGATCGACCTGCGCGCGACAGGAGAACAGGGGCCTGACCTGCCACACGCAACACGCCATGTCGTGTCCGACTTCGGACCACATGGCCCTACACCACACGAGAACCAACGTGCCGTTCTGGCCTGTCGGTCGGGCCTGCGTGCCTGGCAGGCGGCAGAGCGACTTTCACAACACTGGCAGGGCGAGATCAAACTTCTCGCTCTCGGAGGGTAAGGAGACCCATATGAAATACCTCATCACAGCAGCGGCAATATTGATCGCAACACCAGCCTTGGCGCAAGACAAGATGACCTTGCTATTGGACTGGTTTATCAACCCTGATCACGGGCCAATCATCGTGGCTGAAGAGCTAGGCTATTTCGCCGATCAAGGGCTTGAAGTCGAGATCATCGCCCCTGCCGATCCGTCCGCCCCGCCTAAACTGGTCGCAGCCGGCCGAGGCGATATTGCTATCAGCTATCAACCCAGCCAGCATTTGCATGTCGCGGAAGGTCTGCCACTTATTCGGGTGGGCACTTTGGTGGCGACACCACTGAACTGTCTATTGGTTCTCAAAGACGGCCCTATTCAGGAGATCAGCCAGCTGAAAGGTGGCACAATCGGCTTTTCCGTGGCCGGTGTCGAAGAAGCCGTTTTATCGACAATGCTGGGTCGCCACGGTGTCACGCTGGATGATGTCGAGATGGTCAATGTGAACTTCTCGCTCAGCCCGTCTTTGATGTCGGGACAGGTCGATGCGGTTATCGGTGCGTACCGGAATTTTGAGTTGAACCAGATGGAAATCGAGGGCGTTGAAGGTCGCTGTTTCTATGTCGAGGAAGAAGGCGTGCCGACCTATGATGAATTGATCTACGTGGCGAACCCCGACCGGATGGACATTGATCAGGTCCGCCGTTTCCTGCGTGCGACAGAACTGGCAACGCAATACATCGTCAATAACCCGCAAGCATCTTGGGAGCTGTTCAAAGGCTACGCGCCTGAACTGGACGACGAACTGAACGCCAAGGCTTGGGTTGACACGCTGCCCCGCTTTGCCTTGCGACCTGAAGCGCTGGATGAAGGGCGATATACAAGGTTTGAGGCGTTTTTGGCTGAGAGTGGTCTGGTCGAGGGCACGCGCCCAGTCTCAGCACTTGCCGTCGATCTGGGTGCAGAATGACCTACGGTAACACCTTCGCGGCTTGGCGGGATAACACCCCCGTCTGGCTCGCCTATACCCGTCACGCGTTTGTGCAGGGCTTGGGTGACGGCACGCTGCCGCACGCCGCCTTCCTGCATTACCTCAAACAGGATTACGTCTTTCTGATCCACTTTTCTCGCGCTTGGGCCTTGGCGATCACCAAGGCTGATACGGTCGCGGAAATGCGTTTGGCTGCGAGCACAGTGAACGGGTTGATCAACGAGGAAATCGCGTTGCACATCAAGACGTGTGCCGAAGCTGGCATTGATGAGGCAGCGCTGTTTGCTACGCAGGAACGACAAGAAAATCTCGCCTATACCCGCTATGTTTTGGACGCGGGTCATTCCGGCGATCTGTTGGACCTGTTGGCAGCCTTGGCTCCTTGCGTTATGGGCTACTGCGAAATTGGCAGTCATTTGGCCGCAACCAAGACCTCGGACACTTACGCAGAGTGGATCAACACCTACGCAAGCGCCGACTATCAGCAGGTTTGCCACGATGTGGGTCTGCTTATAGACGGGGCCGTTGCGCGGCGCTTGGGTGATGATCCGAAAGGCAGCCCGCGTTGGACTGCCCTTCAGGCGCGGTTTGCGATGGCCACTCAATTGGAAGTCGGGTTTTGGGACATGGGGCTGGATCCTTGAACCAACCCTTGCGGATGACAGGATCGGCGATGATTGACGGGACGCCGATCTTTTCCCAGCTGGACTTGACCCTGAAACCGCACAGCTGGACCTGCCTTTTGGGGGCGAGTGGTGTGGGCAAATCCACGGTGCTGCGCCTCTTTGCGGGTCTGGCCGAGGGCGTCACTTTTGACGGGGTCCTCAGCGATACCGGACGCGTCGCGATGATGGCGCAGCAAGATTTGCTGATGCCGTGGCTCAGCGTGTTGGACAATGTCATGCTGGGCGCGCGCGTGCGGGGGGAGCGTCCGGACAAAGACCGCGCCCGCGAGAGGCTGGTGCAAGTCGGCTTGGTGGATCATGCTGACAAATTACCCGCCGCCCTGTCTGGCGGCCAACGTCAACGGGTGGCATTGGCCCGCACATTGATGGAGGACCGCGCGGTTGTGTTGCTGGATGAACCGTTTTCAGCGCTTGACGCGCTGACCCGTGCGCAGATGCAGGAACTGACGGCAGACCTGTTGACGGGCCGCACAGTGTTGCTGGTCACCCATGACCCGAACGAGGCCGCGCGATTGGGTCAGAAAATTCTGATCATGACGCCATCAGGACTTGTCGAGGTTGCCGCCCCATTCACACCCATCCCGCGCGACATCCACGCACCAGATGTGCTGCGCACGCAGACAGATCTGTTTGATCAACTTCGGAGACCGATATGAGCGCCACACAACATCTGCAATCGCTTGTCGAAGAGGACTGGCACGCCGCTACGCATCATGCGTTCACCAATGCCTTGGCTCATGGGACCCTAAGCCGTGACAAGATGGCGGGATACTTGCAACAGGACTACCAGTTTATTGAAGGGTTTGTGCGGCTTTTGGCTTCCGCCGTGGCCCATGCGCCCACATTGGCCGATGCCGTGCCCGGCGCGCAATTTCTGGGTTTGATCTGTGGCCCGGAAAACACCTATTTCCTACGATGTTTACAAGCGCTCGAGATCCCGCCGACCGCGCCCACAGCACCCGAGACGATCGCGTTCCAACAGCTGATGAATCAAGCCCATCGCTCAGGTCGCTACGAGATCATGCTATCGGTTCTGGTCGTCGCCGAATGGATTTATCTTGATTGGGCCTCCCCGTTTGAAGACCGCGCCGACGACCTGCCGTTTTGGCTGGGGGAGTGGATAACCCTGCATTCAGGCGACGGTTTTGCGCAGGTCGTGGCCTATTTGCGCAATCAACTGGATACCGCTTGGGACACGCTGGATCACGACGCACGCACGCAGGTCACCGCGACCTTCGCTGAGGCCGTACGGTTGGAGCGCGTGTTTTTTGACGCGTCTTGGGCTGGTTTTGCGGTCGCAAAATGACCGGTTGGCGGGCAGGCATAGCGGCGACGTGTCTGGTGTTGGTGCTTTGGCAAACGGTGATCTGGACCACAGGTGTTGCCCGTTTCATCCTGCCTCCCCCTGTATCGGTCGCGCAAACAATCTGGGAAAGCCGCGAGCTTTTGGCGGAGCACGCGGTTATCACGATGGCCGAAGTGCTCATCGGCCTCGTGTTGGGTGCCGCATTTGGGTTCATGTCGGCCATCGGGCTGGTCGCATCACCAACGGTGCGCGCGCTGGTGCGACCCATCTTGGTCTTCAGCCAAGCAGTGCCAGTGTTTGCATTGGCACCGATCTTGACCCTTTGGCTGGGCTTTGGCCTTTGGTCCAAGATCACGATGACCATAATCATCATCTACTTCCCTGTTACGTCATCATTTTTTGATGCCTTGATGCGCACGAACCGCGACTGGATCGGTTTGGCCAAGGTGATGGGCGCAAGCCCCGCACGGATCATGTGGTATATCCGGGTACCTGCGGCCATGCCGGGCTTTGCATCCGGCCTGCGATTGGCTGCTGTTTATGCGCCAATCGGTGCGATCATCGGCGAATGGGTTGGGGCCTCAAAGGGCTTAGGATATCTGATGCTTTTAGCAAATGGACGCGCCAAAACCGACCTGATGTTTGCGGCCCTGATCGTGCTCGCGGTTCTGACGATCCTGCTGCACTCAGCTGTAAACAGACTGTGCGAAAAAACAATGGACCGTCCGGAGGTCTCGTGATTGGCCCATATTGAAAGCCATTTTCATTGACTGGTCCGATTATGAATGCTGCATATGCGAATATAGAAATGCCAAAGCCACCTTTGCCCGCGCTCTTCGGCTTCATTTCCGCTACAGTTCGCATGAATGACCGGTTTTTCTACCGCGCAACGGCGTAGAAATTCACGCTGTTGCAGCAACTTCCGTGCTGCGAGCGCGCGCAGCACAAAATCAACAGGTCCGGTGTGGGCTCTAAGCCCGAATTCGCTGCACAAGAGACGAACGGCTACTATCCCGCTAACGTAGGATTTCACACTCTGCCGCAAACGACCCCAATCTGTGCCTCTGAATAACATGATTTCTTCATTGTGAATCTCCTTGGCTTATCTTGCCGTGAAAATTCTAGTTTTCAACACAACCATTTTTCGGGGGGATTACCCATCCACCGGCTTGGTCCATGGAAAACCATGGCATCTGTCGAGTGGGAAACGCTCAAGTGGGTTGATTGGTTTAACAACCGCCGCCTGCTGGAACCCATCCATTGCTCGGCAGGTGATGCTTGCATCACCGAGAGGGGATACATCCCACCAGCAGAAGCCGAAGAGAGGTACTATGCGCAGTTCGACACATTAGATATGGTCGCATGAGATGAAGTAATCAGCCTCCGGCGAACAAGGGGCGGTTCAAGGTTGCTGAATAAGCTTCATCCATTTGAAGATGAAATTCTGTTCGGGGCGGACAACAATTTCTTCCACGCATTCTGAATGAGTCAATCACGAAAAGACAATGCCGCCATCAACATTCAGTGTCTGCCCCGTTACGAATGCGGATTCGTCTGATGCAAAGAAAGCAACCGCCCCGACCACATCATCAGGATTCCCAATCCGCCCTATTGCAGTTTTGTCTTGCCAAGCGCCACGCACCGCTGCGTCTTCCAAATTCACGCGACCCATTTCGGTCATGATGATACCAGGACAAACGCAATTCACCGTAATTCCTTGTTTGCCAACTTCCTGTGCTAAAACCCGCGAAAATCCCATGACCGCTGCTTTTGAGGCCGAGTAGTGAGCTTGCTCGGGTGCGCCATGCTTGCCACCGATCGAGGCAATGTTTACAATACGGCCGTAGCCTCGCGTTTTCATTGACGGCAAGAATGCTTGGGTCACAAGAAACGATCCTTTAGCATTAACGTCCAACACAGCGTCCCAGGTACTTTCCGGCAACCCATCGACTTCGCCAGCAATCAATATGCCCGCATTGTTTACGACAGCATCCATATGGCCAAATGTATTGAGTGCTGCGGACACCATCCTTTGGACCTGTGCTTTATCACTTACATCCGCCAAATAGATTTCTGCTCGGCGTCCCATCAAGCGAATACTATCAGCGACTTTCTCAATTTCACTTGTACCATCGTCGATTCCATTTAGTGCTACATCATAACCGCGCTCTGCCAGTCCTATTGCAATCGCCGCGCCGATTCCTCGACTTGCACCGGTAACAAGTGCAGTTCTAGTATTCGTCATTTTACGTTCTCCCATCAGGTTGCCGTGTAGCCGCCGTCGACTGTCAGAACAGTCCCGGTTATGAAAGTTGCTGCGTCAGATGCGAGGAAAAGCACCGCATCAGCGACCTCTTGAGGTTCACCGAGCCGCCCCATAGGAGTTCGATCCATCCAGGTATCAAACCATTCTGGCTTCCTACGGCCCGCCAACGTCAACTCAGTTGCAATATAACCAGGTGCAACAGCATTCACGCGAACACCGTTTTTGGCCCACTCAACCGCAGTAGATTTCACAAGTAAATTCACTCCGGCCTTTGATGCATTATATGCGGCTTGAGGTTGTGGAAAAACCGTCACTTCACCGCATATCGATGAAGTGCACACAATGGCCCCACTTCCACGGGCAACCATCATCTTTCCAAATGAGTGCAGCGTATTAAAGGCGCCCCCAAGATTAACATCGATAACGCGTTGGAAATCCTTTGGAACTACATCTATCGAAGCAGCATTATGCACAATTCCGGCATTGGCGATGACGATGTCCGGAGCCAGCGATTCCGCCAAATCTGCACAGGCTTGCCTGTCTGTGACGTCAAGTCGATAAAACTGCCCAACTATGCTCTGTGCCAATTCTTTACCCGCCTTATCGTCATGGTCCGTAATGATGATTTCTGCCCCTGCCTCAGCGAGAACTGAACAAATTGCGGCTCCAATACCGTTGGCACCGCCAGTCACTAAGGCCCGCTTGCCCTTTAGACTAAATCGGCTGAGCTGGTTCAACGGAGCACGCCATTAAGCGCCGGATAGAGCGCGAGATACTGTGCATAGATTTCTTCATATCGCGACACATTGGCAGCGATTGGATCAATTGTACGGCCCTCATGAACCATGGCCTCAATGCCCTCGTCAATAGTAACGAAATGACCCGCACCATACGCTGCCAATACTGCGGAACCAGTGGATGGGGCATCGGGCGATGCCGGAACCCTTACCGAAACGCCCGCGGTGTCTGCATGTATCTGCAACCAAAGATCCGACGCCGTAGCACCTCCACCTACTGTCATTTCTTCGCTTTCGTAGCCAGCGTGCTTGAAAGCATCTAAGATTGCGCGTGTTCCAAACCCAATCCCCTCTATCATGGCTCTGAAAATATGATGCTTTTCATGAGACAAGTTAAGACCAACGATCGCTCCGCGCGACAGGGGATCCGTATAAGGTGTTCTATTGCCTTGAAAGTGATCTTGAACGATTAATCCATCGCATCCAGGCGATAACTCGGCGGCCCGTGCATTTAACTCGTCAAAGTCTAGACCTCCAGTGAGCCGCCCCAACCAGTTGATGATCGAACCGGTGGACGTCTGGCCACCTTCCACAATATACCTATTCGGGTAGACAATGTCAGAGTATGCCCCCCAGATTCCTGGTGCACTAAGCGGAGTTTCTGTCACGCCAAACTGCAGATGTGAGGATCCAGTAATGAGCGCAAGTTGCCCTGGCTTTGCAACCCCGAGACCAATCATCCCTATCAACGCGTCGGCGCCACCCTGAACAACCTTTACTGATTGAGGTAGTCCCAGCTCATGTGCCGCATTTGCGGTTAGTGTTCCAATTACCTCACCTGGCGCCGCGACACGAGGCGGCCACTTTTCAAGTATGTCTTCCATTCCCAAAGTTTCAACAAGCGACGTCGCCCAACCGCCATCCTTGTTTAGGTAGTGCCAGCGCAGTCCAACATTATTCAGACTCGCGGCCCACTCGCCGGTAAGCCGGTAGGTCATGTAATCCTGATATTCGCAAATCCGATGGGCCTTGTCGTATATGTCTGGCTCGTTCCGCTTAAGCCACAAGGCCTTTGGTATCATCCATTCAGCGGAAACGGGGCCTTGACCGCCGCCGTTGAGCCGCAGAGCGTCATCACCAGTGGCCAAAACCGACTCGGCCTCTTCATTTGCTCGGACATCCATCCAGATAAGGGCAGGCCGTAAAGCATTCCCGTTTTTATCCAAAGCGACAACTGAGCAGCATGTCGTCGCACAGGTAATCGCCTCAACTTGGGCCACCTCGATTCCCGCTTCTAGGATAGCTCCGCGCGACGCTTTGATAAAGTTTGTCCACCAGTCGGAAGGGTTTTGTTCTGCACGGGCTCCAGCCGAAAATGTCGTTTTGTAAGGAACAGCGACATTTCCAAGACATCCGCCTTTTAAATCATAAATGCGAGCTCGAAGGCTTTCGGTGCCGCCGTCAACTGTTAAGAAATATGTCATGGTGTCCTCCCGAACCAGTTGGCACTTTTATAGGTTGCGAAATGCATCCAATGCCTTGCCAGCATACATCACTGCCGGGCCACCGCCCATCTCCACCGCGACTTCAAGCGCCTCTATCAAAATGGCTTCATCCGCTCCAAGCCGTTTTGCGGCGTCGACATGATAGAGAATACAGTCGTCGCAGCCCTGAGTGACAGCGACGGCTGTCGCGACCAGCTCTTTTTGCGCGGCGGTGAACTGACCTTCACGCGTTGCAGTTTTGGAAATTTTGATGAACCCCTCGAAGAGATCTGGCGTTTCCTTGGCAAGCGCACCGAGGCGGCCCTTTGCAGCATTCAGCTTTTCTTTGGCATCGATCATGTTTGAAATTTCCGTTCAATAATTGCCAAGACCTCAGGCAATGCCTCCCAATGGGGCATGTGACCCACATTGGCGAAGTGGTGGATGTTAATTAAAGGAGAAATATCAAGAGCCTCAGACCAGCGCACAATTTGGTCGCGGTGACCCAGAAGCATTGACACAGGAACTTCCTTAGCAAGATCAGCAAGTTCTTTGCGAATGTCGGCTCCTTGTCCACTCGCACCCGCGAGCGATCGCGCAAGACCGGACAGTCGACCCTCCTTAAGCGTCTTGAAGATCGCTTCATGTGCTGCATCGGAAAGACCGTTCGGTCCATGTGTCATGCGGTCAAGCGTCCGAGCCACTGTCTCCACGCTACGCGGATTGGACAATTCATGGAGGAAATTTGCGTCAATGGTAGGTCCAACGCCAACAGGCGCGATCAATGTGATTGACGCCGTTGGGCGCGCCATCGCGAGCTTCACTGCAGCTATAGCCCCCATAGAATGCGCGACAATATGGATTGGTTTCCAACCAATAGTATTTTCAACCATTCGAATGAGTGGGTCACAGAGTTCAGCTGAAACACTCGTTTGTGAAGCGGCTGCGCCATGCGCAGGCAAGTCGACGGCGAAAGTTCGGTGGCCAGCACGCGCCAGCTGCGACTGAAGACCAGACCAAGCACTATGATCGGCTGCAAACCCATGCAAAAGAACAATAGGTGTGCCAGATACAAGGCCCTTTTCCAGCCAAGCGATGCCATGCCCGGATTGCAGCCCGATTGGTGTTAATCGAGTTGCCGCAATCACGTCGCGATGTTCAATGCGCCCCCGTCGTCCTGTACCCACGATACGACCAAGTTCAATTTCAGCTTTACGAGCAGCACGGCGGGCAAGAGGCGTGGCTCGAACCTTTTCACCGTCCATGCGCTTGACTGGGGCGGTCTCAGTTAGGGCTAAAACCACTTCCGATTCAGCGTTATCTGTCACCTTGGTAGCTTCAACCTCTTTCTCTTCCTCAGCCTCATCATCGTCGCCGCCGGTCCAGTCAGGACCATCGCCAACATCGATCTGCGCAATCGGTGCGCCCACATCGACCATGACCCCCAATTCAACCAGCGCATCCACCAATATGCCGTCTCCAAGAGCTGGAAACTCAACTACGGTTTTGTCAGTTTCCACTTCGAGCAATGGATCTCCACGTTTGAAAGGCTGACCAGGCTCTACGAGCCACGCCAAAAGTTTGCCCTCTTCCATGGTTTCACCCATGCGTGGCATTCTTAAGACACCACTCATGCCAGAAGTTTCCGCGCAGTTTCGACCACAAATTTTGTAGTCGGAACAGAGTTTTTCTCAAGTTCAATGGATACCGAAATTGGGATATCCTCGCCGGCGACACGGATCACGGGTTCTTCCAGGAAGTCAAAGCATTCCTCGGTGATCCGTGCAGACAGCTCAGCAGCAACACCGGATGTCATTACACCTTCTGAGACGACCATGGCCTTACCAACCTTTTCGACTTCCGCTCGTATGGTGTCAAAATCTAGAGGGTTGAGTGTGCGCAGATCGATCACAGTCACTTCAATACCAACCTTAGATAGCTCTTCTGCCGCCTGCATCACATAGTGCACCTGACGAGAGTAAGTGACGATTACCAAGTCCTTTCCCTGACGACGCACAACAGCCTTACCCCATTCCGGCGGTGGCAATGTGAGATCCACGTCCTCAGTCATCGCGTAAAGGCTCTTGTGTTCGATAAATACAACTGGATCCGGCTGGGTTAGAGCTTGGCGCAATAAATGGTATGCGTCGTAAACTGTTGCTGGCATTGCAAGACGAAGTCCAGGTGTGTGCATAACGTATGCTTCAAGCGACTGACTATGCTGTGCCCCCGCTGAACGTCCCGTACCGCCTTGGGTACGCAGTACCATCGGAACTCCAATCTGCCCTCCGAACATGTAGCGGATTTTGGCCGCTTGGTTGCAAAGTTGGTCCATAGTCATTCCAATGAAATCAACATACATTAATTCGGCAACAGGGCGCATACCCGCCATCGCCGCACCGACCGCAGTACCAACAATCGAAGGCTCCGAAATCGGAGTGTCTATGAGGCGCTCAGCACCAAACTCCTCAATCATTCCTTTGGTGACGCCGTAGGCCCCACCATAACGTCCGACCTCTTCGCCGATAACAAAGATGTCTGGATCCTCACGCATTGAATCGATCAACGCCTGCTTCAAAGCGTCCCGGTAAGCAAGTTTAGGCATTTAGTATTGCTCCTTCGAGAGCACGCGATCGATGCGTGTGGTTACGGGTTCTGGTTCGGGTTGACCCGGGGCGAAAACATCGCGAAACATCGTGTTCAGCGCAGGCTCTTCAGATTTGATGGTGAATTCGATTGTTGCGTCCATTTCAGCATCAATTTTTGCGTCCACAGCATCCAACTCTTCCACGTTCACGCCATTCTTTATAAGCATCCTACGTGAAAATTCGACAGGATCCTTAGCTCGGCCCTCCGCTTCCTCTTCATCACTACGGTAAGGACTTTTGTCTTTGCGGCCATGACCATAGAAACGATAACAATCAATTGCCAGGAAACCAGGTGTTCCTGCACGCGCACCGTCTACGATCCGGTTTGCAGCCTCAACAACGTCAAGGACGTCGCGCCCATCAACCGTTTCAGCATTTAACCCAAATGCCCGCGCCCTTTCGTGAAGTTTGGTCGATTTAGTTGCCTGATCGATCCGTGTACCCATGCCCCACTGATTATTAATACAAACAAAGATCGCCGGCAGATCCCAAAGCGCTGCCATATTCATTGACTCGTAGAGGACGCCTTGCTGCATGGCACCATCGCCAAAAAAGGCAATTGATACAGCCCCAGTCTTGCGGTGTTTGGCAACAAGTGCTGCTCCTACAATAGCAGGGATACCTCCACCAACAATCGCGTTCGCTCCAAGGTGGCCCAAGCTCATGTCAGCGATGTGCATTGACCCGCCTTTACCGCGGCAATACCCTGTTTCCTTGCCTCCGATTTCCGACATCATCCGGTTTGGATCAGCACCACGAGCCAAGAAAATTCCATGTCCTCGGTGGTGGGTCGTAAACGTGTCACCGTCGCGCATCGCTGAACAAACGCCAACTGCCGCGCTTTCCTCACCAATGGAAAGGTGCAACATTGAACCCGCGCTCGCGCCACGTAGATAAAGCTCTCCAACGCGGTCCTCAAAAGTCCGCACGCGGCGCATTTGGGTATAATGGCTGAGAAGATCGGAATTGCTCTTGTTAGAGCCCTCGGTTTTAGTCATTTGCGTCATGTGCTTGACTCCTTAAAGAATGCTTAATTTTGTTGTTCGTGAAACCACGGCGACAGCAACCAGAATGATGACGCCCTTGACCATGGATTGGATAAACGTATCCATGCCCATCAAATTCAAACCATTGTTGATGACCCCAATAAAGAGGGCTCCACAAAAGGTTCCGAGGATGGTTGCGGTTCCTGGCCGAAACATCGTCATTCCAATAAAGACTGTGGCCAGTCCATCGAGAAGAAATCGTTCACCCACATTTGGTTGACCAGAGCCGAGGCGCGATGCGAGCAAGATTCCAGCAACTGCCGCAAAGACTGCGACAAGCACCAAGGATGCAATTCTGTAGAAATCTACTTTGATGCCTGAAAGTTCTGCAGCTTTCTGATTGCCACCAACGGCATAAATATACCTGCCAAATACCGTCCGCTCCATGGCAACCCATGCGATCCCAACGGCGCCCAACATGAAAAATGCGAGAACTGGAAAACCCCCAATACGACCTTGCCCCAACCACAAATAGGCGTCTGGCAGCCCGCCGTAAATTGCACGGCCCCCAGTGATCAGAAAGTTGACGCCGTACAAGATCGAACCCATCGCAAGCGTGGCGATCAGCGACGGTATGCCTACTTTTGTGACAAGAAGCCCATTGACCAAACCAACCAATAGTCCAGCACTGATTGATGCTGTGAAAGCAACGAGCAAACCGTAATCGTTGACCAACAATAGTGGCGTCAATAATCCCGCTAAGCCCAGGGTGAAACCGACAGACAAATCGATTTCCTTGGCCGCAAAACCGAAAGTTAGCCCTGCGCCAACGATCCCCAATATGGAAATCTGTTGCATAATATTCGCCAAGTTGAAAACGGTGAAAAACCGATCCACGAAGAGTGCAAATCCAAGAAACATCACCCCTAAAACGATCAGCGTTGAGTATCGCAATAGCCAATCACTTTTCAGTTTCGGTTTTGGTGCTGCCAGTGCTGCCGTTGTCTCAATTGTCATACTGTTTCCCCTGTCATCGCCGCAATAAATCGCGCCTCCGAATAGTCATTTGATTGGATTTCTTTTCCTGGAATTCCGCCAGAAAAGGGTACAACTTTATGTGTTATTTTCTCAATTTCTAAGAGGTCCGACGACGCAACAATGACCGCTACACCACTCTCTGCTAGACCTCGAATATGTTTATAGATTTCTTGCTTAGCCCCGATATCAACGCCTTCTGTGGGTTCGATGAAAATTAGTAACCGGTACCGGTCTGCCGCTCCATAAAGCCACTTTCCAAGGCTAACCTTTTGCTTATTGCCCCCCGATAGTGTTTTTATCGTCTGCCCCGTGCTATTTGCTCGAATGCTCAATTCACCAATTACTCTTCGAGACTCCGCTCTTTCTTTTGTTGGGCTCAGAAGGCCCGCGCGCAGCCCGGCTTCTGGGTGGACAAGCGATAAGTTTTCACGGATTGTGCCTTCGGCTAACAGAGCATTTTCCATTCGGTTGTCAGGAACAAAGCCCATTCCCGAATTATTCATTACCCGAGGCGTCGGTTTAGTGATCTTCTTTCCAGCAAGGTTTAGATTTCCAGAAGTTAGACCTGATCCGCTAAAGAGCGACCTTGCAAAACCAAAGTGCCCTGCTCCGGTAAGACCTATAAGACCCACCACTTCACCCGGGCAGATCGAGAAGTCATCTACTGACACCGCCCCCACCCGCCAGTCAGATACGGAAAGTACAGGCGCGGCAACATCAGGAAAATTGGCTCGCTGTTCATTGTCGCCAGTCATGCCGCGTTGAAGCATCATATTTATCATGTCCGAGATATCAATTTCCGCAGCTACTCGCGTAGCCACTTTGCGACCATCTCTTAGAATGGTGATCCGGTCAGATAATTCCTTAACTTCCGATAGAAAATGGCTAATGAGAACGACACCGACGCCTCTCTCCGGCAAGCGTCGGATAATCTTCCATAGCTGTTCTTTCTCCCGCGCCTGAAGCGTGGCCGTTGGCTCATCCAGAATCACCAAGCGCACATCCCGCCTCAGCGCTCTCACAATCTCGATGACCTTTTGGTCGGCAATATCCAACATCTGAACAGGAATACTCAGATCAATTTCTACGTCAGGAAACCACTCAGCCATAAGTTCTGTTGCACGACTATTCAGCATCGTTTGGCGCAAATAGCCAAAGCGCCGCGGCTCGTCGCCAAGTAAAATATTATCTGCACCAGACAGAGATTGCACAAGACTGCCCTCTTGACTGACAAGCGCAATACCTTCCGAAAGTGCGTCACCAGACGACTTTAGTTCCAAAGGTTTTCCGTCGAGCTCCACTACACCTGATGATGGCGTTTGAACACCAGCCAGAATACTCATCAACGTCGATTTACCGGCGCCGTTTTCACCAATCAGTCCGTGGACCTCATCCAGACGAATTTCACACGAAACACAATCAATTGCACGTGTGCCTGGAAAATCCATAACGATGTCGCAGAGCACTACACTCATTAGGCCAGACTCCATTTACTTAAGATGCTTGAAAGGTGTGGGCGGCACTACTAATGCCGCCCACTTGGAGAACTACATAAAGTCCGCGCAGTTTTCTTTGGTAACTAGCGGAGCATCCATGTAGACAGTATCGGACGGAATAACTGACGCGGCATCCTTGCCATCAACGACTATGTCCGAAATCCAACCTGCAACTTGCACGCCCATGCCTTCAAACGGCTGCGACACAGTCGCGATCATCATGCTGCCTTCCATGCAGACTTCAGCAATAGCTTGTGGGTGCCCATCGATGCCGATGACCTTAACGTCGGTCAGACCTGCGGCTGTCATGACATTGATTGCTGCTTGCGCTGGCTCATCCCAAGGCGCCCAAACCGCGTCAATGTCGTCGCCAAAGCGCGCAACATAGTCCTGCATCTGGTTGGTTGTATCCTCAAAGAAGGCCGTGATATCGATGTCATGCATTGCAAGTACATTAATGTCGCCATATTCTCTTAGGACATCTTCCATCACATCACTACGCTTCCGCGTACCGTGGTGTGATGCCATACGCAGGAAAATGATGTCACCTTGACCACCGAGCTGGTCAAGAAGGTAAGGTGAAACGCTTGCCGACATTGCCCAATTGTTGGTTGTGATATCAACCAACGCGCCCTCAACGTAGCCCGAATCAACTGAGAAAATTGGAATTCCGGCAGCGGCCGCTTCAGAAATCGCAGCTGTAGATGCACGAAGATCAGCCATCGTCACCACAATCGCGTCAACGCCCCGCGCAGTTGCGTTTTGAATGTTGGATGCAATCGCATCACCCGATCCCTGAGAATCGAGATAACTGATATTCCAGTCACTTCCGCTCTCAGCAAGCCAAGCCTCAAAGCCAGCTTTTACACGCTGTTCTGATTGAGACGCAGCGCTGGATTGAACCCAAGCAATATCTTGAGCAAGAGCTGGTGCGCCAATTGTCAGCGCTGCGGCAATAACCGCAAATGTATGTTTGTTCATAGTGACCTCCCAGTCGTTTTTATCCTCGTTCCTCCCAAGGATTGTGGAGATTTTAATCACAACAAATTACATATGTCCAGAGCCAATACATTAGTACGTTACAATAGGTTGCGCTGCAGGACCAAACAGATATTATATCTGTTATGAATATTATGTCGGATAACCAACTAATGACCCGAGCCGCTTGGCTCTACTACGTTGGTGGCCTCAACCAGGAGGCCACCTCTAAACATATGGGTTTGACTCGAGCACGCGTAAACAAACTGCTCTCCCAAGCTCGAGATACCGGCTTGGTCACCATTGCGATCAATGAACGCGATGTTGGCCTTTTAGCCGAAGAAGAGGTAATTCGAGCCGAGTTCGGGCTTGAGTTCTGCCTTACCACCCCAAAGATCGGTTTGTCGGACGTTGATGCTGACGCCGAAGCTCGAATCGCCTTCAGTATGGTTGGCGCCGCAGCAGGACAGTATCTTCGCGACCGCCTTTCATCAAACCCAGAGATGATCATAGGGACTGGATGGGGCCGAACACTGGCGCACGTCAGCCGAAGTCTGTCAGGCGTTTCAGCCCCAAAAGCGAAATTTTTCAGCTTGATGGGGTCGCTGTCCAGCAACTCTTCGTTCAGCCCATTCGAAGTTGTTCATGCCATTGCCCAAGCAACTGGTGCAGAGGGGTATTTTTTGCCGGCACCTTTCATCGCCGATAGCGAAAGCGACCGAGATGTGTTTCTTTCTCAAAGGGTGGTCTTGGAGACGATGGAGCTCGCTAAACGGGCTGACCTCGCATTTGTCTCTGTTGGCGAACTGACAGAGACCTCACTCTTGAGAACTCAAAAGATGATAAGCGAAGAAGAGATCGCATCCCTACGCGACTTAGGTGCCGTCGGCGATACCAATGGCATCTTCTTTGATCAGAACGGTAAAGCCGTTGATCATGACCTCAATCGCCGTTCAGTCGCTATTGGATTGACACTCCTTGCGAGAACAAAAACTGTCGCGCTCTCCGCTGGCCGCAGGAAACTTAGTGCTACCCAGGCAATTCTGAGAAGCGGTGCAATTAAAGGTCTCATCATAGATGGTGACAGTGCAGTTCATCTTTACCAATCAATTCAAAAAAGGAAGTAGAACTAAGAATTCCAACACTGCAAAACAAAGTCAGCTTTCTAGCAATAATTCTTTCGAATTTGCGCTCTCTAAATCGGGCATCAGTGCGGTATTTGTCGCGCCGTGATCATGATGCTGACCTGCGTGATGCGATCAAACAGGTTACAAGAGAACGGCTGCGGTTTGGATACTTGTGCATTCATGTGATGGTTGCTCGGGAAGGCTTTCAGGTGAATCACCAGAATCTGAGGCGCGTTTATGCCGAAGAGATGCTAGAAGTGCGACGCAGAGGCGGCAGGAAGTGTGCTTTGGGCACGAGGAAGCCGATGGTGCTGCCTCCTCTCATGGCTTGCAAGCAAACGACTGCCGGGCAGTGGACGATCCAAATCAACGCTGGAGCCTGAACTTTTTATCAAATGCGCTGACGGATTGTCGCAGATTTCGCATTCTGCTTGCATGTTGGCATCATGGAGCTCAGACGTCTTTCGTTCTCAGGGCGGGGTGGAATTCCCCACCGGCGGTTATAGCCCGCGAGCGCCTAGAAGTTTTCTGGGGTCAGCAGATTCGGTGAAAATCCGAAGCCGACGGTTAAAGTCCGGATGGAAGAGAACCACTGGAGGAGCTGCGCTTAGGCGTACGCTTCGCCAGCGGCTGCGCTTTGGGACCAGTTATGCAGTTACAAAGGATTGGTCCCATGACCCAAAAAAAGAACATCGCATTTATTAAAGCCCAGTGGCATGCAGACATTGTAGATCAATCCCTGATCGGATTTCGTGAACAGCACGGCGACGCGAACAGTCAGATCGATGTCTATGACGTGCCAGGTGCATTCGAGATGCCATTGCTCGCCAAACGATTGGCAAGTTCCGGCAGATACTCGGCGGTGGTATGTGCAGCGTTTGTCGTTGACGGTGGCATTTACCGGCACGATTTTGTCTCCCAGGCAGTCGTTGATGGCTTGATGCGCGTTCAACTGGATACAGACGTGCCAGTTTTTTCGGTTTCGCTGACACCCCATAATTTTCAAGACACCAATGACTACAAAGCCTTCTTCAAAAAACACTTTCTAAAAAAGGGGCAAGAAGCAGCTGAAGCTGTTCACATGATGGTCAGCCTCGGCCACATTGGAAGGCATTGAAGTCGCGCACATGATACGCAAACGGCAATTCGACCTCTCTGGTCAATCCACATTTCAACAGTTCGCGGCACTCGCTGGATAGCTATTTCCAAAGTTATCGGTCATTCCGTCGTGAGCTGAAAATTGTGACAGAACCACACAATCAGCATGTGCAAAAGCTTGATCGGCCCCCGTCCATCGCCATATTGTGCTATATTTGGAATAGTGTCGCCCAATTAACCCACTGGATAGCGTGCCGGAGTTCCAGATAGGTTCGTGGTGATCCCGGGTATCCGGGCAACACACCGGAGAGGCCAAATGCCATCTGTTCTGAACTACGCTGCGCCCCTAGGGCGGTTCCTTCTTTCCCTCATCTTCATCATTTCCGGTCTGGGCAAAATCGCAGGATATGCTGGTGCCGCGCAATATATGCAGGCGATGGGCGTGCCAACTGGGCTTCTTCCAGTCGTGATCCTGACTGAGGTCGCCTGCGGTATCGCGCTTCTTGTCGGCTGGCAGGCGCGGATCGCCGCGTTTCTGTTGGCGGGTTTCAGCCTTTTGTCCGGTATCCTGTTTCACCTGATCCCTGCAGGTGGCCTTGAAGGCATGGCCGCACAGGCCGAAATCACCAGCTTTCTGAAGAATGTCGCCATTGCCGGGGGCTTGCTGATGGTGACCGGTACCGGTGCAGGTGGTCTGTCACTGGACGCGCGGCGCACCGGTTCGTGATCCATCTGGCTGGCCTTGCCGTGCATTCCGGCGAACGCCTTGCGGGCCACATTCTGCCCATCCTCAGCCAAACCCCAAGCCAGGAGAAATCCCATGACTGAAGAAGTTGTCAAAGGCCTCGATGTCACCATTCGCTTCGACGCCAGCCGCTGTATCCACTCGCGCGGATGCGTGCTTGGCCACCCCGAGATCTATGTGCCGAATGTTCAGGGCGAATGGATCCACCCTGATGCTGCAAGCGCGGACACGGTGATGCTGACGGCGCTGAACTGCCCGTCGGGCGCGATCCGAGTCGCGAGCAATGACGGCACAGCCCATTCCGATGCGCCACCGGTCGTCAATACGGTGCGGGTGCGCGAAAACGGCCCCCTCGCCATCGAGGCTGACCTGTCGATCCGGGGTCAGGCGCAGGCCACCCCGCGCGCCACCCTGTGCCGTTGCGGCCAGTCGCAGAACAAGCCGTTTTGTGACGGTGCCCACGCTGCCGTAGGTTTCGCCGCCACAGGCGAGCCCGCAGCCAAGGATTTCACCGCCCTTGAGGTTCGCAATGGCCCGCTCAACGTCCAGCCTCTGCCGAATGGTCCGCTGCTGGTGACCGGCAATCTGGAGGTGGTCTCGGGCACTGGACGCACGACCGACAAGGTGACCAAGACGGCGCTTTGCCGCTGCGGCCAGTCGAAGAACAAGCCCTATTGCGACGGCAGCCATGTCGCTGCTGGCTTCGAGGCAGAATGAGATCCATGACCAAGCTACGCCCCATCGTCGCCCGTGCACGTGGTCATCAGCACGGGCCGATCAACCGCCTGATCAGCCCCGACGATCTGGGCGACAGGCTGAAACCTTTCATCTTCCTCGATTTCTTCAATGCCGAGATCGAACCCGGCTTCGGATTCGGCATGCATCCCCATTCCGGGATCGCAACGCTGACCTGGCAACCCGGAACCGATGTCCGCTATTCGGACACCACCGGGCAGAACGGCATCCTGAAGGCGGGCGGACTGGAATGGATGAACGCAGGCGGCGGGGCCTGGCATCAGGGCAGCCTGATGGGTTCGGGCCGGGTGACCGGCTTTCAGCTTTGGGTCGCCATGCCACCGGGCGTCGAGGATGGTCCGTCCTCTGGCCAGTATATCCCGCCTGCGGACGTGGCCCAGACCCCAATTCCCGGCGGCACCCTGCGCGTGCTGCTGGGCGAGATCGGCAAAGAAGCGGGGCGCGTGGCAAGCCCGATTACGTCGCAACAGGACATGACCTATCTGGTTGTAACCCTGTCGCCCGGGTCTCGCTGGTCCTTCACGCCACCTGAGGCGCATAGCACAGCCTTTGCCTTTGTATTTTCGGGTGCAGCCAATGTGCAGGGTGAGGCGGGAGGTGCGTCGCTGATGGTTCTCGGCGACAAGGGCGATATCGTCGTTGAAACGACGGATCAACCGGCCGAAGTGCTGATCGGGACAGCTGCCCCGCATCCCTATCCGCTGGTCTTGGGGCCAAGCTCGGTCCACACCAATGCGGCCTCTCTAGCCGCTGCGCAGACGCGCATTCGGCAGATCAGGCCCAATCTGCCGAAGTAAGGTTTGAACGGGGTCACTCGGCCGCGCCGAACACCTTCAGAGATTTCTGCACGAAATCCAGAAAGATGCGTGTCTTGACCGTATGCACCTTTGTCGCGGTGACGGCATAGATGGGAACCGGCCTGATCGACCAGTCGGGCAGGACGGCAACCAGATCGCCCTGCGCAAGATACGGCGAGGCCATCACCTCGTCTGCCGCCGCGATCCCCAGCCCGGCAGCGGCAAGCCGCAGGACAATTCCGGGCGCATTGGCTTGCACAGGGCCATGCACGGAGATTTCCTCCGTTTCATCGCCACGATGCAGGACCCAAGGCAGGGGCTCGCCGGACGACACGCTGAGGCATCGATGCACAGCCAGATCCAGAGGCGTCAGGGGTGTCCCAGCCGCTGCCAGATATGCGGGGCTGGCATAAAGCCCGCGGCGCGCGGTGATCAGTTTGCGCGCATAAAGATAGGGTTCGCGGGGCATACCGATGCGGATCGCCACATCCACGCCCTCGGCCATTATGTCGGCGCGGCGCGGATTGAGGTCCAGATGAAGATCGATCTCGGGGTGGCGCTCGCAAAACTCCACGATGACTGGCGCCAGAAAGGTCGTCGCAAAATCCGGTGTCACCGAGATGCGCAGGGTTCCGCGCGGGCGTCGGGTCAACTCGGAAAGCTCTGCCCGCGCGCCACGTGCCGCCTCCACGATTTCCTCGCAGCGTGACAGGAACAGGGCCCCCGCTTCGGTGAGGTCAACCCGTCGCGTCGTGCGGACCAGAAGCTGGGTGCCAAGCCCCGCCTCAAGTTCGGCAATCCGCCGCGAAAGGGTTGATGCGGGTATGCCCAATCGGGCCGCAGCCTGACTGAAATTTCGGGTCCGGGCCACTTCGACAAAGTGGGCGATGTCGCGCATGTCGTCCAACTTATTATCCCCTCAATGGCATACTGTAAGACAAGAAGATAACTTACATTCATCTGTGGCGCAATCTACGTTCCTGTCATGGCCTTGAACGGCATGAAAGGAAGAACCAGACCATGCAGGACACTCAACTTACACTCGGCAGACGCGGCTTTATGGCGGGCACTGCTGTCGTCGCCGCCACCACTGCGCTGACCGGCCTTGCCGGACCCACCGCAGCCCAGACACTAACCCAACCAATGGAGACTAAAATGCGCCCTGAAATCGGCCATCGCGCCCTGACTACTGAAAATACTGTCCTCCTCCTTGTTGACCATCAGGTCGGCACCATCGGCTGGGCCGGTGAGCTTGCTTCCGAAGAGGAACGCAACCAACTGAAGATGTGGACCCTCACCATCGCTCGCTTTGCAAAGTCGGCTGGGATGTCGATAGTACTAACTTCGAGCTTAGAGACCGAGGATCAGGGACCGCTGTTCCCTGAGCTGGAAGACATCATGCCCGAGGAATATGCCGCCCGCATCCAGCGCCAAGGCGTCATCAATGCCTGGGACGATCCCGCTTTGGCCGATGCTGTGCGAGCGCCCGGCAAGAAAAACCTCCTAATCGGAGGCGTGACTACGGATGTTTGCCTAGTGCCACCCGCGCTATCAGCGAAAGATGAAGGCTTCAACGTGGTGGCCCTAGTCGATATCTCTGCAGCAACGACGAAACTTGGTGCACAGACCAGTCTGACGCTGCTGAACAATGCGGGGATCGACCAGATGGTTGTGACGTCGATTATCACCTCGATGCTAGGTGACTACAAGAGCCCAGCATCGGGCGCCTTCTTTGAGGCGATGGGCAAAGAGGGCGTGTTCGAAGCCTATGCCAAGGGCAACCTGCGCTAATGGCCGCGCCCGACCCCACGGGAGCAACCCCTTCTGCGGCGGCGCGACCGCCGCGGAAGGTCAAGCAGATCGCCCTCGCCTTTGTCGTAGTCTACCCCTTGGTCACGGTTCTGAACACCATAATCGCCCCTCAGATCAGCTTCATCCCACAACCTCTGCGCGGCATCCTGATCGTGCTGTGCATGGCCACGGTGCTGACCTACGTTCTGCCCTGGACTAGCAAGAAAGCTGCGCACTGGCTCGGCTGCTAAACCTTCCGTAAACAAGATCTCTTCTGACTCGGAACCGGGTAAAAATCACGGGTTTTCGGTATCAGGTCTAAAGTCTGGTTCTGGAGATCACCCAAGTTTGGCTGATCATCCGCTCAGGGCTGTGAGTGACGGTCGACCCTAAAGGCCGAAGGTCTCAAGAGAGCTCGCAGCCGCCATTGGAATGTTTTTGATGCATGACCGGTCTGGGTGGGCGAACGACTAAAGCCGCGCGCCCAGTGTTCAGATGTCGATCTTCTCGGAGATGCTCAACGCATCTTCAAGTTCGACGCCCAAGTAACGCACTGTACTGTCGACCTTGGTGTGACAAAGCAATAATTGTACGGCACGCAGATTTCCCGTTTTGCGGTAGATCTCAGCAGCCTTCGTGCGGCGCATCGAATGTGTACCATATCCGCTTGGCTCTAAACCAATTGCTGTGACCCAGTCTCGCACCAATCGCCCATATTGGCGAGTTGAGATGTGCGGACGGTCATGTAACCGGCTGGGAAACATGAAGCCACAGCCGCTCATTTCAGGCATGAATACCCAATTCTCTATGGATTCACGGGTGTTTTCCGTGAGTTAAAACTGAACAGGCCGATTTGTCTTGCTCTGAATTACTGATGCCCGCTCTCGAACCCGGTCAGCAGTGACAAGATCAGTCACTTTGAGCCGCACCAGGTCGCAGCCACGCAATTTACTATCGATTGCCATGTTGAACAGCGCGACATCGCGCAGGTTGCCAGTGATTTCGAGACGGGTCCGGATTGCCCAAACTTGTTTCGGTAACAACGGACGTTTCTGACCGATGATGCGACCTTTATTCCATGTTTTGCGCTTTGGGGTGACGCCGGGAAGTTGGACTTTTGGCATGATTTGCCCTCCATGACGCCCTCCAAACCCATACATCAGCACTGTGCCGACGTTGAACCCTAACACTGTCTGCAACGGCCGCTTCAGATTTTGAAGGCAATTAAGCAATGCTGCGTAGGCATCAGGCCGCTCAGAGCCCTCTTTACCGATTTGCTGCCTCGCAGCGAATGTCTCGAAACGGGAAATCAATACAATGGCATTCGGACGCCTACCTGAAAGCAATCCTCTGCATGGCTTCCGTCGCTGCAATCCGCCCTAATCTTTCCAAAGCTGCACCAGCACCGCATCGTCCATGGTCACCGATTGCAGATCGTTCGGGAAAACCCCGCCACGCACATCTGCGATATATTCGCCATACGCCGCGATGCGTTCGTCTTGCATCCGGTGAGAACGGCAGTGCAAAAGTGAGCCACGGAAGTGGCAGGATTATCTTGCTGCAGGCAAAGTAAAACTTTGCCACTTTAGTCTTTTCTGTTTTCAGGGAGGGCGGGAGTATTTTCAGCGTGGAACTTTACAGAAAGGTCCGCCTCGCACGTCGAGGTGGCATGAGTGAACGAGCAGCAGCCGTTCATTTTGGGATATCGCGCGCGAGCGTGAAGAAGATGATGAGCTTTTCGGTTCCGCCCGGATATCAACGAACTGCGAAGATCAAGCGGCCCAAGCTTGATGGCTTTACCGGCTTCATTGATCAATGGCTGCAAGACGATCTCAGCCGGAACCGTAAGCAACGCCACACGGCCAAGCGCATTTTTGAACGTCTGCGGGACGAGCATCAATTTCGAGGCGGGCAAACCACGGTCAAGAACTATGTCCGGGAACATGGCCGCCACCATCGAGAGATGTTTGTCCCACTGGCACATGCGCCTGGCCACGCTCAGGCGGATTTTGGCGAAGCGATGGTCGTGATCGGCGGTGTGGAGCAGAAGGCACATTTCTTTGCACTGGATCTGCCCTACAGCGACGCATGCTTTGTGCGTGCTTATCCTGCAGCGGTCTCCGAGGCCTGGGTTGATGGCCATGTCCATGCCTTTGCCTTCTTCGGGCGGGTGCCGCAGTCGGTTCTCTACGACAACGACCGGTGCCTTGTTGCGAAGATCCTGCCAGACGGTTCACGCAAGCGGACCAAACTGTTCAGCGGGTTTCTGTCGCATTACTTCATCCAGGATCGTTATGGTCGCCCGGGCAAGGGCAACGATAAAGGCGCCGTTGAGGGTCTGGTCGGATATGCCCGGCGCAACTTCATGGTGCCCATCCCTCATTTTGCCACGTGGGAGGCATTCAATCTTTGGCTGGAAGAGCAATGCCGCAAGCGCCAGAACGATGTCTTGCGCGGGCATAGCGACAGCATCGGGCAACGCTTGGCCCGCGATCTTGAGGCCATGATGGATCTGCCAGCATCTCCGTTCGATGCCTGTGATCAGGCCAGCGGCCAAGTGAACTCGCAAGCATTGGTGCGCTATAAAACCAACGATTATTCCGTTCCGGTTGCCTATGGCCATCGTGACGTCTGGCTACGCGGCTATGTCGATCAGGTTGTGATTGGCTGTGGTGGCGACGTCATTGCCCGCCACCCAAGGTGCTGGGACCGCGAAGACATGGTCTTTGACCCGATCCACTACTTGCCCCTGCTGGAGCAGAAGGCGGGCGCATTGGATCAAGCCGCCCCTTTGGCGGGCTGGGACTTGCCGGACGAATTTGCGACCCTGCGCCGCTTGATGGAAGCCCGAATGATCAAGGCGGGGCGGCGTGAGTATGTACAGGTCTTGCGGCTGCTGGAGACCTTCGAGATGGGGGACCTGCACATCGCCATCAAAAACGCGCTGCGCATGGGCGCAATTGGCTTTGATGCCGTCAAACATCTTGTGCTTTGCCAAGTCGAGCAGCGGCCACCCAAGCTGGATCTGGATGTCTATCCCTATCTGCCCAAGGCCAATGTCGGCACAACATCTGCAGCCAGTTACATGTCCTTGATGCGGGGGCAATCAGCATGACTGAAGCTCCCCAAATCCTTCTGGACCACCGCCTCAAATCGCTGCGGCTGCCGACCGTTCTGCGGGAATACAGCAAACTGGCCAAGCAAGCCGCAGCTGAGGGACTGGACCATGTGCAATTCCTTGCACGTCTAATCGAACTGGAGATGATTGACCGGGAACGCAGGATGATCGAGCGCAGGATCAAAGCCGCAAAGTTCCCAGCCGTTAAAAGTCTGGACAGCTTCGATTTCAAGGCGATCCCCGCCCTGAACAAGATGCAGGTGCTGGAGTTGGCGCGTTGCGAATGGATCGAACGGCGTGAGAATGTCATCTCGCTTGGCCCCTCGGGCACCGGCAAGACCCATGTCGCCTTGGGCCTTGGCCTATCAGCATGCCAGAAAGGCATGTCCGTTGGATTTGTCACCGCCGCCGCACTCGTCCATGAGCTGATGGAGGCCAGAGACGAACGCAGACTGCTACGGCTTCAAAAGCAGATGGTGGGTTACAAGCTGCTGATCATCGACGAGTTGGGCTTTGTGCCACTGAGCAAAACCGGCGCTGAGCTGCTGTTTGAATTGATCTCCCAACGCTACGAGCGCGGATCCACGCTAATCACAAGCAACCTGCCATTCGACGAATGGACAGAAACATTTGGGTCAGAACGCCTGACAGGCGCACTCCTCGACCGCCTGACCCACCACGTCAACATCCTAGAGATGAATGGCGAAAGCTACCGCCTTGGTCAGAGTAAGGCGCGTCAGGCAACGCCCAAAACCTGAACCTCAATCAGCATAGATTGGCCCTGACGGGCCAAAGCATCCGGGCAAACGCCAGCTATATGACAAGCGCAGCTGCCCGGATGCTGGCGCTCGTCTATACGCTGATTGTCCCAACCCCAAAGTGGCAACATTTTGCGCTGACCTTTGGCTCACTTTTACTCTGCCGTTGACAGGTGCCAGATGTGGGACATGCTCGGCAAGATATCGGTCAATCATGTCTTTGAACCTTGGCGCTTCGCGCAGTTCGCTGCGATCACCTAGCGGATCACGCCCCTCGTCGATTTCCCGACGTAGCTCCCGCGCGCGTTCGCGGGCGGCCGTGGCACTCCACTCCGGCCAACGTCCAATTGCCATCCGGCGCTGGCGTCCTGCAAAGCGGTAATCCAACACGAACGACCGAGACCCCGAGCGTAAGGTGCGAATGGAGAGCCCCCGGATCTCGGTGTCAAACACCTGATAATCCCGATCTTCTTCCGGGATCATGTCCCTCACAGTTTTTTCGTTCAAACGCAGTCGTTTAACCATATGTATTTCTCCTTCTGCCACAGACACATGCGTAGATTCGCAGACCTATCAAGCGAAGCATGGGCCTTTGACCGGCACATAGGCGGTGACCGGCGGTGATGCGCCAAATACCTGCCGGTCCCTGAAATCATTGGAGAGTTTTGGTTCTCGGAGGTACCACACCGCTGCGAGGCGCAGTGGAAATCCACGTCGAGAGCAGTCAAGCGACACATGCAGCGGCCAATTTGGCACGGCCCAGTGCGTTTAGTGCCCGCACTTTTGTAAATCTTGTTTAAAATCAATGACCGGCAAGGGTCTGACCCCCTTGCCGGTTGGTTCAGTGCCGACGGTTAGTCGCCAAGCCCCGTGAAACAAGGCCAAAGCTTGTAAATCGGTTGTGAACGCAGCGCGCGATGACATGCGATGCCTCCAGCGCACCCTATTTGCCGCTGCACGACTTCTGCGCCCAAAATGGTGAGACTCCAGAAAACTCCATAATATCAATGACCGGCAAGCATTTGGCGCATCACCGCCGGTCACTGCCTTCCCGCCACCCCTTCGTTTCTGCGTTTCTTGAGGCCTGCAATCCGTCCGGTTCGGGCGACAAACAGGAGACAGAAGATGACACAACAAAGAACGACCCTACGACCCACCAAAACAAAACTCTTAAGCGGTTGGATCAGCCGACTGGACCTGGCGCTTGAACTCGGTGTGACAGTCGAAACCCTGCGTCGCTGGGAGGGGCTGCGATTTGGTCCGCCCTGCGTGCGCGCTGGGCGGAAGGTTTATTACCGGCGCGATGCAGTGCAGGATTGGCTGACGCAGCAGGAGATGCCGAACCCTCGACGCGCAGGGGCACGCCGATGAGCATCCCCTTACCCTTCCGCCAACGGAGCCGGCGCGCTGAACGCGATGAGGCACGCACGGATTGGATCGACGAGCGGAGGCGTGAGGCACGCATGGTTGTCGCTGACGTGATCCATCATTCCGATCACCTGCTGCGCATCGCCTGCAATGTGCTGGTCCGCCACGGCGAGACGCCCAAGGAACGCGAGGATGCGCGCATCTTGCTGGTGGTGCTGGAGGCCAAGACCCTTGGGCGCGGCCATCATCGTGGCCAGGACCCGGAGGTGGAGCGATGAAGCGGCGCGCAACACCCGAGGCAGATCTGCAGCGCGCTGTTGTTGTGGCCCTGCGCTTTGCCCTGCCCAAGGGGGCCATCGTGCATCACTGCGTCAATGAGGTGACGGAAGCCGGGCCCCGCGGCGCGCGGCGTCAGGCGATCCTGGTAGGCATGGGCGTGCATCCCGGCTTTGCCGATCTCATCGTCCTTTGCGATGGGCGCGTGCTGTTTCTGGAGCTGAAGTCTCTGAAGGGACGGCTCAGCCCCGCGCAGGAGGGGTTTCGCGATGCCGTGCTGGCGCTGGGCTTTGGCTGGGCCCTGGTGCGCACTATGGATGACGCGCTGGGCGCATTGGCGGATTACGGGATTATTACGCGTGTCGTGCAGGTCGGTGAACGGGATACCCAGCGGAATGCAAGCGCCCAGCGCGTTGGTGCCGGCACCCCGGAGCGGAGGGTCACCTCATGAGCCATGCCGCCACCAACTGGGCCATCCAGCGCCGAGGGCTCAAGCCCACCACCAAGATCGTGCTCTGGCATCTGTGTGACCGCTTCAATCCCGATTACGGCTGCTTCCCCTCCCAAGCGCGGCTGGCACATGACTGCGAGATCGGGCGCGCCACCCTCAACCGCCATCTGGATGATCTGGAAGCCCGCGGGCTTATCCGCAGAATACGGTCTGTCGATGCCAGGACCGGGCAGCAGCGCCCCACCCGCTACTTGCTTGGGTTTGAGTCGGACTTCTCGCCATCCGAGCCCGGAAAGCCGGAGGGCGGGGACACCCCCCCTTGCGACGCAGACGTACCACCAGAGCCGTGTCCCGATATGAGACACGGGGGCAGGTCGGAAAAAGCCATGCCTGACAACGGTTAACCTGCGCCAATCCCGCCAGAGCCGTGTCTCGATTTGGGACACGGGGCCGTGTCTCATTTTTGCGCAAACCCGTGTCTCAAAAACAGCGATTCCCGTGTCTCAAATTGGGACACTAACCTTGTAAGAGAACCTTTAACTGAACGACTACCGGCTGACGCCGGTAGGTTCCCTTTTTGAATGTAATTCAAGATACTGAAGTATGACAGCGTCAGTGACATTGCCGCTAGTTGTTGAGAAAAATCCGCGAGCCCAAAACCGCTGGCCCCAGTACCGTTTGCGCAGTTCGGGAAACTCGCGCTGTATCTTATAAGACGAGCGTCCCTTGATCCGCATCATCACCTTTGACAATGCTATCTGAGGCGGGACCGATATGAACATGTGGACGTGATCGGTCGACAATACGCCCTTCTCAATATGCACGCCAAGTTCTTGGCATGTTTGGATAATGATTTCACGGATACGCTCACGCATCTCACCGCGCATAACTTTGTATCGGTATTTTGTTGTCCAGACGACGTGAAACCGGTGATAAAATTTGGTATGGCTTCCTGTGGAATAGATCATAATCTTCCCTCTCATTTTTAAGACCCTTACTGCTTCGCGGGGTCTTAAAAATGAGAGGGAAGATTATAGTACATTACGCTAAAGCGGACCGGCTGGAAGCCGGTGGCTTTAATCCCGTTTGTGGAAAGTAAACCAGTAAAGGAGGAGGAGGACGCGCCAGCGCGCGAAACCGGCTTTGATGATTTTTTTGGTGACCTGCTGCAAGCGCTGGGCTTGGATGCAGATCAGGCATTGCCCGCCTGGTGGCAGGGTTGGCCAGCACGACAGCACGTGCAGCGATGGATTGATCATCTGGGGATGTCGCAGGATCGGATCCTTGCCGTCGCACGAGAGACTCGAGAAGCCCACCCCGCCCCACCTGATGGACCCAAAGCGCTTGATCGGGCGATGGAGCGCGCGGTACGGCGCGATGCCGATGCGGCAAAACAAGCCACAGCCAGCGGCCGAAACCCCAAGCGACAGCGCAAGCGCGATGCCGGTCCCCGTCCCAGCGATGACCAACTTGCGGCGTTCTACGCCGGGATGGTGAACTCCGACGCCTACCTGCCCGCCAATGCGATCAGCAGCGCCATGTGCGGATTGATGCTGACACGCAAACTGGTCACACCCGACCAGCTGCGACTGCGGGGGGTGCTATGAGCAGGTTCGATCGCAGATTCGCCCGCATGCGGGGCCAGCCCAGCGCAGGCGGCAAGTCCAAACGCGCGCTGGGCGTACAGGCAGGCCTCGAATGGGCCTTCCGGGTCGAGAAAGCCCAGCTGGAGCTGCCGCCACGCCAAGACGCGGATGAGGAAAGTCGTGGCTTTGGGCTGGAATACGTCCTGATGCAGCGCGCCGTCCTAGGCTGTCAGATCGATGGCGGGCAACACAAGATGGGCGGCTATGTCCATGAGGATGCCGAGGTCATCGCGGCCACCGTCGCCGGGCTGCCCGACAGCCTTGGCGGGATCCGCATGGCGCTGCGCGTGGCAGAGCTGGCGCGGGCGGGGATGACACCCGACTGGATGCCCGGCGTTGTCCCACGTTGCGTGCCGCGGGAGACGAGCGAGAACCAGCACGGTGTCCAGGCCGTCACCGAGGTGATCGGGACAGAGCGCGTCGTTTCGCGGGGCAAGTGGCGCCGCGTTGATGTGCTGCACTGCCCCGTCATCTGGCGGCCGCATCCGGAGCAGATCGCATCTGCACGGCGAGGCTATGACGACTGGTGGGCTGCCTTGGATTGGGTGCACGATGGGCTGGTAGCGGGTAGAATATTGAGGGACGTGGAGGTCACGGGAGTAATGCCGAAGGTGAAACCTTGGAAAAACAAGTGATAACGTCGATCTCGGCCCAGACCTGCCATTCACTTGCCGACCAGATGTTGCGATGCGGCATACCAGAACGGCCATTCGAGTTTCGTGCAGTAATTTGGGAAGTTCATCGTCGGGTCGTGAGGCTTTCAAGACGGCACGGAGGGGCCAGAGCTGATCATGCAATAGACGGCATCACCTCATTTCCGATATTCTTGCAGGCCAAGCTTTGCCCACATCCAACCAAAATCGTATTCCGCTAGTACAGCGTTTTGCTGCTTGTCACTGCGGTTCTCGAGAAGTTTCAACCAGTCAACCACCTTCTCACGACCAGCTGCGCTGCGTACAGCTTGGCGCGGCGACTTGCCGTCCAAGGCAGGCAATGGGGCATCCAAGGTTTCGCGGTAATGCTTATCCATATAGTCATGCGTGATCTGTTTCTCGATGTGTGGCGGAATCTCGTCTGCACCTTCCAAAGACGTTTCAGCGCGTTCCTCAGACATCACTTGCTCAACGGTGCGGATTGCGGTCAAAGGCCGCTTCAGACGTTTGCCTGTTGCCTCTATCACCAACGCGGCAATTTTTTCTGCGCGGGCAGCCGAATTCACCTGTACCAGCAGAGATTTCCCTTTGAGCTCGAGGGTTCCCAGCACGGTGCGTCCTGTCATTTCTGTGTCCAACATCATTCCACTCCCCTTCTTGGGCGTGTTGCGCAGGGCAAGCCAGTTCCAGAAACGCGGCCCCTCGGGCACGAAACCTTTGACGTCATCCAAGCAGGCCGCAATTTCTTTTTGTAGCACACCCGGCGCCAAACGAAACCTGAGATCATGAAACATCACGTCGTCGCCATCCGAGTTGCAGAGCTCTGGAATTCCAGAAGACATGGCCTTTGGTAGCGTGGTAAACAACCAAGCGCTGGTAAAGACGGGGGCGCAGTCCATCAACTGGCGCGTCGTTAGCTGTAACGGGGCGTTCCCCTTCAGTTTCATTGCTGCGCGAAGCCCTTCGAACAGAAATTCGACGGCTTCAGCCGAAAAGGCCAACAATGCGCCCGAGATGACGTGCGTGTCGCCCTCGGCAATCACGCGGACGGCAATTCGGTCCCATTGCTTTAGGGAGCGCGTGGCGGACTTTTCAAAAACGGTGACCCGCTCCCTATCACCAACCAAGTCTTTGAGCACCATAGACTCGCCAAGTTTAACGTTACTGACTTCGTAAAGGCTCACTGGCGTATCGCGAAGAGCTGCAAAATATTCTCTATTGGCGGCCGTTTCATTCCAGCCACGACGTTTAAGGTAGAGGTCAACGACACTGCCTTCATCGTCCCGGCGAGAAAGGAAATCCTCGAATCCGCATCCCCACAATACACTAGGCCATGGTTCCCCTAACAGTTCGGGTAGGTCGTCGTAATCCAGATCAAATTCCTCAAGCGCTGGCATGAGGTGTTCGGTTGTCACATCCTGTAGCCGCCCGAACCAGAGATCATCCTGCCTGATAAAATCCAGCAAATTTGAGATGTCATTTCGCATACCAGCCCTCCAGAATTGTGCATCGACAAAGTACACCTATAGAAAACACGCCGTCAGGTTACAAATAGTTCGGAGGCACAACATAGCTTCTGATCACAGCCCACGGCCGCCATTCTGTCGGTGAGCATACCACCCTACTGTCGTGTAGTATGGCAGTCAGCAATTAAAATCCCCATGCTGGCTTTTAAACGTGATCGGCCCTTACCGGACGTTCACCTATCATCGGCTATGCTGCAGTGCGGCCCGTCAAGCCGGACATTCGCTGCAACAGCAAAACCAATGCATGACCGAACTCACACTATGGTGTAGGTTTCTCGGACGCCACGCGCGAGGTTTGGGTGACGCGGAACATTGCCTGGCGTCGGAGAGGCGCTCAAGCGGGAAATCGCGGGGTTGGTCTGGGTGGATCGATTGTTGCTATGGGGATTTGCGCAATGCGTGTGTTTTCGCCCGGAGCTGACAGGCCAGTTTGGCGGGGCGCATTGAGTTAAGCGCAGCGCCGGTTTTGCCTGCTGTTGGTTGAAACTCACGGTATTTTGTCGGCGTCACCATGTTTTGCCACGCTGATCGCTTGATCAAAGCATGCCGATTGGTTCGCAGGAGATATAGCGAGCGGCCGAGGGTGTCGTTCGTGATGTGCGGTGCGCGCGTCATGCAGCAGCCCTTTGTGTTTTTGGCGGCGCTCTGGGATGTTGGGCTGGTGCGATTGTGTCGACGATTATCAACTGCCCGCCACAACATGGGCAAGGCAGAGCAAGAACACGAGGAGGTTCATCTGCATCGTTGATGGTGTTGCCTTTATCGTGCTCCTTGTGAGGGGTTTTGGCCCCCAGCAGTTGCCGGATCCGCGCGATATTGGCCGTGCGGTTGCTATTCCCATAGAACCCATAATGTCGGATGCGGTGCTGGCCTCTGGGCAGCACGTGGATCAGGAACCGGCGAATGAACTCATTTGTGGATAAGGACATGGTCGTGTGGCGGCCCGCACCTTTGAGGCGATAGTCCTTGGCGCGGAAGGTGACGTTTTGCGCATCGAAACGGATCAACCGGCTGTTTGAAATGGCAATCCGATGTGTGTAGCGCGATAGGTATGCCAGCACCGCTTTTGGCCCGGTGAAGGGTTCTTTGGCGTAGACCACCCATTCGATTTTACGCAGCGGTTGCAGGAAAGTGTCAAAGACATTTCGATCTGCAAGGTTTGTGAGATCGCCGAAGAATTGCAGTTTCCCGGCCTTATGCAGCTTGGCCAGCCCTTCCAGAATGAGCCGCCGATACAAGCGGGATAGAACGTGGACAGACAGGAAGAAGTTCTTGCGGCAGGCGATCCATTTTGAACCATCTGTCGAAAGCCCTCCCCCCGGCACGATCATATGGACATGGGGGTGGTGGGTCATCGCCGAGCCCCAAGTGTGAAGGACCGACGTTATGCCAACCTTTGCCCCCAGATGTTTAGGATCAGCGGCGATTCTGACCACAGTGTCCGCGCTTGCCCGCATCAGAAGATTATAGATCTCGCGTTTGTTCTGATATGCGATGTCAGCAATCTGCTTTGGCAAGGTGAAGACCAGATGGAAATACCGCACAGGCAGCAGTTCAGCCTCACGTGCCGCAAGCCATATCTTCGCTGCACCCGCCTGGCATTTTGGGCAGTGACGGTTGCGGCATGAGTTGTAGGCGATATGCTCATGCGCGCAGTCGGCGCAGCGCGCGACATGACCGCCAAGCGCCGCGGTTCGACAGCGCTCAATCGCACTCATGACTTTGAACTGGTTCAGGCTGATGTGTCCTGCGTTTGCGGCACGCCAAGCAGCACCATGGTCACGGAAGATATCCGCGACCTCCAGTGATCGACTGGGCATGGTGGCCTATGAAGGCTTAGGCTTGCCCTTCTTCCGCTTGGCTCCATTCAGATCATCCAGCGGACTGTCCACTGCCGCAATCATGCCCGTGGCAACGCTGGCATAGCGCGCAGTAGTTGTCAGTTTGGAATGCCCGAGCAAGGCTTGGATCACCCGGATATCGACGCCGCGCTCCAACAGATGGGTTGCAAAACTGTGCCTCAACGTGTGCAGCGTGACCGGTTTGGTGATCCCGGCTTCCCGCGCGGTCTCTTTAAATAGCCGCGATATCTGTCGCGCTGAGAGGTGTTTGCCGCGATAGCCGGGAAAGAGGACCCGCTCGGGTGCAGGAACATCCTTGTCCTGACCGGTCGGCCGTTCTTGCCACCAGTCGCGCAGCAGGCTCAAAATATCGACAGGCAGCATGACGATGCGATCCTTGCGCCCCTTCGATTGCACGATGCGGATGATTTCCTGATCGCTATCGATATCACCAACTTTGAGCCGCACGACCTCGCCCGCACGCATCCCGCAGCCATAAGCCAGCGACAACATCACGCGCGCCTTCAGGCTCGGAGCCATAGCCAGAATGCGTTTAATCTCCTTTTTGCTCAGCACCAGTGGCACTTTCACCGGTTCCTTCAAATGGAAGATCTCGGCCACAAGATCATGCCGTCGAAGGGTCACGCGGAGCAGAAACTTGACCCCTGTCATCGTTTGGTTTCGGGTGCAGATGCTGACGCCGCTCTCGATCAGGTGTTGTTGGAAATACTTCACATCGTCTGGCGTGGCCGTCTCTGGCGAGCGCCCTAACCAAGCCGCAAAACGCTTACAGGCGCGCAGGTGACTACTCTGTGATGCAGGGCCGAGATTGCGCCCTGACATATCGGAAATCATGCGCGCACGAAGGGGCGTCGTTGGTGTCGATTGTTGAATGTTCATCGGAATATCCTCTGTCAATCGAGGCAAAATCACCTCGACCAACAGCACACACCCAAAATCTAGAATCGCGCAACAAATCCCTGTTAAGCCCTACACCCGCAGCAAGCGCCCATATCGCGGAGCGATTTAGTGCTTGCGGACAAAGCCGCTGTTCATGCCAACGGATGCAATATCGGCTCTCGGCTTTCAGCGGCCATCGATAATGAAATTAGAATCCAACTGCTACTTCGCCAAAGCGGACATTGTAGGGTTGCGCTGCAGTCGCATGGCTCGATGATCTACTATCCGCACGAACCACCCTTTTGAGAACTGTAGCAACCTTACGATAAAATCTGACCATTCCGACGGCTGTCGGCAATGAAAAACTCGCTTCTAGCCACTTGAAGTATTGCATAGCTAAATGTCGTGGCTGTCTAATTTTCGTTCCGTGTCTCAAGATCGCTGAATAACCAACCGCGCGGTCACACCCGTCGCGGAATCTTCGAATGTAAGTCTGCCACCATGCAATTTAGCAATTGTCGCTACAATGGTAAGGCCAAGCCCGTGGCCATCTATCGTTGTGGTGTTCTCGCCACGTTGAAACGGGGCCAAAAGCTTTTCAATCTCGGCGGCAGAACTTTCAGAACCTTCATCTTCGATGATGATCGTCGCGGACTGCGCGTTTACTTCAAGCGATACGGTAGCGCGGCGGCCATATTTCAGCGCGTTTTCAATCAAGTTTGTAATGGCCCGTTGAAGAGATACGGGACGGCCATAAACGACAGTGTCACGATCGTTGGACACCACACCGTAGCCTTGTCGCGACATGAAGATAGATTTCCCACCCTGTACAATGACGTCTTTGGCTTTGCGGAATGTCACTGGGCGTCCCACATCCTGGTAATTGGCAACGATGGCATCCAATAGTGACGGCAATGACAGGTTGCGCGGTTTTTCGGCACCCATTTCGACATGGGTATAGGTCAGCACGCTTTCGATGATGCCTGCCATGCTGTCGATGTCAGTTTCAAATTTTTGACGCAGGTTGGGGTCTTTTATCAACGCGGCGCGCAGACGTAGCCGCGTGGCGGGTGTGCCAAGGTCGTGGCTGACACCCGACAACACAGCGGCGCGGCCAGCCAATTGTTCGCGTTCAATTTCCAGATAGCTGTTAACCGCTGTTATGATTTCTTGCAGTTCTTGTGGACCTGTTGGGTCATAGTGAGTGGGGCCGCCAACGCGTCGGCGGTTGCTCAGCTGTCCCGCGAAGGACAAGAATGACACGGGCAAATTCAACGCGACGGTTATGAGAGTGCCAGTTGCGACCACCGCCAAAAGCGCTGCGAGTATGCGGCGATCAGGGGGGGCAGCGGCGCACCCCCAAACCGAGTTGCCGTCTAATTCAACCCAGTCGGCCTCTCCCATGCGGGCCACGACGAACGGATCGGTACAGAACGTGGCCAATTTTTGGGTGATCGCTCCCATGGTTTCTGCCGCCGTTTGCCCGTCGCGGTGCGGCAGATCCGCAAGACCGTAGGTTAGATCAGGTGAAAGGATAGCCATAGTGACGGAGGCACCAGTGATCTGATTGGCAACATCGAGCAAGATTGGGACAATCGTGATCCGCGAGGTAGGCGGAGCACCTGCAATCTGGCGGAATAATCCGCTCGTTGCATGGACCTGATCGTCGGCAGGGAGAGGTGAGATGATTATGCCTGCGGGTGGGGCTGTGCCGTTTTGCATTGCGTAATACAATGTCACGCCAGCATCGTAGGACGCCGTGCCATATGCGCGCCAATCCGATGTGGATTTTTCCCACATCCAAACCGTGCCACCACCGAAAAAAAGCGCCGCAAGAACCAATATGGACCCTATTGCGCGCAGGCTGTTTAGTGGGTTTCTCACGTGTCTGACACCGCAACATCCACAGCGAAAACATATCCAACACCGCGTTCCGTTTTCAGAATTTTGGGCTCCTTCGGGTTCGTTTCGATCTTGGTGCGCAAGCGCCCTACCAAAACATCAATCGCGCGACCCGTCGCCTCATTGGGAGACTGGCCTTCGCCGGTGACATCTAGGTTGGTCGCAATTTCTTCGCGAGTGAGGGGGATGTGTGGGTTGGCGAGCAACACTTGTAATAACGCGGTTTCACGGCGAGACAGAGCGACCTGTACTTTGATGGGGGAAAGAACCTCGCTGGTTTTAGCGTCATAGGTCCAGCCATAGAACTGAAAGGTTTTGGTGTTCCGACGGTGCACCAAGGACGCCGACCGGCGCGTGCGCGATAGCACCGCTTTGACCCGCGCCAACAACAATTCAGGATTAAACGGTTTGGCAATGTAGTCGTCCGCGCCAACCGCATACCCCTCCATTCGTTGGTGATCGGCAGACAACGCAGATACCATAATGATCGGCACGTCCTGCTCGCGGCGCAGGTGCTTGCAAATCTCCAAACCGTTCTCGTCGCCTAACATTACGTCCAGTAACACCAGATCGACGCGGCCACCGTCGATGTGGCGGCGCACCTCCGCCTCGTTTGCGGCGGGCAGAGCGATAGAACCGTTCTGTTGCAAGAACTGCGTCATCATTGCGCGCATTTCTACATCGTCATCGACAACCAAGATGCGTGGTATCGCCATGTCTGTTTCCCCCTTTGCCAGCCGCCTGAGCAGCGGTGACCCAACCCTTACGTAACATTGTGCAACAAAATCGAGCCTTGCGTAACAAGTTGTAACGGCTTGCCCAGATTAATGCATGATCAGGACGAATGGCCGTTAGTCGTCCGTTGCATGGCTGACGTCGCAACACCAATGTCGCTGCACCAAGCCCGTGTTGGGCAATTCTTTGGGAGGAAACCAAAATGAAATCTTATGTATTAAGCACCGCATCTGCGATTGCCGTTTGTGCCGCTGGCGCTGCATCTGCTGACGGTCACGCTGAAGCAGAAGTTCTGCACTACTGGACGTCCGGTGGCGAAGCGAAATCAGTCGCGGTTCTGCAAGAAGAGTTCGCTGCAAACGGCGGCACATGGACTGACATGCCAGTCGCTGGCGGCGGCGGTGACGCTGCTGGAACGGCACTTCGTGCACGCGTTCTGTCCGGCAACGCGCCAACAGCAGCACAGATCAAGGGCCCAGCCATTCAGGAATGGTATGCCGAAGGCGTTCTGGCTGACATTTCCAGCGTTGCAGAAGCCAACGACTGGGCAAACCTGCTTCCAGCCTCCATCGCAGCACACATGCAGTGCGAAGGCACTTGGTGTGCGGCGCCGGTAAACGTGCACCGCGTTGACTGGATCTGGGCCAACACAGAAATCTTGGCCGCCAACGGCATCGAGATGCCAACAACTTGGGACGAGTTCAACGCCGCAGCCGAAAAACTGCAAGCCGCTGGTATCATTCCGCTGGCCCACGGTGGTCAGGCTTGGCAGGACGCGACTGTGTTCGAAACTGTTGTTCTGGGCCTCGGCGGCGCTGAGTTTTACCAGGCAGCTCTCGTAGACCTCGACCCAGAGGCGCTGACATCTGACACGATGATTGCAGCGTTTGATCAGATGCGCACCATGCGTGGCTATGTTGATCCAAACTTCTCTGGTCGTGACTGGAACCTCGCAACAGCAATGGTCATGAACGGCGAAGCGGCTTTCCAGATCATGGGTGACTGGGCAAAGGGTGAATTCCTCGCTGCTGGAAAAGTGCCAAGCGTTGATTTCACATGCGCCTCCACTCCGGGTGACGGCTATCTCTACAACGTGGACAGCTTTGCGATGTTCTCTGTAGAAGGTGACGGCAAAGCCGCTGGTCAGGAACTGCTGGCTGAACTCATCATGGGGCCTAACTTCCAAGAAGTGTTCAACATGAACAAAGGTTCCATCCCAGCCCGCACAGACGTTGATCTGTCCGGCTTTGATGAGTGCGCGCAGATCTCTGCTGCTGACATGGCGTCTACAAACGATGGCGGCACATTGATGCCGTCTTACGCACACGGCATGGCACTGTTTGGTGCGCAGTCCGGCGCGATCACAGACGTTGTAACAGCGCACTTCAACTCTGACATGTCTTCTGAAGAAGCGGTTCAGATGTTGTCTAAGGCTGTCGCCAACTCCCTGTAATCTTTTAATGATTACGAAAACGGCCTTGCCCTGATCTGGGGCAGGGCCACCAACCAAAGGGGGGACTTCACATGACTAGATGGTTGCAAGACAACATGCCAAAAATCGTTTTGGCGCCGTCATTCATCGCCGTCATGGTGTTTGTTTACGGCTTTATCGGCTGGACGGCTTGGGTGTCACTGACACGCTCGCGTCTAATGCCGCGCTACGAGTTTGATAGCTTCATTCAATATGAGCGCCTCGCCGACTCGCCACGGTTTGAGACCGCGATGGTGAACCTCGCCATCTTTGGCACGCTATTTATCGTGATCGCCATGGTGCTGGGTCTGCTTCTGGCAATCCTGCTGGACCAGAAAATCCGCACTGAAGGCGCAATCCGCACGATTTATCTTTATCCCATGGCCTTGTCGATGATTGTCACAGGCACCGCATGGAAATGGATCCTGAACCCTGAACTTGGCATCGAAGCCACCGTCAAAGGCTGGGGGTTCGCAAATTTTGAATTCAACTGGCTGGTTGATCCTGACATGGCGATCTACACTGTTGTGCTTGCAGCGGTCTGGCAAAGTTCCGGCTTCGTTATGGCGCTGTTCCTTGCCGGGCTTCGCTCTGTGGATGAAGAAATCATCAAGGCCGCCCAGGTCGACGGCATCCCCACTTGGCGCGTTTATTCTGCGATCATTATTCCGTCGATGGCCCCGATTTTCCTCAGCGCGTTCATCGTGCTGGCCCACCTCGCGATCAAAGCCTTTGACCTCGTCATCGCGCTTACTGGCGGTGGCCCAGGTTACGCGACCGATCTTCCAGCCACCTACATGTATGCCATGGCGTTTTCGCGCGGTGACATCGGGCAGGCGGCAAGTTCAGCCATGGTCATGATGCTTGTCGTGTTCACGATTGTTGTCCCTTACCTCTATTCAGAATTGAGGACCAAAGATGACTGATATGCCTTACGCCCCAACCCGCACCCAAAGCCCGACGACCAAACTGGTTCTGCGCTTTATCCTCTACATCCTGCTTGGCGTCTTTGCGCTATTTTATCTGATGCCGCTGTTTGTGATGATTACAACATCGCTGAAATCTTTGGATGAAATCCGCACGGGCGATCTAGTATCGCTACCACGTGAAGTCACTTTTGATGCTTGGCGCACTGCTTGGTCTGGCGCCTGTACAGGTATCCAATGTGAAGGCGTGCGCCCATATTTCCTGAATTCACTTCTGATCGCCATTCCCGCGGTTCTTATCTCTACAATCATCGGCGCGTTGAATGGCTACGCTGTGGCGCAATGGAAGTTCAAAGGCGCTAACATCTTTTTTGCATTATTGTTGTTTGGTTGCTTCATCCCGTTTCAGGTCGTGCTGCTGCCAATGGCGATCGTGCTGGGCAAGTTGGGGATCTCTGGCACTATTCCGGGTCTGATTTTTGTCCACGTGATCTATGGCCTCGGCTTTACCACGCTGTTTTTCCGCAACTACTATGTGAGCATCCCTTCCGAGTTGACAAAGGCGGCGAAAGTGGATGGTGCAGGGTTCTTTCGTATCTTCTGGTCGATCTTCTTGCCACTGAGCCTGCCGATCATCGTTGTGTCCGTCATCTGGCAGTTCACCCAGATCTGGAACGACTTCCTGTTTGGAGTGAGCTTTAGCCAAGCTGGCACTCAGCCTGTGACGGTTGCTCTTAACAACATCGTAAACTCGACCACTGGTGTCAAAGAATACAATGTTGATATGGCCGCAGCGATCATCGCTGCCCTGCCGACGCTGCTTGTCTATGTCGTTGCTGGCAAATATTTCATTCGCGGTCTGACCGCTGGTTCTGTAAAGGGATAAATCAGATGTCACCTATTCTCGAAGTTAAGAATCTCTACAAGAACTACGGGTCCACCGAAGTCCTGAAGGACATCAATGTGTCGATTGAAAAAGGGGACTTTCTGGTCCTCGTCGGGCCTTCCGGTTGTGGTAAGTCAACGCTCCTGAATTGTATCGCAGGGCTTGAGCCGATCACAGGGGGGGACTTGTTCATTGACGGGCAAAACATGACCAACGTCAGCCCCAAGGACCGCGACATCGCGATGGTGTTTCAATCCTACGCTTTATATCCGACCATGACCGTGGCCAAGAACATCACCTTCGGGATGAAAGTACGCGGCATCGATCAGGCAACACAGGACGCCAAGCTTAAGCACGTATCCACACAGTTACAGATTGAACCGCTGTTGCACCGCAAACCGGGCCAATTATCCGGTGGTCAGCGCCAGCGTGTCGCGATGGGTCGTGCCTTGGTGCGGGATCCAAAGTTGTTCCTGTTTGACGAACCACTGTCCAACCTGGATGCCAAACTGCGCGTCGAGATGCGGACAGAGATCAAGGCCCTGCATCAACGGCTTGGCGCGTCCATGGTCTACGTCACACACGATCAGATCGAAGCCATGACACTGGCGACCAAGATTGTCGTGATGAAAGGCGGCGTGATCCAGCAAATTGGCACACCAGCCGAGATATACAATCGTCCTGCCAACTTGTTTGTGGCCGACTTCATGGGCAGCCCAGCGATGAACCTGATCCCAGCCAAGACAAAAGCGAACGGCAAAGGCATTCAGATTGAAATCGCACGCAAGGACGCTGATCCGATTGTTTTGACAGACAAGCGCAATACCGACTTGCCCGAGCATGTCATTATTGGAGTGCGTCCTGAAGATATCGTAGACGCCGCCCTTGCCCGCACAGACGACACGCAACAAGCGGATTGTCTGATTGATATTGTTGAGCCCGCAGGCGCCGATACGTTTGCTGTGATGCAGCTTGGCGGTAAACACGTGACCGCGCGCTTGCATGCTGAAACAACAGCTGCCGCAGGCACTGCTCAGCGTCTGGCGTTTGATCTTGGAAAGGTCTCCTATTTTGAACCCGAGACCGGTTTGCGGCTGAATTAGCCGCATGCGTTTGGTGGCAGACATTGGCGGGACGAATGCACGTTTGGCTTTGTGCAAAGACGTTGCAATCGTCCCGCAAACCGTTCGCAATTTTAGCAATGACGACTTGCCGCACCTCTACGATATCGTAACGGCCTATCTCAAAGACCACGCGTCTGCGCCGCTGGATGAAATGGTTATCGCCGTTGCGGGGCCGGTTCACGGTGACAAAGCGGTGCTGACAAACCGGAATTGGACAATTCTAAGGACCGAATTGCTCCAACGGTTCGGCTGTAAGCACGTGATTCTGGTCAACGATTTGTCTTCACTTGGGTATGCAGTCCCTTCACTGCTCCCAACCCAGTTGCGGCGCATTTATAACGGTCCCGTGTTGCCGTCAAGGACCGGGCAATCTTTGGTCGTCGGGATCGGGACGGGATTTAACGTTAGCCCTGTTTTGAGTACACCCAACGGCGTTCATTGCCTTGCCGTCGAAGCAGGGCATATTTCTATGCCAAAAAACGTGTCGGACATGCTTAAGGCAATCGGTCATTCGCCAGACCTGTTTCAAACGATCGAAACACTGTTTTCAGGACGCGGCTTAACGTTGTTTTGCCAGCAGGTTACCGGCGACGATACCTTGCTCGGAACCACTGCGATCCAGTCCTACAAGACGTCAATCAACCCGGCCATTTCGAATGCCGTTGATCACTACGCTGCACTGATTGGACAGCTGTTGCGTGATCTGTCGCTGGCCTATATGCCGTCCTCTGGCATATATCTTGCAGGCAGCGTCGCCAGGGCTGTTTTAAGCATATCAACGGCCCGACTTATCGATGTCTTTGCGCAACCTTGCGACATCTTTGGCGACCGAATACATAGTCTGTTCACAATCGAAGACGACTTTGCCGCCCTCTATGGGTGTGCGGCTCATGACCATAGAAAGTGAGGTAGATTGCGGCTTCTAGTACAAGCTACACTGCAGTTCCCGTGAATGTAAGTAACCACCCGCCTAGCGTGTGAGATACTGCCCAAGGGGTGTAGGTTTAGTCCTATGCCCTTTTGCTCATAAAGCCGGGCCTCAGTCTCATACATCTTGCGGCTCGTGGCGTGGGGGTGAATGGTGCGTTTGTCCCGCACAGTGGGCCTCGGTGCAAAGCGCAGCGAATGTCTGCTTCCCGCCCATGCACTAAATCGCTCCGCGATAGGGGCGCTTGCTGCGGGTGTAGGGCTTAACAGGGATTTGTTGCGCGATTCTAGATTTTGGGTGTGTGCTGTTGGTCGAGGTGATTTTGCCTCGATTGACAGAGGATATTCCGATGAACATTCAACAATCGACACCAACGACGCCCCTTCGTGCGCGCATGATTTCCGATATGTCAGGGCGCAATCTCGGCCCTGCATCACAGAGTAGTCACCTGCGCGCCTGTAAGCGTTTTGCGGCTTGGTTAGGGCGCTCGCCAGAGACGGCCACGCCAGACGATGTGAAGTATTTCCAACAACACCTGATCGAGAGCGGCGTCAGCATCTGCACCCGAAACCAAACGATGACAGGGGTCAAGTTTCTGCTCCGCGTGACCCTTCGACGGCATGATCTTGTGGCCGAGATCTTCCATTTGAAGGAACCGGTGAAAGTGCCACTGGTGCTGAGCAAAAAGGAGATTAAACGCATTCTGGCTATGGCTCCGAGCCTGAAGGCGCGCGTGATGTTGTCGCTGGCTTATGGCTGCGGGATGCGTGCGGGCGAGGTCGTGCGGCTCAAAGTTGGTGATATTGATAGCGATCAGGAAATCATCCGCATCGTGCAATCGAAGGGGCGCAAGGATCGCATCGTCATGCTGCCTGTCGATATTTTGAGCCTGCTGCGCGACTGGTGGAAAGAACGGCCGACCGGTCAGGACAAGGATGTTCCTGCACCCGAGCGGGTCCTCTTTCCCGGCTATCGCGGCAAACACCTCTCAGCGCGACAGATATCGCGGCTATTTAAAGAGACCGCGCGGGAAGCCGGGATCACCAAACCGGTCACGCTGCACACGTTGAGGCACAGTTTTGCAACCCATCTGTTGGAGCGCGGCGTCGATATCCGGGTGATCCAAGCCTTGCTCGGGCATTCCAAACTGACAACTACTGCGCGCTATGCCAGCGTTGCCACGGGCATGATTGCGGCAGTGGACAGTCCGCTGGATGATCTGAATGGAGCCAAGCGGAAGAAGGGCAAGCCTTAGCCTTCATAGGCCACCATGCCCAGTCGATCACTGGAGGTCGCGGATATCTTCCGTGACCATGGTGCTGCTTGGCGTGCCGCAAACGCAGGACACATCAGCCTGAACCAGTTCAAAGTCATGAGTGCGATTGAGCGCTGTCGAACCGCGGCGCTTGGCGGTCATGTCGCGCGCTGCGCCGACTGCGCGCATGAGCATATCGCCTACAACTCATGCCGCAACCGTCACTGCCCAAAATGCCAGGCGGGTGCAGCGAAGATATGGCTTGCGGCACGTGAGGCTGAACTGCTGCCTGTGCGGTATTTCCATCTGGTCTTCACCTTGCCAAAGCAGATTGCTGACATCGCATATCAGAACAAACGCGAGATCTATAATCTTCTGATGCGGGCAAGCGCGGACACTGTGGTCAGAATCGCCGCTGATCCTAAACATCTGGGGGCAAAGGTTGGCATAACGTCGGTCCTTCACACTTGGGGCTCGGCGATGACCCACCACCCCCATGTCCATATGATCGTGCCGGGGGGAGGGCTTTCGACAGATGGTTCAAAATGGATCGCCTGCCGCAAGAACTTCTTCCTGTCTGTCCACGTTCTATCCCGCTTGTATCGGCGGCTCATTCTGGAAGGGCTGGCCAAGCTGCATAAGGCCGGGAAACTGCAATTCTTCGGCGATCTCACAAACCTTGCAGATCGAAATGTCTTTGACACTTTCCTGCAACCGCTGCGTAAAATCGAATGGGTGGTCTACGCCAAAGAACCCTTCACCGGGCCAAAAGCGGTGCTGGCATACCTATCGCGCTACACACATCGGATTGCCATTTCAAACAGCCGGTTGATCCGTTTCGATTCAATTTTTCGATACTTCTAAGTATTTGATCCCATGGTTTGATGGTGCGATCTGTTCTTTGGAATGGAAGGAGGCATTCTGGGACAAATGGACCACAGGAGCGCCTCGTACTGTTCCGCATTCTCCAACCAACTTGAGGGACAGGAACTGTCCAAGTCCGTGGATTTGTGTCAGGTCGTGCCCCAGAACACCAAAGAGTGCAGCGCGGACATCGAACGACGGCGTTCCAACTTGTTTTGTCTTGGTCCGAGCTTTGGGCACGCTCGACAACCTGTGCCACAGCGTCCCGCTTGAACTCATCTGTAAACCGAATTCCCTTACTCATATCCGTCTCTCTTTGCTTGGGCAAACAGTTGAGTACGTTCATCGTTTTGTGTTGCCAGCAACGTTGGTGCCGCGTTGTGGGATAGACTTCATCCATAGCGGCCCAGAACCCCATGGCACCGTCCCTGATGGCCAGCTTGGGGGCATTCATCCCCCGGCTTTTGAGGCTCAACAGAACTTCGCGCCAGCTCTGCGTGGACTCGCGCACCCCGTCCTCGATAGCCAAGAACCGCTTCTTGCCACGGGCTGTGACGCCAACAATCACAAGGGCGCAGAGCTTATCATCTTCGCCTCGAAGGCCACTGTGGACGCCGTCGGCCCAGATGTAGACCAAAGGTTCATCCTCCAGCACTGCCTCTCTCCAGCCGTCATATTCCTTGGCCCAATCACGCTTCAGCCGCGAGACCGTATTTGCTGATAAGCCAGCGGCATCAGGACCCAGAAGAACCTTGAGGGCCGCGCCCATTTCGCCACTGGAAATCCCTTTGAGGTAGAGCCACGGCAAGGCCGCTTCCAACAACAAATCAACCAGATACGCCGCCAACCTTCAAATCCCAGAAACACCAGATTCAGTCAGAGCTCCCATTGAACAGCTGTTACCGTGTAATTTCACAGTGTGAAGCTCGGCTTACTTTATTGGCATAGTTTTTCAGTCACTCATTTAGTGTTAAATCATTTTTTAATTTGGGATTCTGAAACACAAAAGCCGCCCCAAGGGGCTGCTAAGTATTAATGATCATCGAATGAGAGATACAAGCGCTTTATATTGGAATTCTTTACTAGGTTTGGCAGTGACTTACTCTCCCACGTCTTAAGACGCAGTACCATCAGCGCAACGGTGCTTAACGACTGGGTTCGGAATGGAGCCAGGTGTTTCACTCGTGCTATGACCACCAAACCAAGAAAAGAATTTACAATATCAAGCGTTGTCCAAGTCAGCATTACTGTTCGTGGTATGTGTATGACTTCATTGTCTAGTATTACAAGGCATGCCTTGCTTCTACTGGATCAAATCAAGCCTATCGAGCCATTAGTACCAGTCAACTGAACGCATTGCTGCGCTTACATCTCTGGCCTATCGACGAGGTAGTCTACCTCGGCTCTCAGGGATATCTTGTTTTGAGGGGGGCTTCCCGCTTAGATGCCTTCAGCGGTTATCCTGTCCGTTCATAGCTACCCAGCACTGCCGTTGGCACGACAACTGGTCCACCAGTGGAACGTTCACCCCGGTCCTCTCGTACTAGGGGCAACTCCTCTCAAATATCCTACACCCACGGAAGATAGGGACCGAACTGTCTCACGACGTTCTAAACCCAGCTCACGTACCTCTTTAAATGGCGAACAGCCATACCCTTGGGACCTGCTCCAGCCCCAGGATGAGATGAGCCGACATCGAGGTGCCAAACACTGCCGTCGATATGGACTCTTGGGCAGTATCAGCCTGTTATCCCCGGCGTACCTTTTATCCGTTGAGCGATGGCCCTTCCACTCGGGACCACCGGATCACTATGACCGACTTTCGTCTCTGCTCGACTTGTCAGTCTCGCAGTCAGGCTGGCTTATGCCATTGCACTCAACGACCGATTTCCGACCGGTCTGAGCCAACCTTCGCGCGCCTCCGTTACTATTTAGGAGGCGACCGCCCCAGTCAAACTACCCACCACGCAGGGTCCCGGATCCGGATAACGGACCGCGGTTAGATATCAAACAAAACAAGGGTGGTATCTCAAAGGAGGCTCCACAGAAACTAGCGTTCCTGCTTCAAAGCCTACCACCTATTCTGCACATGTTGTGTCTAATACCAATGCGAAGCTGTAGTAAAGGTGCACGGGGTCTTTCCGTCTAACCGCGGGAAACCTGCATCTTGACAGGTAATTCAATTTCGCTGAGTCGATGTTGGAGACAGCGGGGAAGTCGTTACGCCATTCGTGCAGGTCGGAACTTACCCGACAAGGAATTTCGCTACCTTAGGACCGTTATAGTTACGGCCGCCGTTTACCTGGGCTTCAATTCGGAGCTTGCACTCCTCCTTTTAACCTTCAGGCACCGGGCAGGCGTCAGACCCTATACGTCGTCTTGCGACTTCGCAGAGCCCTGTGTTTTTAGTAAACAGTCGCCACCCCCTGGTTTGTGCCCCCAGTCAATACTTGCGTAGAAACCGGGCCTCCTTCTCGCGAACTTACGGAGGTATTTTGCCGAGTTCCTTCAACATCGTTCTCTCAAGCGCCTTGGTATTCTCTACCAGTCCACCTGTGTCGGTTTAGGGTACGATCTCATGGTGGAGCTATTTCCTGGAACCTCTAAGCAGCCCATTCAATCCAATAAGGATGAACTACCCTCGAGATCCGTCACTACCACCTGGCCCAGGAATATTAACCTGGTTCCCATCGACTACGCCTTTCGGCCTCGCCTTAGGGGTCGGCTTACCCTGCTCAGATTAGCTTTAAGCAGGAACCCTTGGACTTTCGGCGACAGGGTCTCTCACCCTGTTTGTCGCTACTCATGTCATCATTCTCACTAGTGATCTCTCCACCGGATCCCTCACAGGCCGGCTTCATCGAAAATTCCTTGCGTCCAATCCACCCCGAAGGATGGTAAGGACGCATGGAATTATGTCACACTACGCTCTGCTACCATGCACTATGTGCATCCTAAGCTTCGGCTCATGGCTTGAGCCCCGTTACATCTTCGCCGCAGGACAACTTATTTAGACCAGTGAGCTGTTACGCTATCTTTAAAAGATGGCTGCTTCTAAGCCAACTTCCTGGTTGTTTTGGTCGTCCCACCTGCTTTCCCACTTAGCCATGAATTAGGGGCCTTAGCTGTAGGTTAGGGTTGTTTCCCTCTTCACTATGGACGTTAGCATCCACAGTGTGTCTGCCATCTAGTACTCCCGGGTATTCGGAGTTTGGTTAGGGTCAGTAAGGCGGTAAGCCCCCATTGCCCATCCAGTGCTCTACCCCCCGGGGTATTCGGATGACGCTCTACCTAAATAGATTTCGCAGAGAACCAGCTATCTCCGAGTTTGATTGGCCTTTCACCCCTAGGCACACCTCATCCCGATCTTTTTCAACAGATGTGGGTTCGGACCTCCAGTTAGTGTTACCTAACCTTCATCCTGGACATGCCTAGATCACTCGGTTTCGGGTCTGATCCACCTAACTCATTCGCCCTATTAAGACTCGCTTTCGCTGCGCCTACACCTAACGGCTTAAGCTTGCTAGATAGACCAAGTCGATGACCCATTATACAAAAGGTACGCTGTCAGGCCGCAAGGGCCCTCCAACTGATTGTAGGCGTTCGGTTTCAGGTACTGTTTCACTCCCCTCGTCGGGGTGCTTTTCACCTTTCCCTCACGGTACTGGTTCACTATCGGTCAGTAAGGAGTACTTAGCCTTCGAAGGTGGTCCTCCGATGTTCAGACAGAATTTCACGTGTTCCGCCCTACTTAATACGTCCATTCATGCTTCATATACGGGACTGTCACCCACTATGGTTTTGCTTCCCAGCAAATTCTATTCACAATCATGGCTCGGCTGGTCCCATTTCGCTCGCCGCTACTATGGGAGTATCTATTGATT